>NZ_LIQR01000226.1 GCF_001418575.1 Peterkaempfera griseoplana
CACCATCCCCGCCGCCGAGGGCGCACTGGCCGGCTCCTACCAGAGCACGGTGCAGTACAACGCGGACGGCACCACCCAGTCGATCGGCTACCCTGCGGCCGGGAGCCTCACCGCCGAGGCCGTCACCCCCACCTACGACGAGGTGCTGCGACCGGTCACCCTGTCCGGCTCGGGTGGCGCGACGTACATCACCGGCACCACCTACAGCAACACCGGCCAGCCGCTGCAGTACACCTACCAGGCGGCCGGCGGGAAGACGACCCAGGTCACCAACACCTACGAGTGGGGCACCGGGCGGCTGTCCAACTCCCGGGTCGACCGCCAGGACGTCCCCGGCACCGACAAGTCCGCCACCTACGGCTACGACCAGGCCGGCAACATCACCTCCGTCAGCGACGTCTCCCGGGACGGCACCGACGACCAGTGCTTCCAGTACGACCCGCTGCGCCGGCTCACCGAGGCCTGGGCGCAGGGCAGTGCGGGGTGCGCCGCCACCCCCTCCGCCTCGGTACTGGGCGGCCCGGCGCCGTACTGGCAGTCGTTCGGCTACGACACCGACGGCGACCGCAAGTCCGAGACCGACCACTCCCCGACCGGGAACAGCGGCCAGGACACGGTCCGCAGCTACACCTACCCGGCGAGCGGCGGCCCGCAGCCGCACACGCTCACCGGGGTGCAGACCACCGGTCCCGGCGGCACCTCGCAGAGCACCTACACGTACGACTCCGACGGCAACACCAAGACGCGGGCGGTGGGAGGCGGCAACCAGACCTTCCTCTGGGACAGCGAGGGCCGCCTCTCCCAGGTGACCGCGGACAACGGCCACGGCGGCACCGCGACCACCTCCTACGTCTACGACGCCGACGGCAACCGCCTGATCACCCGCACCGACAGCTCCACCACCCTCTTCCTCGGCACCACCGAGGTCACCCTCGCCACCGGCTCGACCCCGCACGCCACCCGCTACTACGACCTGGGCGCCGGCAACCAGGCCGTACGCACCGACGACAACAAGCTCTCCTTCCTGATCGCCGACCACCTCGGCACCGGCCAACTGGACGTCAACAGCGCCGATCTGACCATGCAGGAGCAGCGCACCACTCCCTTCGGCGGCACCCGCGGCGCCCTCCCGGCGAGCTGGTCCGGCGACAAGGGCTTCATCGGCGGCACCAACGACCCCGGCACCGGCCTGACGCACCTGGGGGACCGCGACTACGACCCCGCAAGCGGCCGCTTCCTCTCCGCCGACCCCCAGCTCGACACCAACGACCCGCAGTCGCTCAACGGCTACGCCTACGCCGACAACAGTCCCGTCACCCAGTCCGACCCGAGCGGCGACGGGCTGGCCTGCGGCCGCGGCTTCGACGTGGACTGCCCCAAGAACGGCCAGACCCACGGAGACGGCACCAAGTGCCACACCGGGTGCAAGGCGGACCCGCCCAGCAGCACCCACCACAAGGCCGGAAAGGCCCCCGCCTCGCACAAGGGCGGCACCGGTAAGAAGTCGAAGCCGAGCGACTTCCTGAAGGACAAGCCGTTCCACGCGGCGAACAACCGCAACGGCGCCAACGTCGCGGCCCAGCTCTACGCCGTACACGAGCACCTGAGCTGTGAGCGGGGCAAGCTCCAGGTGATCTGCTACGGAAGCTCGCCCGGTGGCGACCAGCCCTCGACGGTCGGCGATGTGCTCTTCTGGCCGGGAGACAAGGCGTCGCTGCAGGCGCGCCTGCAGTACGACCAGTCGATCAACGACGAGCTGCAGGCCGCGGACGGAAGCAATCCCGCCTATGGGCCGGCGTATGTGAAGAAGTACGGCAGGAACCTGCTGGGCCACGAGGCCAGGCACTCCGTGCAGTGGGCGAAGTACCACTCCGTCACGGCGTACCTGGTGGCCTATGCCAAGGCGAGCGCCAAGTCGTATCTCTCCGATCGGCCTGTCTACCAGCGACTCCACGACGGACGGGTCTTCGTCCTCAACATGGCCCCGAGCCCTGCCCTGGGCAACAGTTTCGAGCAGGACGCGAACCTGTACTGGGGCGGATACCTCACCCGTGTCCCCGACTGGGACCCGAACGCCCCGGTCCTCTCCTAGGTCCCGCCCGGCGAACGCGGGGAGGCGCCTTCGGACGCCTCCCCGCACCTCCGGGCCGCCCGGCCGTGATCAGCGCCCGGCTCGCAGACTCCGCCCCCGGGCGCCGCCTGCGAGCCGGGCGCTGCGGTGTGTGCGCGGCCTCGGGGAGCCGTCCGGCCGCCGTCGGCGGACGGGGGTGCGCCGACGGCAGGGCCGCCTGCGGGCGGCGTCCACGACACCGAGGGCCTCAGCCGCGGACGCGACCCCGGCCGGCCGTCCCACCCCCGGCCGGCGAAGGCGCCGGAGCCCCCGCAGGGGTGAGGGGCGCGCTCGATCCATGGCTGGGCCAGGCGATGCCGTCCACCGCGAGAAACGGCTCGCCGGCCACGGTCGCCGGGGTGGCCCCGGTGAACGCCATGACGTCCCGGTGCAGATGGGACTGGTCTGCGTACCCGGTGTCGGCGGCGACCCTGGCCGCGCCCTCACCCGCGACGAGCCGGTGGGCGGCATGGTCGAAGCGGACCAGCTTCACCGCGTGCTTGGGCGGCAGGCCGAGCTGTGACCGGAACCGGGACCAGAGCCGCTTGCGGCTCCAGCCGAGTTCGGCCGCGAGTGCGTCGACCCGGGTCAGACCACGGCTGACCGCGATCCGCTGCCAGGCCCAGGCCACCTCCGGGTCCACCGGCGGCCGGGCCTGATGCCGGCGGGCGAGCAGCGCCTCCGTCAGTGCGAAGCGCTCGCTCCATGACGTGGCGTCGCCCAGTCGCTGGCGGATCCGTGACGCCTCCCGGCCCCACAGGTCTCCCAGCGACACGGCGGCGCCCGCGAGTTCGGCGGGTGGGACGCCCAGCACCGCGCGGGCTATCACCGGGGAGAGGCGTATCTGCACACACTCGACGTTCTCCCCCCGCGCCCGGACCGCGCCCGCCGACCCGAGTCCGGGCCCGGCGACGAGGCATCCCCGTTCCTGACGCCCCGCGGCGCAGTCGAGGACCGGCGAACCGGCGCCGAACTCCAGAAGCAGCGTCACGGCCGGGTGCGGGACGATGCGGAGCGCCCCCAGGTCGTGCACCCGGAACCCGGCCATGGTGACACCGGCCACCCGGCTGGGCCGTCGCGGGCACTCGACGTCCCACTCGGCCGGACCGTGCACAAAGGTCTGCATCGTTCCATGCTACGTACGCCGGAAGCGGGAACATTCGTCCAATCCACCGGCGGGCACCGGCGGCAGGGTGGGCCCATGACTGTTTCTGACGGTGGTTCGTTCCCGGACGGCGGCAAGGCCACCCGCACTTCCGTCCTGTCGCTGGACGACGGCGACATCCATGTGTGCGAGGACGGCCCCCGCGACGCGCCCGCACTCCTGCTCATCCACGGATCCGCGTCCTCGGTCCGTTCATGGAGCCCGATGGTCCCCCTGCTGACCGGGTCGCACCGGGTGATCCGGATCGACCTGCTCGGCCACGGCCGGTCGGACAAACCCGCCGACCGCAGCTACGCGCTCCCGGACCAGGCACGCCGGGCCGGCGCGGTACTCGACCGGCTCGGCGTCGGCCACGCCGTGGTCGCCGGGCACTCCAGCGGCGGCGTGGTCGCCACCTCCCTCGCCGAACAGCGGCCCGACCTGGTGACCGCGCTCGCGCTCGTCAACACCGGACCCAGCCTGGACGCCTTCATCGCCCCGGAGTCCGCCGCGACCGGTCCCACCCAGTGGCCACCGACCGACGAGCAGCTCCGGCAGCTGGCGAGCACGGGTTTCAGCCGCGCGGGCTACCGGATCCCGCAGGAGATCCTGGACGAGGTACGTGCCATGACCCCTCACACGTTCACCGCGACCATGCGGGCCACCCGCTCCTATCTGGAGCAGCGGGCGCTGCCGGAGCGGCTGGCGGGCCTGGGCAAGCCGCTCCTGGTGATCTTCGGCGAGGACGACCGCAGATGGCGGTCCTCATCGGCGTCCGACTACCGCGTCGTGCCGGGCCCCGAGGTCGAGTTGCTGCCGGGTCTCGGGCACTCGCCCCTGCTCGAGGACCCTCCGCGGACCGCCACGCCCCTGCTGGCCTTCACCGCCGTCCACTCCGCACGGGTGGACTGAGTGGCCGGGCTCCGAACGCCCCTCGGAGGTCGGGCCCTGGGTCTGAAGGGCGTGTTCGCGGGCATCGAGGACTGTGCGGAAGGGTCTCGACCCCGGCGGACAGACCGGATCCGGGCCGCTGAGCAGAGGCGGTCCACCGGGGCGTCATGTTCGCCCGGCCTTGTCGTCGGTCCTCACGTACAGTGCGGGCAGGGAGAGTTCGGAGTCGTGTTCCCCAACGCTTCCTGGGCCCTCCGCCCGTACCAGGGGGCGAACCGCAGGGCTGTGCATGGCGGGTGTGCGCCCCGGGAACGGCCCGGATGTGTCGGAGAGGTTGGTGCCCTGGTGGAGGTGGCCGTGGAGAGCTTCGACGCGTCGCGTGCAGCGCGTCTGGCGGCCTACAGTGCCGTCTCCACATCACTGGCGCTGTGCAGTGACCGCGAACTGCGCGACCTGGTGGAGACGGCTGCGCCGATGGGTTCCGGCATCGGCGGGACCTCGGCCCTGCTGAAGGTCGGCGGAACCCCGGTCTTCGTCAAGCGGCTGCCGCTGACCGCTCTGGAGAGGCAGCCGGAGAACGTCCACTCCACGGCGAACCTCTTCGGGCTGCCCACCTTCTGCCATCCCGGCCTCGGGGTTCCCGGAGGCCCGGGGTGGGGGGCCTGGCGGGAGCTGGCCGTGCACACCATGACGACCAACTGGGTGCTCGCACAGGACCATGAGGGCTTTCCCCTGATGTACCACTGGCGGGTGCTGCCGCACCCGGGGCAGGTGCTCCCCGAGCAACTGGCCGACGTGGAGAAGGCTGTCGCCTACTGGGGAGGCGGACCGCAGGTGCGCCGGCGGATCGAGGCACTGCGGGACTCCTCGGCGAGCGTCGCACTGTTCCTGGAGTACATCCCGCAGAACCTGCACGACTGGCTGGACGTTCAGGTCAAGGCCGACGACGGGACGGCCGAGCGGGCATGCACCATGGTGGAGAGGGAACTCGAGGCCGGCACCTCTTTCATGAACGCCCGCGGGCTCCTGCATTTCGACGGCCACTTCCAGAACATCCTCACCGACGGCGAGCGCCTGTTCTTCACGGACTACGGCCTCGCGATCTCCTCCCGGTTCGACCTGTCGGAGGAGGAGGCCGAATTCTTCGCCGAACACCGGACCTACGACCGCTGCTACACCGTCACCCACCTGGTGCAGTGGCTCACCACCGCCCTGTACGGGTACCAGGGGGACGAGCGCACCGCATTCGTGCACGCCTGCGCCCGAGGGGAACCTCCGACGGGAATTCCGTCGCAGGTCGCAGCGATCCTCAGCCGCCACGCCCCGATCGCGGCAGTGATGACGGACTACTACCGCGAGTTCCGTTTTGAGAGCAGGCTGACCCCGTATCCCCTGGAGGCGCTCCGCCGGATCTGCGAGCCGGACAGCCCGTTCATCCTCTGACGGACCTGGGCCGCCCGCAGTCGGGCTGGATGCAGGATGCTTCGGGCGCCCTGATCCGCTCCTGCCGAACGGCCTGCTGCCTTGCCCGTAGCCACCGCGAGCCCGAACGGCCTCACCGCCGCCGGACGGCACCGGCCGAGAGAGCGGCTACGGCCACAGCACCCCGCACCGTTGACCGCCTGCGGGCGCGGCTCGTGCGCAGGCCGTCCGGGGGGCCGGGCAACACAGCGATCGCCCGCGAAACGGGAAGGCACCTGGCCCCGCCGTCGAACGGGCCCTGGCTCCGCTCACCCCACCTGCGAACGCGTGATGGCGGAGCCCGTACGCGGCAGCCGTGCGGCCGCGCTGAGCGCGGCGAGGACCCTGCTCCCCACGTCCCGCCTCGACGTCTGAGGGACCGCTCCACACCGGCACCGGGGAGGCAGCCTGAGTCACCGTCATGCTCGGTTCAGGGACGGCAGGCCGGCCCGGTCCGGGCTGCTCGCGGGCGCCAGCGAGGGGCGAGCCGTGGCGGCGGACGGTCAGGGACAGGTGCCGGGACCGTCCGCCGCCTGGCGTCGTCGCTGACGGTTACTGACGCGGCCGCTCGAAGGTGAGCAGCAGCCCCTCGACGGCGCCGGGCCCGATACGGCCCTTGACGTCGGCAGAGGTGATCGCCTTCAGACCCCAGCCGTCCTCGGCGTGCTTGTTGAGGACCTTCTCCAGCTTGTCGCTGTCCAGCGCGTCGCCGATCAGCGACTCCCGGAAGGTGACGACCTTGTACTCATAGGTGGAACTCATCTCTGCGCGCTTCTCCTGCGAAGTCGGTTACGGTGACGGAGGCCAGCCAATCACCGTTTGACGCTGCTGCCCAGCCCGGTCCGGGCACGAACGCCGGATTCCCGGAATCTGCGGGGCGCGGAAGGCGCTGGGCACTGCTGCCGCAGCCTGCCT
Organism: Peterkaempfera griseoplana; assembly: GCF_001418575.1. Taxonomy (GTDB): domain Bacteria; phylum Actinomycetota; class Actinomycetes; order Streptomycetales; family Streptomycetaceae; genus Peterkaempfera; species Peterkaempfera griseoplana. The sequence goes on from NZ_LIQR01000226.1 coordinate 6,522, forward strand.
GGCGCAGACATCGTTCCCAGAACCGCACAGGCCGGCGCATTCGCGGCCTTTCGACGGCGTCCGGTGCCCATCAGCCACAGGCAGTTGGAGCCGGGCCTTTCCCGACGCCCTTGGCTCCCCCGTGTCCGCGGAGGTTTGCGCGCCTGCGCCCGGCGCGGGGGCACCTGGGACGTCCACGACTGCCTTCCGACGATCGCGCCGTGGCGGCCCGTTGCGGATCTGCGGATCTTCTTCGACCGACTCGGTCCGGAGGCGGCTGTGGAACCGCGGACGGAGGGCTCCGAGGACACCCGCACCCGCTCGAACTCCGGGGCGTTCGCCAGGCCCTGCCGGGAGGACAACAGGTCGGCATCCAAAAGGAGATCATTCGACCGTTTTTACTCGATCGACCGGTTGGTGGGACGAGCTGAAGACGCCGGGCGGCGCCCGCCACCGCCCGCGCGGGGCGTTCCCCGGGGAAATGCCGTGTTGCATCCAGGCCATGGCACGGTGAAGCAACGAATTCGGCGACAACGAACCGGGCTCTCGGCCGCCTGAATGCGGCCACCTCGATGTGCCTGATTGTCGTGCCCGCATTCATATCAAGGTCTAGAGTCCACCATGCCACGGTCAAACAGCCTGGCGTGCGCGCCCTGGGGGGAGGCTGCTTCGCCGTGCCCGCGGGGGCGTGTGCGTCATGGCCTCTCAAGAGGAATCCCTGTGCGCATACACACCACACTCCGCCGCGCGGCTCGCCGGGCGGGCAGGCGAACGGCGGGGCTGGCCCTGACCGCGTTGCTCGCCGCCCTGCTCGCCGCCCTGCTCGCCGGGCTGCACGCCGGGTCGGCCACGCCGACTGCGAACGCCGCCGCGGTGACCGGCACTCAGACTTTCCCCCTGTTCGGCATCAACTCCGCCGGGCACCTCTTCGACTACGAACCCTCGGGCTCCGGGGGCGTCAAGCCCAAGGTGGACATGGGCGCCGCCGCGGTCAATGTCACCGCCATGGTGCAGACCGACGCTCCCGCCAACGGCAGGAGCGTCGACTTCTACTTCCGCCTGAACGGCAGCCTCTGGTACACCGCCGACCGGGGCGGCGACACCAGGCTCATCGGCGGCGGGTGGGACATCTACAACCTGCTCATCGCCCCGGGAGACCTCGGCGGTACCGCCTACCCCGACCTGCTCGGCCGGGACTCCGCCGGCGACCTCTACCTCTACCAGGGCGGGGCCGACGGCGTCCTGGCGCCCCGGGTCAAGGTCGGCAACGCATGGGACACCATGGACCAGATCGCCGGCAAGGGCGACCTCACCGGCGACGGCAAGGCCGATGTGGTGGCCCGCGACAGCACCGGCGTCCTGTGGCTCTACCCCGGCACCGGCAACGCCACGGCCCCCTTCGGCACCCGGACCAGGATCGGTGCCGGCTGGAACATCTACAACGCCCTGGTGTCCACCGGCGACAACAACGGCGACGGCAAGTGCGACCTGATCGCCCGTGACACCGCGGGCGCCCTGTGGCTCTACAAGGGCACTGGCAGCGCCGCGGCCCCGTACGCCACCAGGGTCCAGATCGGTACCACCGGCTGGAACGGCTACACCACGCTCTTCTGACGGCCCGTCGACACGGACGTGCACCTGCTCCGCCCCATGCCCTCGCGCGCCGGCCGGCCTGGCGCCGCGCTTCACAGATCGGGTCGTACCCACGCATGCGCACCAATGCCCCACCACGCCGTCGCCGGACACGCGGCGCCCTCTCACGACTGCTGGCAACCACCGCCCTGGTCACCGCCGCCGCGGTGACCATGTCGGGCGTCAACGCCCCGGCTCTCCCGCCGGTGGCAGCCACCACGACCGGTGAAACGGTCGCTTTCGACCCCGCGGCGGCCGCCTCACTGCGCGAGGCCCAGTGCCGCCTGGGACTGGTGCTGCGCAAGGGTGGCCCCGCCATGAAGGCGGTCGCCCGCGACGGCTTCGCCGGCGCCGAGTCCGACCTGCTCGCGGCCGCCGACGAGGACTACTGGACCAGCACACCCCTCTCTGTGGCGTTCGACCAGGACCGCGCGGCGTCCGAGGCCAAGATGGACGAGCTGGCCGCCCGTGACAACGTCTGGGACAGCCAGCTCTCCGTCAAGACGCCGCCCCCCGGCTACTCCCAGACGGGCTTCACCTGGGCTCCCCGCGATCCCGACATCTTCGAGCAGACCGGCCTCTCCAGCTGGATCTCCGACCAGTTCTGGAACGCCGAGGACGACTTCTACGCCGACCTGACCCCGCTGGCGGGGAAGGAGTCAGCCCAGGCGGAGAAAGCCCTGGGCAACTCCCTCTACCCGGAACCCCAGAGGGTGGACTTCCCCGACAACGCGTCGTTCCAGTACGCCTACGCGGCCTGGAGCGCGTGGCGGTGGGACGTCGACTTCATGCACCCGCTCTATGCGGACGACGCCCGGATCTTCCTGCAGAACGGCGGCTTCCCCAGCACCGCCCCCGCCGCCGACAGCATGGAGTTCCGGCTCGACGTCGAGGCGCTCAAGGCCCGCTTCGCCTCCTGCGACAGCACCAACCCCGTCGACCCGCACAACGTCCTGTCCGCCGAGGTCGAGACGGCCTCCACCGAGTGGCAGGCCGAGATCTCCGGCCAGGCCGCCCAGCGGAACACCATCCTGGCGGCCGAGGCCCAGGCCAACGCCGACCTGGTCGTCGCCTCGCAGGCCATGGGTGAGGCCCTGGGACAGTCGCTGATAGCCGGCCGGCTGACCGAGTGGCAGGCGTACTGGCTCAAGCAGACCCCCGCCAGTGCCGGACTCGACTACCCCGCACAGTCCGAGTTCGACTCGGTCAAGACCCGCATCGCCCAGGCCCAGGCCCGCGCAGCCGGGCGACTGCTGGTCGCCTCCCGGGCGGCCCTGTCCGCGCAGGCCCAGGCCGACAAGGCCACAGCTGCTCAGACCGCGGCCTACGCCGTGGCGGACGCAGCCGGGCTGCCCCGCGGCCGGGGTCTGCTCGCCGCCCAGCAGGCGGCCCAGGTCACCAAGGCGTCGGCTGCGGCCGCACTCGCGGCCTCCAAGGCCACCGAGACCGCGGCGAACGCCACCCGCGCCTCGGCCGCCGACAGCAAAACCCTGATGGCACTGGCCGACACCCAGGCCCACGCCACCAAGGCCGAGTTCCGTCGCGCAGCAGCCGAGGAGGCCGCCGCACAGGCCAAGGCGGCGGCCGACGGCGCAGCCCAGCAGGCCGCCGCAGCCGCGGCCAACGCCACCAAGGCCAAGACCGCACAGGCCAAGGCCGAGGCGGCGGAGCAGACCGCCAAGGATGCCGCGGCCGACGCCAGGGCCAAGCGGGCGACCGCCGAGGCCGAACGGGACAAGGCCAAGGCCGAGAAGGAGACCGCCGCCTCCGAGCGGGCCAAGGCGGCTGCCTCGGACGCCACGGCGCAGGCGCAGCGGCAGACGGCCGCCGCCGCACTGAGCACCGCCCGGAGTGCGGGCGCCACCGCCGCCGAGAAGAAGGACGCGGCGCTGGCGGCCGAACGCACAGCCACCACCGCACGCGACAACGCCCTGGAAGCCGAGAGCAACCGCGACGTCCTCACGGCCAAGGCCGCCGCGCTGGAGGCGCGCGCCGCCGCCGTGGAGGGCACGGACGCGGCCGCGGACGCAAGGGCCGCCGCCACGGCCGCCCGTACGGCAGCCGACCAGGCGACGGCCGCCGCGACCGCCGCCCGCGCCGCCGCCGACTCGGCCACCGCCGCCGCGTCGGCCGCCGACGCGGCGGCGACCCGGGCCGAGGCGGACGCCTCCCGGGCCAAGGCCGCCTCCGACGCCGCGCAACGGGACGTGGCGATCACCGAGGCCGCGGTGAAGAAGGCCCACGCGGCCGCGGCCGACGCGATCGCCGCCTCCGAGGCCGCGGCGGCCAACGTCCACCAAGCCCAGATCGACGCCGACAACGCCAAGCTGCAGTCGACCAAGGCCCGGGCCGACGCCGCCTCCGCTCGCAACGAGGCCGACGCCGCGCACGCGGACGCCGTCCGCACCGCCGGTTACGCCTACGCCACGGCCCAGGCGGCAGTCGCAGCCCGTGACTCCGCGGCGCAGGTCATCCAGCCGGCCAACGACGCCGTGGAACTCGGCTCCCCCTACCGGGAGACCGACGCCTCCGCGGGCTTGGCCGTCCTCACCGGCCAGGCCGCCAAGACCGCGGCCGAGCAGCAGGCCGCCGTGGCCCAGGCCAAGGCCGACCAGGCAGCCAAGGCCTCCGCCGAGGCCGCCGCGCTCGCGGCCGCCGCCGACGCCGACGCCAAGGCCGCCGCCACCGCTGCCGCCGCGGCTGCAGACTCCGCGGCCAGGGCCCAGGCCTCGCTCGCTCAGGCCCGCGCCTCCGCCGCGCAGGCCGCCGCGGCGGCAGCGGCCGCCCAGAAGGCCGAGGCCAACACGGTCGCGTACGACCAGCAGGCCAATGACGACGCGGCCGCTGCCGCATCCGCCTCCGACGCGGCGGCCGGCTACGCGGGCGACGCCCGCAGTTCGGCCGACGCCGCGGAGCAGGACGCGGCCTCGGCTCGCAGCGCCGCCAGTGCGGCCGAGGACGACGCGGCGACCGCCCGCGGGGTCGCCGACCAGGCCGAGTCCGACGCCGACACGGCGGAGGCGGCGGCGGCGCACGCCGGCGACCTCGCCGACGAGGCCCAGCGGGCGGCCGCGCAGACGGAGAGCGACGCCGACCGGCAACGCGAGGCGGACCGCGCCTCGGAAGCGGGCCCGACAGGCATCGCCAACCTGGTGAGCCAGCCGAGCGAGGACGCCAAGTACGACATCACGCCGTTGGACGACGTCTGCGCCGGCACGGGCTCGGGCAGCGACATCGGCTGCGACATCAACCTGGAGTACCACCTCTACGGCACGCAGGACTACTTCCTGGAGACCTGCCCCGAAGCGGGCCACGAGATCGCCGACTGCCCGGTCAAGCTGCAGTACGACTACCTGGGCAGCGGGCCGCTGAACGTGCGCTACAAGAAGCTCACCCACATCAACGGCCTGTCGCTGACGGAGTCCGTCCTCAAGTCCCTCGGCCTGGCGCTGGTCGCGGACTTCATCGGCTGCTGGCGCAAGATCTCCGGGCAGAGCGGCGGCTCGGTCATCGACTGCGTCACCGCCATCGGCAGCATCGTCATCCCCCCGGCGATCAGCGGCGGCATCCGGTATGCGCGGGCACTGCGGGCCGGGATGACCGCCCGGGCCGCCTTCACCGACGCCCTGTTCCAGCTGGGCCGGTCGGGGCTGCCCGCGGAGGCGATCGCCGGTCTGGAGAACGCCGCGGGCGAGGCGCTGGCGGCCGGTCGCTGCTTCCCCGCCGGGACCCTGGTCGACACCGAGCACGGCCCCCGGCGGATCGAGGACGTCAGGGTCGGGGACCGGGTCTGGGCCGACGACCCGCAGACCGGCGTCCGTACGCTGCGGAGTGTCACGCGCCTGTTCCACCGTACGGTCGACTCGCTGGTGCAGATCACCGCGGCCAGCGGCACGGTCTCCGCGAGTGACAGCCACCGGTTCTGGACCGAGGGCCGGGGCTGGACGACCGCGGCGGACCTGCGCCCGGGCGACAGACTCCGGAGCGAGTCCGGCGGGACCGACCGGGTCCTTGCGGTCGTCCGGCACCCGGGAACGACCGATGTGTACAACTTCGAGGTCGACACCGACCACACGTACTACGTGTACGCGGGCGCGGAACCGGTCCTGGTCCACAACGACTGCATCACCGATGTCGTCAAGGCCGGAGACCATGTCGTCCTGGGTATCAACCCCTACTCGGACGCCCTGGCCGCAGAGATCACGGAGGCCGGCTCCAAGGCGTTCACGCTCAACAACCCGGCGCTCGGGGCCCCCTTCGTCAACGGTGACGGGCGTCCGATCTGGATGGTCGCGGTGACCGCAGCGGTGGGGAATCCCGCCATCAAACTGACGGTTACCCTGGACGGCGTCGAGGGGGCCAAGAGCGCCGACGAGGCGCTGGCCGTCCTGCTGAAGCTCGGTGAGTCGGTGGCCCCCGGCGACTGGCGGGCGGTCGCCGAGATCAACAGCGGGCTCGGGACCGCGTGGGAGATGACCCAGATCCGGTCGGCCATCAAGTTCGGCAAGCGTCCCTGGTCGTCGATCACCTGGATGAGGACCGAGGGCGGAGTGCTCAAGGAGGTCTTCCCGACGCCCGTCGCGGAGCCCCTCCCGGACTAGCGAGACGGAGAGCACGGTGCAGGAACACACCATGGCCGAGTTCATCCGGGAGGGGCGGCTCTTCCGCGTCACGCGGTACGACCCCTCGCACCGGCAGCTGCAGCTGCGCAGCGACGCGACCGAGGTGGACCGGACCTCGACCCGGGTCGAGGTCTGCTTCTGGCACGTCGAGTTGATGCTGCTCAGGCCCATCTATGCCAAGGGACTCCACATCCGGCGTGCTTCGGCGGACGAGTTCGCCGAGCTGGCCCGGCGCCACGACCTCACCGAGGACGCGGCACGGTTCACCTGGATGCTGGAGCGGCACGGCGACGGCTTCGTCGTCGGCGGCCCGCCGTCGTGGCGTGAGGCGGAGTTCCCCTTCACCGACGGCCGGTCGTCGCTGTTCGACTTCTCCAGGCCGTGGCCTCCCGAGTTCCCCGCGCAGTGGGGATCCCTCGGGTAGCACCGGGTCGGCACGGTACGCAGGGTGCCCGGCGGACGTCAGGTCCGCCGGGCATCTCCGTGTCCGCGACCTCCCTGGGGCTGTGCGGTCGGACGACGCCCCAGCCGCGGTCGCTGCCGGCGGACTTCACTCCATGGCCCGCCGCCGGCTGATCTGCGACGACACGGTCAGCTCGTCCTGCGTCGCCTGCCGCACGGTCGTCCCGACGATCACGGCGCCGTCCACGTCGGCCCCCGCCGCCCCTTCGTCCAGTACGCCCCGCGCGGCGGCGAGAGTTCGACCAGGTCGCCGTGTGCGAGTCGCCCAGGACCGGGGCCGACCGGGAGGAGCACGGCAGGCCCCGGCGAGCCGGTCCCGTTCCGCGGGGGATCCCCCCAGCACGGGGACGGACCATGACGCCTGATCAGCGCAGCCGGACGCCGATCAGACAGGTGTCGTCGTCGGTGTCGGAGTTGCTGTGGGTGAGGAGCCGGTCGAGGTACTGTTCGAGTTCGTCCACGGTGCCCCCGGCTGCCTTCAGCAGCCCGGCGATCGACTCCTGGACCGGGCTGTCCCGCCGCTCGACCAGGCCGGTCGGGCGTGACCCGGTCGGTGAGGAGGGGCTGCGCCTGCTGCTCGACGGGCTGACCGCCGTCCGCGGCGGGGACTTCGGAACCAGGCTGCCGGAGGACGGCCAGGGCCTGCTCGGCGAGATCGCCACGGTCTTCAACGGCATGGCGGGCCAGCTGTCGCTCTTCACCTCCGAGGTGACCCGGGTGGCCCGGGAAGTCGGCACCGAGGGGCGGCTCGGCGGCCAGGCCGAGGTGCCCGAGGTCTCCGGGAACTTCGCCACCCGGCGGGGGGTCGCCGGGCCGCTCTCCGCGTCGGCTGCGAGAGTCCCTCGCGGTGGACTCCTTCGTGGTGGGGAATGCCGTACCGCCTCTCCGATCTCCAGTGTCCGTCCGTGTGAGGGGTTTCGGCGCGCCGTGGGGCCCGCCACGGACACGGCGGGTTCGCCGGCGCCGTGCCCGGCCCCGTCAGCGGGGGCCGCGTCCATCGGTCGCCCGTTCCCGTGGTCGTCCGCTACGAGCGGTGAGCTCGTCGTCGGACGACGGCGTGCCTGACCGGATCCCCGTACGGTCCCGGCCGGCCGGGGGTGGCCGGCCGGGACACCCGGGCTCAGGCGAGATCGAACCGATCGAGGTTCATCACCTTGTCCCAGGCCGCCACGAAGTCACGCAGGAACTTCTCGTCGGCGTCCCGGGACGCGTAGACCTCCGCGACGGCCCGGAGCTGGGAGTGCGAACCGAAGACGAGATCGACGGCGGTGGCGGTCCACTTGACCTCCCCGGTGGCACGGTCCCGGCCGTCGTACACATTGTCAGCGGTGGCCGACGCCTTCCACTCGGTGCCCATGTCGAGCAGGTTGACGAAGAAGTCGTTGGTCAGCGTCTCCGGCCGGTGGGTGAGGACTCCGTGGGCGGATCCCCCGAAGCCGGTGTTCAGGGCACGCATGCCGCCGATCAGGACCGTCATCTCGGTCACGGTCAGGGTCAGCAGGTTGGCGCGGTCCAGCAGCAGGGTCTCCGGCGACAGCTTCTCTCCCGCCCGGAGGTAGTTGCGGAATCCGTCGGCCTTGGGTTCGAGTACGGCGAACGACTCCACGTCGGTCTGCTCCTGCGAGGCGTCCGTGCGCCCCGGTGCGAACGGGACGGTGATGTCGTGCCCGGCGTTCCTCGCGGCCTGCTCGACGGCTGCGCACCCGCCCAGCACGATCAGGTCGGCGAGCGAGACCTTGGTTCCGCCGGTCTGCGAACCGTTGAAGTCCTGCCGGATCCGGTCGAGGGTCTCCACCACCTCTGTCACCTCGGGCAGGTTGTTGACCTCCCAGCTCCGTTGCGGTTCCAGCCGGATCCGGGCCCCGTTGGCCCCGCCGCGCTTGTCGGTGCCGCGGAAGCTCGCCGCCGACGCCCAGGCGGTGGTGACCAGTTGGGGGACGGACAGTCCCGAGGCGAGGATCCTGCTCTTGAGCGCGGCGACGTCCTCCTCCGAGACGAGTGGATGATCGACCTCGGGGACGGGGTCCTGCCAGAGCTGGGGGCCGGGGACCCAGGGGCCGAGGTAGCGCGAGCGGGGTCCCATGTCGCGGTGCAGCAGTTTGAACCACGCCTTGCCGAACGCCTCCGCCAGCTCGTCCGGGTGCTCGTGGAAGCGCTTGGCGATGGGCGCGTAGACCGGATCCATCTTCAGCCCGATGTCCGTGGTGAGCATCATGGGGGCGTGCCGCTTCGACGGGTCATGGGCGTCGGGCACGGTGGTCGCGGCCGCCGGATCCGTGGGCTTCCACTGCTTGGCACCGGCGGGGCTGGTCGTCAGCTCCCACTCGTACCCGAAGAGGTTGTCCAGGTACCCGTTGTCCCACTTGGTCGGCTCGGTCGTCCAGGCGCCCTCGAGCCCACTGGTGAGCGCGTCGGCACCCTTGCCGGTGCCGCTTGTGTTCCTCCAGCCGAGGCCCTGCTGCTCCACCGGGCTGGCCTCGGGCTCAGGGCCGATGTACCGGGGGTCCACCGCGCCGTGACACTTGCCGAAGGTATGGCCGCCCACGATGAGCGCCAGCGTCTCCTCGTCGTTCATGGCCATGCGCTTGAATGTCTCGCGGACGTCCCTGGCGGCGGCGATCGGGTCCGGATTGCCGTTGGGCCCTTCCGGATTGACGTAGATCAGTCCCATCTGCACGGCGCCCAGCGGGCCGGCGAGTTCCCTCTCGCCGCTGTAGCGCTCGTCCCCGAGCCAGGTGTCCTCGGGTCCCCAGAAGATCTCCTCGGGTTCCCAGATGTCCTCCCGCCCGAAACCGAAGCCGAAGGTCTTGAATCCCATCGACTCCATGGCGCAGTTGCCGGTGAAGATCAGCAGGTCGGCCCAGGAGAGCTTCCGGCCGTACTTCTGCTTGACCGGCCAGAGCAGCCGGCGCGCCTTGTCCAGGCTCGCATTGTCCGGCCAGCTGTTGAGGGGGGCGAAACGCTGGGCGCCCGCGCCGCCGCCGCCCCGGCCGTCGGCGATGCGGTACGTTCCCGCGGCGTGCCAGCTCATCCGGATGAACAGCGGCCCGTAGTGGCCGTAGTCGGCAGGCCACCAGTCCTGCGACGTCGTCATCACCTCGAAGATGTCCTGCTTCAGCGCCTCGAGGTCAAGGGTGGCAAATTCCTCGGCGTAGTTGAAACCATCGCCCATCGGATTGGACCGGGGACAGTTCTGATGGAGAACCTGGAGGTCCAGCTGGTTCGGCCACCAGTCCCGGTTGGTCCTGGGCCGGGTCGGCGTGGCGGCCGGAGAGGGGATTACCGGGTTCTCGCTTTCGCTGCCGGACACGTCCGTCCTTCTTTCTGTCTCGGTTTTTCCTTCTGCTGGCTGCCTGCTCCTGGGTTGACCGCTCTGCTGGTGCCGCGCGACTTGGAGGTCGGGGCCGGCAGCCGGCGAGAACCCCGTCCCGACGCACGACGCGAGGATCGATCCTGCGTCTGCGTACTGCATGGTCGCTCACCGCACCGCGCATCGCCACGAAAACACGCGGTGCACTCGCCTGAAGTCGCACCGGGTCCGGACTCCGCGATATTCCCCACCCCCGCTCCCGGGGCGGAAGAAAGGGCCGCAAGTCCCGTCATCGCCATCGGCCGCCGACGCGAAAGAAGCACCATATGTTGACTACTCCGACCGTGAACCGCCGTCTGTACGCCGCGGCCCGTGTCATGACGGCCGCCGGCACGCTCCGGCCCCCGGCCGACCGGAGGCCGGCGGTACCGGCCCAGCGAGGTGCAGGGCAGGGTCTCCGTGGACCGGCCCGGCCGTCGCCGTGACCCACCGGGCCCACAACTTCGGGTGACGGCCGGCTCGCGCCCACGCGGTGAGGGTACGGCAGGCCGTCCGGCCGCCCCCGCCTACAGGGACATGCCGCAGTACAGGCCGCGTCGCCCGGCGTCGCGCGCGAGGTCGGCCAGCCGCCCCAGGAAGTCGGCCAGCAGCTCCGGATCCTGGCCGGCGCCGTCCTCGGTGCGCGTCCACGCGGACGCGGCCTCCAGCAGGCGCCCGGCGTCAGCCGTGGCGAGCGCGTCCCGGAGGCTGCCGGGGAGGGAGACCAGCCAGTGGCCCTCGTGCTCAGGGTCACTCAGCAGCGCGCCGAAGCGCGGGTCGGCCTCCACCTCTTCCTCGGACGCTCCCGTCAGATGTGCCGCGACGGTCACCAGGACCAGCCAGGGGTCGGCACCCTTGAGGCCGACCGTGCCGAACGGGTCGTCGATGCAACCGTCCTCGAAGACGCTCAGGGCCTCCGCGTCGTCGGTGGCCGCGTAGTAGTCGTAGATGTTGCCCATGCCGCGATCCTGCCGGACGCCAGTGACAGTCGGGCGCCCTCGTCCGGACGCCGGCGGCCGTCCCGCCGCCGGAGCTCGTCCGGGCGGGGAATTCCCCCGCAGTGGTGGGGCGTTGACGCGGCAGGATGCAACCCCACGGGAGGAACGAGCGGTGACGCACGTCAGGGATCTCTATCTGGACGTGGCCGAGTCGGCAGCAGGACTGCTGGCCGCTCCGGAGGTCGCAGTCCGTTGGACCGAGCCCTCGGCACTGGCCGAACTCAGCGTCCGGGGCCTGGCCGGGCACTTGGCCGGGCAGGTCTTCTTCGTCCCCGCGATGCTGGCCGAGCAGGTCCCCGCCGAGGCCAGGGTGACGATCCATCAGTACTACGCCCGGGTGAGCTGGATCGGCTCGGACCTCGACGCTCCTTTCAACCGGTCCATCCGGTCCGCCGGCGAGGAGGAGGCGGCCGGCGGAGCTGCGGATCTGGCCGCACGGGTCGCGGCGTGTGTGGCGCGGCTGCGCGACAGCCTTCCGGCCGCGCCGGACCGGGCGGTGCGCCGCCCCAGTTGGGGCCCCTGGTCGATCAGCCTGGACGACTTCGTGACCAGCCGGATGCTCGAACTCGTCGTCCACTCCGACGACCTCGCCCACAGCGTGGGGGTACCGACACCGGAGTTCCCCCAGGAGGCCGTCGAAACGGTCGTGGACATCCTGTCCCGGATCGCCGTACGGCGGCACGGCGCGGTGGAGGTGGTGCGCGCGCTGAGCCGTTCCGAACGCGCACCCGCCTCGATCTCCGCGCTCTGACCTGGTCTGCACCCGTACCCGAAACCGGCCCGGGCCCGGCCCGCCGCGGAACACGGTCCCTGTGCATCCGCCGGCGCCGGGCGGCTCGTGCGGGGCCCGGCCTCAGCGCCGGGCGACCCCGGGCGCGCCTCACCCCGAGGGACGCCCCCGCCGCGCCCCGGTGATGCGCCGGGTCGGCCGCGGGCCGTGACGCGGGCCCGGATGGGCCAGAGGCCCGCGTGACGGGTCCAGAGCGCTGCTACGGCACAGTCGGGGTGCCCACCCGGACGGTCTCCACCCAGGGCGGAGGGCTGGGCGGAGTCGGGCCGATGAGCGCGGCGACCAGGCGGCAGGACTCTGCTCTGCGTACGCCGATGCCGCTGGGGTGCCGGGGAGGCCCGGGTGACCGCTCGGTCCGGATGATCCCTACGCGGGGCCACCGCCCCGGCTCCGGGACCGGCTGCCGAGGCCGGCTCCCGGGCCGCTCGCGGGAGAAGCGCGGAGTCGCGGCGCTCGACGGCGTGGCCGGGTTCACCAAGAGCACCGGCTGGTCACCAGCTGAGCCGCGCCGCCACCGGCAGGTGGTCGCTGCCGGTGGCCGGCAGCACCCATGAGCTGTCCGTCTCCACCCCTCTGACCAGGATCTGGTCGATCCGCACCATGGGGAACCCCGCCGGCCAGCTGAAGCCGAAGCCGTCCCCGGCCGTCTCCTGGGCCGAGCGCAGCTGCGAGGTGATGCCGGCGAACGCGCGGTCGTCCGTGGTGCCGTTCAGGTCTCCGAGCAGCACCACCCGCTCGCTGTGGTCGGCGGCGAGTGCCGCGCCGAGCGCCTGCGCGTTCCTGTCCCGGGAGACCGTCCAGAAGCCCGCCCTGGGATTCACCCGGGCGGACCCGAGGTGGGCCACATACACCGTCAGCGGGCCCCGGTCCGTGGTCACGGTGGTGCGCAGCGCCCGGTTGTAGGCCAGCTTCACGGCGGCCGGCTTGGTGGCGGCCAGCGGCCCGTAGTCCATCCCGATGTCGACCGGCCGGGTGTCCGACAGCGGCAGCCTGCTCCACAGCCCGACCGTGCCCTGCACCGTGTGGTACGGGTAGGCCTTCACCAGCGCCTTCTCGTATGTGCCCCGGGCCTGCTCGGTCAGCTCCACCAGGGCGAGCACGTCCGCTCCGGAGGCGGCCAGGTCGCGGGCTGTGCCGGCCGGGTCGTGGTTGCCGGCGCCGACGTTGTGCTCGGCCACGGTGAGGTCGCCGCCCGGGTGGGACCTGTCGCCGAGCAGCCCGCCGAAGAGGTCGAGCCACACCACGGCGGGCAGCAGCAGCGCGGCCACCGCGGAGGCGGAGCGGCGCCGGAGTGCCAGGGCGAGCAGCACCGGGACGAACAGGCCGAACCACGGCAGGAAGGTCTCGACCAGACTGCCGAGGTTCCAGAGCCGGTTCGGGATCTCCGCGTGCAGCGACATCAGCAGGCCCAGCAGCAGCGCCAGCGCCGCGAGCACCGGGCCGCGCTTCCAGGGGCCCGGCCGGGTGGTGACACGTACCGCCCGGCGCAGCCGCGCGCGCCAGGTCCCGGCGCCGGTGTACCGGCGGATGCCCGGGCGTTCGGTGCCGGGGGCGGGCTCCGGCGAGGGGGCGTCGCCCTGTCCGGCCTGCGCCGAGTCCACCTGCGTCATCGTCCGTCCTCGCTCGCTGCCGGTCACTGCTGCGTCCTCTGGTCCTGGGCCGCGGCGGCCCCTGCCCGTGCACTCGGGCAGCCGCCGTCGTTCGCTTCGCCCCGCGATCGGTGGGGCCGGGCTGCGCCGTGGTGGGAGGGCCGCGCTCGGCCAAGCGCCACCGAGCCCGGCCGGCCGTGCGGCGGCCTCGGCCCGTCCGGGGCCGTCCGTGGCTCCCCACAGCCGCCGGGAGGCCGCCCGGCGGCGGGCCGGGCTGCGACGTTCACCGCCCCGGCGGGCGTCGGTCCGGCGGCAGCGGGCCGGCGAACCGGAGGGGACGTCGTCCGTACGAATGGTGCGGGGCGATGCATGCCCCCAGTCAAGGCCACGTGGTGTTGCCGGGATGTATGGGTTTTTGGATACGCCGACGATATGTTCCGGCTTGTAGCATCAAATGCATGCGCGTGTTGATTGTCGAGGACGAACCCTATTTGGCAGAAGCCATCCGCGACGGCCTGCGCCTGGAAGCGATCGCGGGCGATATCGCAGGGGACGGCGACACCGCGCTGGAACTGCTGAGCGTCAACAGCTATGACATCGCGGTCCTCGACCGTGACATCCCCGGCCCTTCCGGGGACGAGGTCGCCCAACACATCGTCGCCTCCGGAAGCGGCATGCCGATCCTGATGCTCACCGCGGCCGACCGCCTCGACGACAAGGCCACCGGATTCGGGCTCGGCGCCGACGACTACCTCACCAAGCCTTTCGAACTCAGGGAACTCGCGCTCCGGCTGAGGGCACTCGACCGCAGACGTGCCCACAGCAGGCCTCCCGTACGGGAGATCGCCGGCCTGCGGCTGGACCCCTTCCGCAGAGAGGTCCACCGGGAGGGCCGCTATGTCGCGCTGACCAGGAAGCAGTTCGCGGTGCTGGAGGTCCTGGTCGCCGCCGAGGGCGGGGTGGTCAGCGCCGAGGAGCTCCTGGAACGCGCCTGGGACGAGAACGCCGACCCGTTCACCAACGCGGTGCGCATCACCGTCTCCGCCCTGCGCAAGCGGCTCGGCGAACCCTGGGTCATCGCCACCGTGCCGGGCGCCGGCTACTGCATCGACGCGGCGCCGGACGCCGGGCGCGAGGGCGGAGAGCGTGGATAGGGCGCCCGGGTTGAGTGTGCGCCTCCGACTCACCCTCAGCTATGCCGGATTCCTGATGCTCGCAGGCGCCCTGCTGCTCGGGGCGGTCTGGCTGTTCCTCCTGCGTTACGTTCCCGACCGTGCGCTCATCGTCACCTCCGGCACCCCCCTCAGTGGGGTTTTTCCCGTCCGGTCCAATCTGCTGCGCGTCTTCGCTCCGAGGGCGGCCGCGGTGCTGGCGTTCCTGCTGGTCCTCGGTCTCTGGGGAGGGTGGGTCCTGGCCGGCCGGATGCTCGCACCGCTGACCCGCATCACGGCCGCCACCCGCGCGGCCGCGGCAGGATCACTGTCCCACCGGATCAGGCTGCCGGGCCGCAGGGACGAGTTCCGCGAACTCGCCGACGCCTTCGACGCCATGCTCGCGAGGCTCGAGGCACACGTCGACGAGCAGCAGAGGTTCGCGGCCAACGCCTCCCATGAGCTGCGCACCCCGCTGGCGGTCTCCAAGGCGCTGATCGACGTGGCCCGCGCCGATCCGGACCGCGACGCCGGCGAGGTCTTCGACCGCCTCCACGCGGTCAACACCCGGGCGATCGACCTCACCGAGGCGCTGCTGCTGCTCAGCCGTGCCAACCAGCGGTCCTTCAGCCGGGAGGCGGTCGACCTGTCGCTCCTGGCGGAGGAGGCCACCGAGACGCTCCTCCCCCTCGCGGAGGAGCACGACGTCACCGTGGAGACCTCCGGCGACATCGCCCTCACGACCGGATCTCAGGCGCTCCTGCTGCAGCTGACCACCAACCTCGTGCAGAACGCGATCGTCCACAATCTGCCGGAGCAGGGCATGGTGTGGGTGAGGACGGCCGTGCATCCCGGCAGTGTGGTGCTCACCGTCGAGAACACCGGCGAGGCCATCTCCCCGCAGCTCGCCTCGACGCTCACCGAGCCGTTCCAGCGCGGCACCCAGCGCGTACGCACCGGCCACGCGGGCATCGGTCTCGGCCTGGCCATCGTCGACTCCATCACCCGGGCCCATGACGGAACGCTCGCCCTGACCCCGCGCGCCGCGGGCGGCCTCCGGGTCTCGGTGGAACTCCCCGGCGTGGCCACGGACCCCGGCTGACCGGGGGACCAGTGCGCCGCCGCTCCCGCCGGACGCGTCACCGGGCCGGCCCCCGGCGCGGCGGTGGGTGATCAGTGACGGGACAGCGCCGGTGTCTCCTGGTCGTGCGCGGTGCAGGCGTGGAAGAAGTCCCTGACGTCCTGGGCGAGCAGGTCGGGGACCTCCATCGCGGCGAAGTGGCCGCCGCGCTCGAACTCCGACCAGTGCCGGACGTCGTACAGCCGCTCGACCAGCGGTCGCACCGCCTGGGTGATGTCGCGCGGGAACACCGCCACACCCAGCGGCACCGGGCACGGCTCGATCCGCCGCGGTGCCTCCCGGTGCAGCCGCGCGGAGGATGCGGCGGTGGCGGTCAGCCAGTACAGCGAGATGTCGGTGAGCATCCGGTCGTCGCTGATCGGTGAGCGCGGGTCGGTCCACTGGGCGAAGCGCTCGGCGATCCAGGCCAGCTGGCCGACCGGCGAGTCGGTCAGGGCGTAGCCGATGGTCTGGGGGGCGGTGGCCTGCAGAGCCTGGTACGGCGGGCGGTTCACCATCAGGTGCCGGATCCTGTCCAGCCGGGCCTCGTCCGTCGCGGACAGCTCGACGGGGGCCTCCGGGTCCGGTCGGGTCGGCAGGTAGTTGACGTGGACTCCGACGACCTGTTCGGGCGCCACCGCGCCGAGCGCCAGGGAGATGCCCGAGCCGAAGTCGCCGCCCTGCGCGCCGTAGCGCTCGTACCCGAGCCGGTGCATCAGCTCGGCCCAGGCCTGAGCGACATGGCCGATGTCCCAGCCGCGCTGGTGGGTCGGCCCCGAGAAGCCGTAGCCGGGGATGGACGGAATGACCAGGTGGAAGTCGCGTGACAGCGGCTCGATCACATCGAGGAACTCCAGGAACGAGCCGGGCCACCCGTGGGTGAGGATCAGCGCGAGCGCGTCCGGGTTGGCGGACCGGACATGGACGAAGTGGATGTTCTGGCCGTCGATCTCGGTGGTGAAGTGCGGCAGTTCGTTGAGCCGGGCCTCGTGGGCACGCCAGTCGTAGCCGGTGCGCCAGTACTCGGCGAGCTCCTTCAGTCGCGCCAGCGGGAAGCCGTAGTCCCACTCGGCGCCGTCGACCTCGTTGGGCCAGCGGGTGCGGGCCAGGCGGTCGGTCAGGTCGTCGAGGTCGGCCTGGGGGATGTGGATGCGGAACGGCTTGATCACGGTTCTTCACTCCTGAGTCGTTAGTGGCATGAACGTTTGTGTCACTAACGAAGGTAGACTGTTAGTGGCACAAACACAAGAGGTGGAGAACTCCATGAGCCCGACCCCCGAAACCACCCCGGCCCGGCTGCACGCCATCCCCAGCCGGCTGCTCGCCGGGGCCGCGGCCGTCGCCGACCGGCTCGTCGGTGAGCGCCTGGCCGCCGAGGGCGCCCACAAGTGGCACTTCGCCGTACTGGTCACGCTCGCCGAGACCGGCGCCACCAGCCAGGCCGGGCTCAGCCGCCGCACCGGCATCTACCGCAGCGACATGGTGGCCGTCCTCAACGCGCTCGCCGACGCCGAGTGCATCCGCCGCGAACCCGACCCCGCCGACCGCCGCCGCAACGTCATCACCCTCACCCCCGCCGGGCGCTCCCGCCTGGAGCGCCCGGCGGGGGTGAG
>NZ_LIQR01000227.1 GCF_001418575.1 Peterkaempfera griseoplana
CGCCTGCGGCCTACACCCCGACGGCCCCGGCGTACTCCGGCTCCCCGGGGTTCGGACCGCCCCCGAGCCCGTACTCCGACGCCTGGTCCGCGCCTCAGCCGCCCGCCTCCTCCCCGCAGGACCGGACGGCCCCGAACCCCAGGCGCTGGTGGGGCCTGACCGTGGCCGCCCTGGCGCAACTGACGGTGGTGCTCCAGGCGGGAGCCTTCTCCATCTCCCTCCCCCTCGTCTCCAGGTCCCTCGGGATCTCCTCGGACGGGCTGTCCCTGCTGGTCCAGATCTACACGGTCGCCCTCGCCGCACTGCTGGTGCTCGGCAGCCACGCCGCGGACCTGATGGGGCGCAGACGGACGCTGGTCATCGGCCTGGTGGGAGTCGCGGCGGCGTCCGCACTCGGCGGCCTGGCCGGCGGCTCCCTCCTGCTGCTCTGCGCCCGTGCGCTGCAGGGGCTCTCCGCCGCCCTGGTGACGGCGGCCTCCCTCGCCGTGGTGGTCGCCGACTTCACCGTCCCCAGGGAGCGCGGCAGGGCTCTGGGAATCTATGCCGCGATCACGGGGGGCGGCTCGGCGCTCGGACTGTTCGCGGGCGGCTGGCTCCTGGAGAACCTCAGCTGGCGGGTGTCCCTGTACGCCGCCGTCCCCGTCGCCGTGCTCCTCCTGATCTGTGCGCTCACCCTGCCGCAGGACGGCCCGGCCCGCAGCGAACCCGACTTCGACGTGGTCGGTGTGCTGCTCGGCTCCGGTGGGCTGGTCGCCCTCAGCTGGGGCCTCACCCGGGCCGGGTCGCAGGGCTGGTCCGACGGCCTGGCCCTGGGTCTGCTGGTGGTGGGTGCGCCGCTGTTCGCGGCCTTCCTGTGGTGGCGGTCCAGGGCGTCGGACCCCGGCCGTCCGCTGCCGTCCGTCAAGGACGCCGACCGTCTCGGTGCCTGTCTGGCCATGGTCCTGGCGGGCGCCGGACTCTTCGCCCTTCTGCCGTCCCTGAGTTTTCTGCTGCAGCAGGTCCTCGGCTACTCCCCGGCCGCGGCCGGTGCGGCCTTGCTGCCCCTGGTCGCCGGGCTCGCGGTGGGCTCCACGCAGGTCTCCGCCCGGCTGCAGACCCGGATGGCACCCCGCGTCCTGATCGTGGCGGGCCTGGTGGTACTGGCGCTGGGGCTGGTGCTTCTGACCGGCGCCGACGGCGCCTATCCGGCCCGGGTACTGCCAGGGCTGCTCCTCGCCGGTTTCGGCGCGGGTGTGGCC
Source organism: Peterkaempfera griseoplana (assembly GCF_001418575.1). Lineage (GTDB taxonomy): Bacteria > Actinomycetota > Actinomycetes > Streptomycetales > Streptomycetaceae > Peterkaempfera > Peterkaempfera griseoplana. The sequence goes on from NZ_LIQR01000227.1 coordinate 1,239, forward strand.
CTGGTGCCGATTTTCGCGACCGCGACCTCCGGTTTCTCCCCGCACCGCCCCGGCGCGGCCTCGTCCGCCGTCAACGCGGCCCAGCAGGCGGGAGCGGCGATCGGCTCGGCGCTGTTCGCCGGAGTCCTCGTGACCCGGCTGGGCCCTGTGTCGGGGACGGGCGACGGGATCTCCAAGGCGGTGCTGAGCGGCTGCGCCACGACCCTGTGGTGGGCGGCCGGCAGCGTCCTGGTGGCCGCACTGGCGGCCGGGCTGATGATCACAGCCCGCCCTCGCACATCCCGGTGACCGGCGCCGGGAGAGGCCGGCCTGCCGCGAGATCCCCCGACCGACTTCGTGGGTCCGGCAGGCTGGGCCCGGGGCCGCGCGGGCCCCTCTGTGGGCGCCGGTTGCGGTGCGGCCGTGCCTGGGCCGGGAAGGGGAATGTGCGCGTCACTGCCCACCGGGGGCGGTGGCTGCGACCGCGCCGACGTCCGGGCCCCGCCCGCCCCACCGTGCTGCCCTGCGGCAGCCCGCCGTGGGCCGGGAGCGCAGCGGCCGATGGCCCTCAGGGCCGCCGCGGCGGCTGGTACCCGTCCGGTTCCGAACCGCGGACGAGGGCCTGTACCTCCCCGCTGCCCAGCGCCGCCCGTACCGCGACGCCGTAGGCCAGCAGGCTCCAGCCGACCACGGCGGCCAGGTCCCACCAGTCGGGCAGGGCGCCGCTGCCCCCGTATCTGCCGAGCCCACCGATCAGCACGAGGCCGCCCAGCCACGGCCAGACCCAGGCGGAGGACCGGAGGTGGAGGGAGGGCTGCCGGCCGCGGGGGGTGGCGATGCGGACCGAGGCGAAGACCGCGAGCCCGACCAGCAGGACGACGCCCAGTTTCCAGTCGGCCTGGTAGCCCGACCAGTAGACGATCAGGCCGGCCGAGACGAAGGCGGCCGGGGAGAGCACCCGCCAGGCCGGCAGGCGGTAGGGCCGCGCCCGCCCGGTGTCCCTCAGCCGCAGCGCGTGCAGCGCGACCGGGGCGAAGGCGTACATGATGGCGGTCGCCGAGGTGGCCAGGCCCACCAGCGACTGCCAGCTGGGGAACGGCAGGAAGGAGACCACCCCCACGACCAGGGCCAGGGCCAGCGACGCCAGAGGCACCCCGCGCCGGCCGATCCGGGCCAGGACAGGCGGCAGCGCCCGTTCGCGGGCCATGGCGTAGGAGAGCCGGGAGGAGGCGGCGACGTACACCAGGCCGGTCCCGGCCGGGGAGACGACCGCGTCGATGTAGAGCACCACGGCCAGCCAGCCGGCTCCGGCGGCGCCCGCGAGGGCGGCGTACGGGCCGAAGTCCCCCCTGCCGACCGGGTCGGCCCAGCCGTGCAGCAGCCGGGCGGGCTGGATCGCGGCGAGGAAGGCCACCTCCAGCAGCAGATAGACCACGGTGCCCGCCGCCATGGCGGCGATCACCGCGCGGGGGACGTCCCGCTGCGGCCGGCGGGCCTCCCCCGCCATCTGGACGGCCTGCTCGAACCCCTGGAGTGCGAAGACCACGCCCGCCGGGAGAGCGGCGAAGACCCCGTGGGCACCGTGGGGGGCGAATCCCCCGCCCGCGGTGAAGTTGGAGCCGTGGAAGGACAGGGTCATCAGGACGACGACGGTCAGCAGCGGGACGGCGGTCTTCCACACCACGGTCAGCGCGTTGGTCCGCGCAAGACGCCCGACCCCGGCGATGTTGACCAGGGTGAAGAAGACCATGAAGCACGCGGCGGCCAGCAGCCCCGCACCGGTCAGGGTGCCGTCCGGGTGCAGCAGCCCCACATGGTCGTGCACCCAGCCGATGTGGTCCGCGTAGGACAGGGTGGCCTCGACCTCGATCGGGGCGATGGTGACGGCCTGCACCCAGGCCATCCACCCCGCGGTGAAGCCGGCCAGCGAGCCGAAGGCGAAGAACGGGAACCTCGCGGTGCCGCCGGCCACCGGGTAGGCGGCGCCGAGTTCGGCGTGGACCAGGGCCAGCAACGCCAGCATCGCCGCGGCCAGCACCCATGACACCAGCGACGCCGCTCCGGCGACCGTCGCCGCGGTCAGGGCGCCCAGCAGCCACCCGGAACCGATGATCGACCCCAGCGAGACGCACAGCAGCCCCCAGAAGCCGACGTCGCGGCGCAGACGCCCGGCGGCGCCCTCGGTCACGGCAGTGCCCATGGCACGCCTCCCCCCGGGGTGGTCCCGCACTCGATTGTCCCGCGGTCGCGGCGGCCCTTCACGGTGTGCCCGGCCCATGGGCGAGGTGGCTGCTCAGCCAGGGCAGTACGGTGCGGTACATCCGTTTCCAGGTGCCGAAGTTGTGCCCTCCGGTGTCCAGCACCAGGGTGCTCACCCGGGTCGGCGGGCGAGCCCCCTGACGGAACCGGGCCAGGTCCGCGGGCCGGCTGGTCCGGTCCTGGAGCGTGGTGGCGAGCAGCAGCGCCACCGGCGGGTGGCTGCGCCGGACGAGTTGCTGCGGACTGTTGGCGGACCGCAGCGCGGCGGACGGCAGGGCGGCCGGATCGCCGTCCAGCGGGTCCGGGGACATCGCCGCCCCGGTCGCGAAGACCGAGGGGAACTGCAGGGGCAGCTTCACCGCGCAGAAGCCGCCGGTGGACAGGCCGAGCAGGGCGCGGCCGCGGGCGCCGGAAAGGGTCCGGAAACTCCGTCCGACGATGGCGGGGACGTCGCGGGCCAGCCAGGTGGCGGTACGGGTCGCCCCCACGTCACTGCAGTCGGTGTTGACCCGGCCGGGGTCGATCACCGGCGCCACCAGCAGGAAGGGCCGGACCCGGCGCTGGGTCAGCAGGCCCTCGACGGCCTGGGGCATCTCCCCGGCGGTGAACCAGGTCTGCGGTGAGCCGGGGATCCCGTGGAGCAGCATCACCACGGGGAATCCGGTGGTGCGGTAGGCCGGCTGGTCGTACTCGGGGGGTGTCCACACCAGGATCCGGCCGGAGAGCCCGGACTGCGGTCCGCGCGCACGGGTCAGTAGCACCCCGTCGGCCTGCCGGGTGAAGGTGGGCGCGGGGCCGGGCGGTCCGGCCGCCGCGCCGCCTCCGGGGCCGGTGAACACCGCTTTGCCGCTGCTGGTTCCCAGCAGGTCGGACCAGGAGGTGTAGAGGCCGAAGGCGTTGTTGATCCAGGCGGCCACCACGGCCACGGCAAGCAGCTGGCACACCGCCACCATGGCGATCCGGGCGAGCACCGCGGCCGGGGGGCGCGGGCCCGGGATGCGGTTCCCGAGGAGGGCGGTCGCCAGGGTGGCGGCCACGCACAGGACGATCAGCACAGCGAGGAAGGCGCCGCTGGTCAGGCCCATCCGGCGGTCCCTCCGCCGGGCCTGCGCGCCCGGGTGGCGGGATGCCGGTGCGGTGCTCCGCGGGTGCGGGAGGTACACGGGCGACGACCGGGCGGCATGCCCTCCACCCAATGCCGCGGGCTCGATGATCGCAATCCCGGCGGCAGGCCGGCGGCCCTCCCGCGGTGGCCTGTGGAGCGGGAGAATGGGTGGAGTCCAGACCGGCTCCGCCGACCCGGTCGGTGACCGCCCACCGGGCCGGCCGGAACCGGGTACACCGCCGGGAAGGTGGAGGTCGTGTCCACCCTGCGGGCCCGCCCGGCACCGGGCCGCCCCTCCGCACCGCGACAGGAGTCCCCTCCGCGCGCCTCGCGGGGGCGGCTCGGGCCGGGGGCTGCGGCGGCCACGGTCTGGTATCTGCGGGTGATGGCGCTGCTCAATCTGCTGTCCGTGGTCTCGGCGTCCTTCCGCGACGAGGTCCGGGACCACAACGCCGGCCAGTACTTCACCCCGTACCTGGCGACGGCGGGCCTGGTCACCGTGGTGCTGGCGTGCTTCCTGGCGGTGGTGATGCGGCGCCGCAAACGCGCGGCCTGGCTCTTCAACATGGCGCTGGCCTGCCCGCTGCTGCTGCTCTACGCCCTGGCGATGACCTCCGGTCAGTACCGCGGGCACGGTTTCAACTGGTTCTCCCTGGTCCTGACCGCGCTCTTCGTCGCGGCCCTGGTGGCGGGACGCCGCGAGTTCCGGGCGAGGGGCGACCGGTGCAACCCCGGGCTGGCACTGGCGGTGTTCGCCGGGGGACTCACCGCGACGGGTGTGGTGGGCACCCTGCTGGTCAATGTCACCAACACGGTCGCCGGTGCCTCGCTGGGCGACCAGATCTCCTACGCCCTGCTGCGGGTGGTCACCCTGGTGCCGTCCTCCGACGACTTCGACGCCGTCGCCACCCCCCGCTGGGTGGACGCCGTGATCAATGTCCTGGCCGCGCTGCTGTTCCTGCTGGTGCTGTATGTCTGCTTCCGTGCGCCGCGCGGCCGGAAACTGCTCACCACCGAGGACGAGGAGCAGCTGCGCGCCCTGCTGGACCGGTACGGCGAGCGGGACTCGCTCGGGTACTTCGCGCTGCGCCGGGACAAGGCCGTGGTCTGGTCGCCCAGCCGCAAGGCCGCCGTCACCTATCGCGTGGTGGGCGGGGTGACCCTGGCGTCGGGCGACCCGCTCGGCGATCCGGAGGCCTGGCCGGGCGCCATCGACCAGTGGCTGCGGCAGGCCCGGGACCATGCCTGGGTGCCCGCCGTGATCGGGGCCGGCGAGGAGGCCGGGACCGTCTATGCGCGGCACGGCTTCGACGCGCTGGAGCTCGGCGACGAGGCGATCGTGGAACGAGCCGGTTTCACCCTGGAGGGCCGTGCCGTGCGGTCTGTCCGCCAGGCGCACAACCGGGTGCGCCGCGCCGGGTACACCGTACGCATCCGGCGGCAGCGGGAGATCCCGCCGGAGGAGATGGCGGACCTGCTGGACCGGGCGGACCGGTGGCGTGAGGGCGAGGTGGAGCGGGGCTTCTCGATGGCGCTGGACCGGCTCGGCGACCCCGCCGACGGATGCTGCCTGGTCGTGGAGTGCCATGACGTGGGCGGCGCGCTGCGGGCGGTGCTCTCCTTCGTGCCCTGGGGCTGCCGCGGGCTCTCCCTCGATGTGATGCGGCGGGACCGGGACGCGGACAACGGCCTGGTGGAGTTCATGGTGGTCGAGCTGCTGCAGCGGGCAGCGCAGGTGGGGGTGGACCGGGTGTCGCTCAACTTCGCCGTCTTCCGTGCCGTCTTCGAGCGCAGTGCCCGGCTCGGTGCGGGTCCGGTGCTGCGGCTGTGGCGCGCGGTGCTGTCGTTCTTCTCCCGGTGGTGGCAGATCGAGTCGCTGTACCGGGCGAACGCCAAGTACCGGCCGGTGTGGAAGCCCCGCTATCTGCTGTTCGAGAAGAGCAGCGAGCTGCCCCGCGTCGGCCTCGCCTGTGCCCGCGCCGAGGGCTTCCTTGCGGTGCCCGCCCTGCACGGCCTGGTGGGGTGGCGGCGCCGGCGGGCCGACGCGGCGGAACCGCCGCTGCACCTCGGGTCGGCCGCCTGACCGCCGCCGGTCCCTGCCGCTTCCGCCGGGCCTGGCCGGGCGTCGGCGGCCCGCCCCTGTTCGAGGGGCCCTGCCCCGCCACCGCACCGGCGGGTACGGTGGAGGCCGCCCCTGAGGGAGGTTCAGACCTTGGTCCCGGTCCCGGACGACCTGCTGAGCATCGGAGAGCTGGCCCGGCGTGCGGGCGTCACGGTCAAGACGGTGCGCTTCTACTCCGACCTGGGGCTGCTGCCCGAGGCGGTGCGCAGCGGTGGTGGGCACCGCCGCTACGACGCGCAGGCGCTGGAGCGGCTGCAGCTGATCCGTTCGCTTCGCGCGCTGGACCTGCCGGTTTCGCAGGTGCGCCGGGTCCTCGACCGCGGGGAGTCCCTCGAGGACGTGGTGGCACGACAGTTGGGCGAGTTGGGCTCCCGCATCGCCGCGCTGCGCCGGCGCGAGGCGGCGCTGCGGCTGCTCCATGACTGCCCGGCCGGGCAGCGCGCCGAGCGGCTGCGTCTGGTCGGTGCCGTCGCGTCCCCGCCCGGCACCGACGCGATGGTGCGGTTCTGGCGCCGGGTGCTGCCCGCGGGGCTGCCCGTCCGGCTGAGGTCCGCGGTCATCGACGCCGCTGTACCGCAGCCGCCCTCGGAGCCGCACCCGGAGCAGCTGCTCGCCTTCGCCCGGCTGCATGCGCTGGTCTCCCCCGCCGTCGACGGCTGCCTCGCGGAGCGGCCTCCGGCCCGGGCGCTGCGCCCGGGCGTGCTGTACGACGGCCTCTTCGAGGCCTATGAGCTGGCCTGCGGCGATGTGCTGGCCGGACGTGCGCCGCACGAAGGCGGGGCACTGGACTGCTTTGTCTCCGCCCATGCCCGCTCAATGGGCCGGGCCGACAGCCCCGGTTTCCGGCGGCAGCTCGGCGCCGTGCTCGGGCGGGCCGCGGAACCGGTCATGGACCGCTACTGGGCGCTCGCCGCCGAGGTGACCGCCGGCGCCCCGTCGTCCGCACCTGCCCGGCCCACCCTGGGCGCGGTCGAGGAGTGGCTGCGGGCGGCGCTGGACGACCAACTCGCCCGCTCGTCCTGAGGGTTGTCCCGGCGGTACGGCGCAGGGCGCGGGGATGCCCGGTGAGCGGGCCCGTCCCCCGTCGGCGGCCTGCCGGGTGGCCGCCGGGACGTCCGGGCGGCACCGCGTCCCTCAGGGGCCCGGGCCGCGAGTCGTCCGTACCCGCAGCCGCTGCGGAGGCACGTGCGGCGGGGCAGGCGCCGGCCGCCGGAGAGACGGTAAACCCGTTCGACCGGCCTCGGGCACCGCCGCTACGGTGATCATCCGCGCGCAGACGGACCGCGGCAGACCGAGGAGGACGCGATGACCCGGACGGCGACGACGACCCTGTGGCGTCCCACCGGACCGCAGGAGCTCGCGCTGGTCGAACAGTCCGGCTGGCGGGAGTGGCCGCCGCGGCTGCCGGAGCAGCCCATCTTCTACCCGGTGCTCAACGAGGAGTACGCGATCCGCATCGCCCGGGACTGGAACGTGCCCGCCCACGGGGTCGACTATGTCACCAGGTTCGAGGTGGATGCCGGGTTCGCCGCGCGCTACCCGGTCCGGCAGGTCGGCGGGCGGACGATCCTCGAGCTCTGGGTGCCCGCGGGGGAACTGGCGGAGTTCAACGCGCACATCGTCGGCCCGATCCGGGTGGTGCACGAGTACCGGGCCACCGGATGAGCGCGGGTGACCGCCGGTCCCGGGTGCTGCTCACGGCGGGGCAGCGGACCAGCACCGGCGTACTGCTGGCCGAGGCCGCCCTGCGGCGCGGGCTGGCCCATGTGGCGTCGACCGGCGACGCCGGCCGTGACGCGGCCGCGCTGGCCGGGCGCCCGGCGCACTGGTACGGCGGACCGCTCGCGGCGGACCGCTGCGCCGCGGCGCTGGGTCTGGCGCTGCTGGAACCCCATGACGCCTGGGCTGCGGAGCTGCCGCGGGAGTTCACCCGGCGGCGGATCGAGCTGACCACGCTCGCGGAGGCCTGGACCGCGACGCGCCCCCGGTTCGTCAAACCGCCGAGCGACAAGCAGTTCCCGGCTGCCGTCTACGCCGACGGCAGCCGGCTGCCGCGTACCGGCGACCGTATCGGTCCGGACACCCCGGTGCTGGTCAGCGAGGTGGTCACCTTCGCCTGCGAGTACCGGCTGTTCGTCCTGGACGGCCGTGTGCACGCGGGCAGCCGCTACGCCCGCTTCGGACGTCTCGACACGGCCCCGCTCACCGGCGAGCGCAACGAGGCGGCGGTCCGCGCATTCGCCGCGGCGCTGCTGGCCGACCGCGGGGGCACGCTCCCCAGCGCGGTCGTCGTGGACGTCGGCCTGATCCAGGACCCGGACTCGGGTGCGGACCACTGGGCCGTGGTGGAGGCCAACATGCCGTGGTTCGCGCACGCCTACACCGCCGGCCCCGACGCGGTGCTCGATGTCGTACTGCGCGCGACCGGGCCGCTGGGGTCCGTCGCTCCGGCCGACCGCAGGTTCCTGCGTCCCGTACCGGGCGGGCCGCCGGTCAGTCGTGCGCCGGGTACCAGCGCAGCTCCACGGTGTTGCCGTCCGGGTCGCTGACGTAGAGCGAGACGGCGGTGCCCTGGGCGCCGAACCGCCTGCCGGGGCCGTCGACGACGGTGAACTCCCCGGAGTCGACGACCTGCTGCCAGTCGAGGGGCTCGACGACCAGGCAGATGTGGTCGACGTTCGCGCGCCGCCCGGCGGACCCGCCGCCCTCGGGACCCGGGCGGTCGCGGACGAGGTCGATGATGGTGGTCGGGCTCACCCGTACCGAGGGGAAGGGCGCCCTCCCCTCGCGCCATTCGTCGACCCTCACGGGTGCGAGGCCGAGCTTGCCGCAGTAGAAGTCGATGGAGCGCTCGATGTCGGCGACATTGAGAACGAGGTGGTCGAAGCCGATCACGCGCATGATTTCTCCGGGGTGGCAGTTGATCGAATAGAAATAGCTTAGCAGCAAGCTACTTAGATTCAAGCTTCTTTCCATGGAGCAACCGTGTGCCAGACTGTCGCCATGGACCGCGACCCGACCACCCGCCCGGATCCCGTCGACCTGATCACGGACCAGTGGGCCCAGGTCCGCCCCGACCTGCGGACCGACGCGATGGCCGCGTTCGGCCGGATCTACCGGATCGCCCGCACCATGGGCGACCGGATGGAGCGGACCTACGCGCGGTACGGCATCAGCCGGGGCGAGTTCGACGTCCTCGCCACCCTGCGGCGCGCCGACGCCCCGCACTCGCTCTCCCCCCGCGAGCTCACCGCAACCCTGATGCTCACCACCGGAGGCATGACCGGTCGCCTGGACAAACTGGAACGCGCCGGACACATCACCCGCTCCCCCGACCCGCACGACCGGCGCAGCGTACGGGTGACCCTCACCCCCGCCGGCCTCGACCTGGTCGAGGCGGCGGTCGGCGCCGGCGTCACCGTGCAGCAGGAGGCGCTGGAGGTGCTCACCGGCGGCGAGGTCGCCGAACTCAACCGCCTGCTGCGGCTGCTGCTCGGCGCGACCAGCCACTGAGCCCCCGCGCCCGGCCGCGCTGTCGGTGGGGCGTGCCAGGATCGGAGGCATGCGGGAGTCCGCCCACGACACGGGCGAACTGTGGTGGTCCACCGGGGTGCGGTGGCACCACGGCCGTCCCGCCCTGGGCTGGTACCACCGACGCCACGGGGAGCGGCTCGGGGCGTGGCTGCTCGGTGCGGAGCTGGCCTTCACCGCCGGGGTGCAGCGGCGCTGCCTGGGCGTGCGGCGGTCCCACGGCCGGCTGCCCTGCCCGTCCGGTGCCGTGCTGCCGCCGACCGGGACGCGTGCCCAGTGCGCCTCCTGCTCGGCGCTGGACCGCTCCCGGTCCGTCGCCGCGGACACCGTCCCCGACGACCCGCAGCCCTACCACCTGTACCTGGCCTACTTCACCGCCGGGCTCGTCAAGGTCGGCATCAGCGCGGTCGCCCGCGGCACGGCCCGGCTGCTGGAGCAGGGCGCGATCGCCCATCTGCTGATCGGCCGGGGCCCGCTGATGGCCACGCGCCGCGCCGAGGCCGTCCTGGGCGCGGCTCTGGGCCTGCCCGACCATGTGCGGGCCGAGGCCAAGCGGCCCGCACGCGAGGGCCTGCCGCCGGTCGCGGAGCGGCTGCGGGAGCTGACCGCGCTGGGCGCCCGCTGCCATGCCCTCTCCGGGTGGCCGGAGGCACTGCACCGGCTGCCGGGCGAACCGGCCGACCACTCCGCCGCCTACGGCCTGGAGCCCGGCGGCGCACCGGCGGTCGACGGCCGGGTGGTCTGCCTGGCGGAGGGCAGCGGGGTCGCGGGCGTGGTGCGCGCGGTGGTGGGGCCGGATGTGTACCTGGACAGCGACCGCGACTCCCGGCTGCTCCTGGACGGCCGGCACCTGGCGGGCTGGCCGCTGCGCAGGGATCCGTCCGCCCGTACGGACGTGCCGCTGGCGCGGGCCGCCGAGCCACCGTCCGCGGATCAGCCGCAGCTGTTCTGACGGACGCGGCTCCGCCGCCGCGGAGCCGAGAAGCGAGGCCCCGGTTGCCCCGTGGGCGGACAGCTGCGCGGGCTACCCCGCGAGCGTCTGCGTGCCGAGCACCGTGAGCAGGGCGAGGCGTTCGGCGTCCTCAGTGCCGGGCTCGGCGGTGTAGATCATGATGCGCAGGTCGCTGCCCGCGACCGTCAGAACGTCGCAGTCCAGGGTGAGCGGGCCGACCTGCGGATGGTCGATGATCTTGCGTGCGGCCTCGTGGCGGCCCACGGCACCGGAGTTCCACAGCTCCGTGAACCGCTCACTGTTGGCGAGCAGTTCGGCGACCAGCCGCCGCAGTGCCCGGTCCGCCGGGTAGCGGCCGACCGCCCCCTGCAGGTCGGCGACGAGCGTGGCCTCGAACACGCGCCGGTACTCCGGTGTGTGCCGGGCCCGGGTGCCCGGTCCGAGGAACTGCCGCCACACCCCGTTGCGCTCGTGGCCGCGCCACCCGGAGGGGTCGCCCATCAGTGCCGCATAGGGCGGATTGGACATCAGCAGCGTCCATGCCGCGTCGTAGACCGCGACGGGCGTCCCGGTCAGCCTGTCCAGCAGCCGCTGCACACTGGGGGTGATGTACGCGGGCACCGTCTCGGGGCCCGGAGGGGCCAGCCCGGCCAGCCGGAACAGGTGCGCCCGCTCGGTGCCCGACAGCCGCAGGGCCCGCGACAGCGCCTCGACGACCTGCGTCGACGGACTGGTCGCGCGCCCCTGCTCGATACGGGTGACATAGTCGACGGAGATCCCGGCGAGCAGCGCCAGCTCCTCCCTGCGCAGCCCCGCGGCACGGCGGTGGCCCGCGGCGGGGAGCCCCGCCTCCCCCGGAGGGAGGCGGTCGCGCCAGCGGCGCACCGCCCGTCCGAACTCCGCTGTCGCCATGCCCACCAGTGTGCACCGCGGGGACGCCGGGCTGCCTGGTACCAGCAGTCCCAGGAAGACGGGGCCACTGGCTGACGTCCCGGGCACGACGGAGTCTGGGGGCATGACGACAACACTGATCACCGGAGCGAACAAGGGGCTCGGTTTCGAGACCGCCCGCCGACTCGTCGAGGCTGGCCACACGGTCTACCTCGGCAGCCGGGACGCCGAACGGGGACGCCGCGCCGCCGAGCGGCTGGGCGCGCGGACGGTCCTCCTCGACGTCACCGACGACGCGTCGGTCGAGGCCGCCGCGAAGAGCATCGCCGCCGACGGCGGCCTGGACGTCCTGGTCAACAACGCGGGCATCGAGAGCCGTACACCAGACGGGGGTGTGATCGGCGCCGGGGAGCTGACCGCCGACATGATGCGGCAGACCTTCGAGACCAATGTGTTCGGCCTGGTCCGCGTCACCCGCGCGTTCCTGCCCCTGCTGCTGCGGTCCGCCCGTCCGGTGATCGTCAATGTGAGCAGCGGCCTTGCCTCGCTGGCCGGGGTGACCACTCCCGGCACACCCGCCTACGCCTATCCGGGGGTCGCCTACCCGGCGTCCAAGACCGCCGTCAACATGGTCACGGTGCAGTACGCCAAGGCGTTCCCGGGCATCCGGATCAACGCGGTGGAGCCCGGCTACACGGCGACGGATCTCAACGCCCACACCGGTACGCAGACCGTCGAGGAGGGCGCCGAGATCATCGTCCGGATGGCGCAGATCGACCCCGACGGGCCCACCGGGGGCTACTTCGACGTCGAGGGGCCCATCCCCTGGTGACGGCGGGGCGGCCGGGCCGGGCGTTGCCCGCTGCTGACCGGTGGTCAGGAACGTCCGCACCGCCCGCACGGTGCCGCAGACGGCCTGCGCCGGCCGGTGCGCTGTACAAGGCCGGGGCTTCGGCCGGATCACAAGGTCCGGGGGCCGGATCCGGGTTCCCCGAGGGGCTGCGGAGGGCCCGAGGGCGGCCGGTGCGCTGCGGCCTGGAGCAGCCGCAGACCGCGGGAGATCTCCTCGACGAGTAGGGCGGCGAACCGCTGGTGGCGGCCACGGTAGGCGCGGAGTTCGGCGTTGGCGCGGCGGGCGAGCGCGAGCGCCGCGAGGAGCAGCCGGGGACTGGGGCGGTGGGCGAGGAATGCGCCCACATGCTCGTGGAGGCCCGGCCAGCGCACCTGTCTGCTGAGGATGGACAAGGAACGCAGCCCCTCGGTGACCGCGGCCCGGTCCCGGCCCAGGTGGACGCGGATCAGTTCGGCCAGGTCGTCGGCCACTTGCGGAGCCATCGGCAGATCACCGCGGGCGATGGCCTCCCGCAGATCGGCCCGGGCCTGGTCATGGCGGCCGCGGTAGGCGCGGACGACCCCGCGCCCCGTCCAGGCCCAGGGGTCCGCCTGTGCGGCGTCGCCGGGGACGCCGGCGATCGCCCGGTCGAAGTCGGCCTCCGCCTCCACCAGATCGCCGCGCTGCCAGCGCAGCCAGCCGCGCATCGAGAAGGCGTACCACCAGGGCTCGGGACCGCTGAGGGCCTCGTCCAGCGCGGCCAGCGCCTCGTCCTCGCGCCCCAGGCAGTGCAGGGACCAGCCGCGGCGTGCGACGGGCCAGGTCTCGCCCCGC
>NZ_LIQR01000228.1 GCF_001418575.1 Peterkaempfera griseoplana
CCCGCAGCCCGGCCGCCCGGCTACGACTACGCCCGCTACAGCCGCCTCGCCGGCCCGCTCACCGAACCGGGCCTCCGCCGCCCCTACCAGGTCCAGTACCGCAGCCTGCTCCGCCTGGAACGCCACCGCGTCCGCGCCGCCCTGCTGCTGACCTGCGCGCCCCTGCTGGAGGCCGCACTGCTGGTGTGGCTGCTGCTCCCCTGGCACTGGCCGCACCGCCCCGGGGAGCAGCAGCTCTGGCTGCTGGCCGGTGACAAGGCGATGATCTCCATCGTGGCGGCCATCGAGGTCTTCCGCCTCATCAACGTGGTGTCCAACTCCCATGCCACCCTGGTCGCCCGCGACCCCGTCCCGGTGACGCCGCAGTGCGGCACCCGGGTGGCCTTCCTCACCACCTGTGTACCCGGCAAGGAACCACCCGCGATGGTCCGGGCGACGCTCCTCGCCGCGCTGCGGGTGCACCACGACGGGCCGTACCACGTCTGGCTGCTGGACGAGGGCGACGACCCCGAGCTCCGGGCGCTCTGCACCGACCTCGGGGTGCGGCACTTCACCCGCCGGGGCGTGGCCGAGTGGAACCAGCCGCAGGGCCGGTTCCGCGCCCGCACCAAGCACGGCAACTACAACAGCTGGCTGCAGGCCCACGGCGACGGCTACGACTTCCTCGTCTCGGTGGACACCGACCATGTCCCCCTGCCGGGCTTCTGCGAGCGGATGCTGGGCTACTTCCGCGACCCCGACGTCGCCTTCGTGGTGGGGCCGCAGGTCTACGGCAACTACGACTCGGCGGTCACCAAGGCCTCCGAGAGCCAGCAGTTCCTCTTCCACGCGCTGATCCAGCGGGCGGGCAACCGCTACGGATCCCCGATGTTCGTGGGCACCAACAACGCCGTACGGATCAGCGCACTGCGGCAGGTCGGCGGCCTGTACGACTCCGTCACCGAGGACATGGCCACCGGCCTGGAGATCCACCGCAGGCGCAATCCGCAGACCGGCCGCCGCTGGAAGTCCGTCTACACACCGGATGTGCTCGCCGTCGGCGAGGGCCCGTCCTCGTGGACCGACTTCTTCAGCCAGCAGCTGCGCTGGAGCCGGGGCACCTACGAGACGCTGCTGCGGCAGTTCTGGCGGGCGGCCTGGGGGCTCTCCCCCGGGCGGCTGCTCAACTACACGCTGCTGGTCTGCTTCTACCCGATGGCGGCGCTCACCTGGCTGCTGGGCGGGGTCTCCAGCGTGCTCTACCTGGGCTTCGGCGCCTCGGGGGTCCACGTCCCGGCGGAGACCTGGATGATGCTCTACAGCGATGCGGCCGCGCTCCAGGTACTGCTCTACACCTGGAACCGGCGGCACAACGTCTCCCCGCACGAGCCCGAGGGGTCCTCCGGGGTGGCGGGGATGCTGATGTCCGCGCTGTGCGGGCCGATCTACGCCGCCGCGCTGCTGCAGGCCCTGCTCCGCCGCACCAGCGCCTTCGTGGTGACGCCCAAGGGCGGCTCGGCCAGCCCGGACCGGCTGTGGACCTTTCGCATCCACCTCTTCTGGGCGGCGGTCTTCGCCGCCTCCCTCGCGGCCTCCTTCGTCACCGGCAACACCCATGCGGCGATGCGCACCTGGGCCGGCATCGCACTCTTCTTCAGTCTGCTGCCCCTGCTGATCCGGGGCGCCGAGCAGGCCCGGGCCGCACGCGCGGCACACCACCGAGGGGGCGACCGGACATGAGGTTCCAGACGACCGGCAGGACCCGGCGGCTCGCCGTGGGCAGCACCGTCTTCCTGGCCGTGGCCGGGATGAACGCACCCGCCGTGCTCGGCTTCGCCGGCGACCAGTACCACCGCTATGTGATCTCCCGGCCCGCCTACAAGGCCGCCTACGGCTTCTGGCAGACCCTCCACATCCCGGAGGCGTTCCGGGTGAACGCCATCCACGCCACACTGCTGCGCACCGGCAAGGTGCTGATCGTCGCGGGCTCCGGAAACAACCAGCAGAACTTCGACGCGGGCACCTTCAGGACCCTGCTGTGGGACCCGGTGCGCAACAGCTACACCCTGATCCCCACCCCGGCCGACATGTTCTGCAGCGGACACGCCTCACTGCCGGACGGCCGGGTCCTGGTGGCCGGCGGCACGCTGCGGTACGAGGCCCTGAACGGCACCGTCAAGAAGGCCGCAGGCACCATGCGGGTCCGCAACGAGAACCCGGACCGGGCGCACAGCTTCCCCAAGGGCACCGTCTTCGTCGCACCGGACGGCAGGCGGTACCGCTCCACCGCCCGGGTGTCGGTGCCCGCCGCCGCCAAGCAGGTCACCTGGACCACCGACCGGGCCGGGCACCGCCACCAGCGGGTCACGGTCACCGCAGGCGAGCAGCATGTCTTCGTGGAGGCCGTCGCCGAGGGGACCGGCTATGTCACCGCCACCGCGGCGCAGTACACCATCCAGGGCCTCACCGGCGACGACGCCCGCAACCTCTACGGCATGGCCGAGAAGATGACCCTCGACAAGCAGGACTTCCAGGGCATCCGCTCCGCCTACGAGTTCAACCCGGACACCGAGCGCTACGAGCGGGTGCCCGACATGGCGCACGCCCGCTGGTACCCCACCCTCACCGGGCTGCCGGACGGCCGGGTGGTCACCGTCTCCGGACTGGACGACACCGGGCAGATCCTCACCGGCGGCGACAACGAGATCTTCGACCCGGCCACCAGCACCTGGTCCAAGGCGCCCGACCACTACTTCCCGACCTATCCGGCGCTCTTCCTGACCGCCAAGGGGCAGCTCTTCTACTCGGGTTCCAACGCCGGCTACGGCCCGGCGACCCAGGGCCGCACCCCCGGCATCTGGAACCTGCGCGACGACAGCTTCACCGTGGTCCCGGGACTGCGCGCCCCGGACCGCATGGAGACCTCGTCCTCGGTGCTGCTGCCCCCCGCCCAGGACCAGAAGGTGATGGTGCTGGGCGGCGGCGGGGTCGGCGAGTCGGCGAGGTCCACCGCCCGCACCGACATCGTGGACCTCTCCGCGCCGGACCCGCACTTCACCCCCGGCCCGGACCTGCCCGCCGGCGGCACCCGCTACCTCAGCAGCGTGATCCTGCCGGACGACACCGTGTTCACCACCGGCGGCTCCGCCGACTACCGGGGCAAGCACCGCAGCGACATCCTCAAGGCGCAGGTGTACCACCCGGACAGCAACACCTTCACCACGGCGGCCGATCCCTCGGTGGGCCGCGACTACCACTCCGAGGCGCTGCTGCTTCCCGACGGCCGGGTGGTCACCCTGGGCTCCAACCCGCTCTTCGCGGACCGGGCCGACACCGAACCGGCCGCCTTCGAGCAGCGGATCGAGATCTTCACCCCCGCCTATCTCTTCCACGGCCCGCGGCCGCGGCTCACCGGCGGGCCGACCGCGCTGCGCCGCGGCTCCACGGCGGTCTTCACCACCCCGGACGCGGCTGGAATCTCCACCGCCCGGCTGATGCGGCCGAGTTCGGTCACCCATGTCACCGATGTGGAACAGCGGTCGGTGGCGCTGGGGGTCACCCGGGAGCAGGGCGGGGTGCGGCTGTCGGTGCCGGCCAGTGCCGCACTGCTGCCGCCCGGCTGGTACATGCTCTTTGTCACCGACCGCTCGGGCACCCCCTCGGTGGCCCGCTGGGTGCAGGTGCGCTGAGGTCACCGCCGGGCGTTGCGCACCAGCTCCAGGGCGTACTCGGGCCAGAAGCGGCCCGGTGCGGGGGCGCCGGGCCTGCACTGCCCGTCGGACTCCCCGGGGTTCTTGACCCACAGATACGCGTCCACCCGCTCGCGGCCGGTGCGGGTGGTCGGCGTCTCGCCCAGCGCCCGGCCCGGCGGGTTGCACCACTGGTCGCCGCCGAGCGGGCCGTTGCCGTTGCGACTGGTGTCGATGACGAAGTGGGCGCCGCCCAGCGCAGCCGAGAGCCGCTGCCCGTAGGCGGCGCTGTCCCGGGTGGAGTAGAAGTTGGCGACATTGACCGCGAAGCCGGCGGCGCGGCCGACGCCCGCTCTGCGCAGTGCGGACGCCAGCACCTCCGGCTGCTTCATCCAGCCGGGGTTTCCGGCGTCCAGATAGACCCGCACCCCGGGGCGGCGGCCCAACTCCCCCACCGCGTCGGCCAGCAGCGCATAGCGCTCCGCAGCGTCGGCGCCGCTCAGACAACCGTCCAGGGTGTGGGCCACGGCGTCGGGCTCCAGCACCACCCAGGCCGCCCGGTCGCCGATCCCGGCGGCCACCGCGGCGATCCAGGAGCGATAGGCGGCCGCGTCCGCGGCGCCGCCCGCCGAGTACTGGCCGCAGTCGCGATGGGGGATGTCATAGGCGACCAGCAGCGCGGTGCGGCCGGCCCGGGAGGCCTCCAGGGTCAGCTGCTCCGCCTGGGCTGCGGCGTCCGGGCCGCCCAGCCACAGCGCGCCCGGCTGGTCGGCGATCCTGGCCAGCTCGGCGGCCTCCTGCGTACGGCCCTCCCGGCGCAGCTCGGCGGTCTGCCGAGCAGCCGAGCCGGCCCCGGAGACATAGAACGGCTGGCCGGCGGGCTGCACCGGGGCCGCCGGCACGGACGGAGCCGGGCCCCGGCCCGGTCCGGACTGCGTACAGCCGGCGGTGGCCGCCGTCAGCAGCACCGCGGCGACCGCGCCGATCCACCCGCGACGCACCCGGCCTCCCCCTCCCCGACGGGCCCGTACCGTCTCCAGCTTGGCACAGCGGTCCGCGGGGGCGGGAGGTTTCAGCGACGGGCCGTCAGGCCTGGTGCAGGTCCGGAATCCGCCAGTCCAGGGGCTGGTGGCCCAGGTCCGCCAGCGCCTTGTCGATCTGGGAGAAGGGACGGCTGCCGAGGAACAGCTTGGCCGACAGCGGCGACGGGTGCGCCCCCTGCACCACCACATGACGGGTGGTGTCGATCAGGGGCAGCTTCTTCTTGGCGTAGTTGCCCCAGAGCACGAAGACACAGGGCTCCGTGCGGTCGCTGACCGCACGGATCACCGCGTCGGTGAACTTCTCCCAGCCCTTGCCCTTGTGCGAGTTGGCCTCGTGGGCGCGGACCGTGAGCACCGCGTTGAGCAGCAGCATGCCCTGCTCGGCCCAGTGCATCAGATAGCCGTTGTCCGGGGTCTCCACCCCGAGGTCCGCCTTGAGCTCCTTGAAGATGTTGCGGAGCGACGGGGGGACCTTGGTCCCCGGGCGGACCGAGAAGCACATGCCGTGCGCCTGGCCGTCGTCGTGGTACGGGTCCTGACCGAGCACCAGGACCCGCACCCGCTCGTACGGGGTGGCCTGCAGCGCCGAGAACACCTCACCGCGCGGCGGGAAGACCTGGTGCTCGGCGCGCTGCTGGGCCACAAAGGCCGCCAGCTGCCGGAAGTAGGGCTGCGCGGTCTCGCCGGCCAGCACCGGACGCCACGACTCGGGCAGCGCGAACTCCTCCAGCGCCTCCCCCTCGACCGGCCCCGCCACCGACTCCGCGTCCGACACGTCCGACACGTCAACGACCTCCCACAGCACGGATCCTCCGGACGGCCGACCTCTGCGCGGCCCTCCCCCTTCAGCAAGCACCGTATACGCCGCCACCGACAGCCCGACCCGCCGCAGGCCGAGCCGGTGACCGTAAGGCGGGTGCGGGGCCCTCCGGCGGGTACGGTCGATCCAGACGCTCCCGCAACCCGGAGGAGGCCGCCGTCGTGAACGGCACCGAGCACCACCCCGCCCCGCTCCCCCGCACGCTCCTCTCGCGGCTGCCGCACCCGGTGGTGCAGGCCCCCATGGCGGGCGGTACCTCCACCCCGGCGCTCGCCGCGGCGGTCTCGGGCGCCGGCGGCCTGGGCTTCCTCGCGGCCGGGTACCGGTCCCCGCAGGCGCTCCGCGACGACATCGCGCTGACCCGGACGCTCACCGACGCGCCTTTCGGCGTCAATG
>NZ_LIQR01000229.1 GCF_001418575.1 Peterkaempfera griseoplana
GCGTGGGTGGAGGCCGGGGGTGGTCGCCATGGTGAAGCGTTTCGAAAGTGGCATGAGCCCGAGGCGGTGTCAACCGCCCTCGTGAGACTTGCCAACTGACGCCGGACAGGTCGCGCGGGCCGTCCCGAAACCCGCCTTTTCGGTCGCGAGCGACACTTTCCCAGGCTGTGGAGCCGTAATCGAAAAGTGATTCACTCAGCCTCTTGTCGTATCCGTAACGCATCGTTAGTCTCACGGCAACATCGAAGCGCTTCGACGCACTTTGTATGCCAAGTCGCACCATCGCATCACCGCCCCGGTGTCCCGGGCCGCGCGGTGACGAAGCTCTATTCGGACCTCAACGGCGAAGGGCCGCCCCCACCATGAGCATCGAGATGAACCGCAGAACCTTTGTGAACACGGCCGTGGCTGTGGCCGGCGCCGCCGCGATGGCACCACTGCTGACCGCCTGCGGTGACGGCGGCTCGAACAACAACAAGGGCAGTGCCAGCACCAAGACGGGCCTGAAGGCGGCGCTGCCGACCTATGTGGCCAGCAACTCGGTCAAGGCGGACATCCCGTCGGTGGCCGGCGGCGCCGACATCATGACCGACCCGGGCTTCCTCACCTACCCGGCCAACCCGGTCAGGACGGTCGACGGAGTCCCGGGCAAGGGCGGCAGCTACACCACCGTCACCCCGCTGTGGGGCACCGTGCCCACCCCGGGCAACTCCTTCTACGAGGCCATGAACAAGGCCCTCGGCGTCACCATGACGATGAAGCCGGCGGACGGCAACAACTACGCCACCATCGTCCCCACCATGACCTCCGCCAAGAAGCTGCCCGACTGGATCCAGCTCCCCACCTGGTGGAACCCCAACTTCAACGTCGGCGGCCTGGCCGGCACCCAGCTGGCCGACCTCACCCCGTACCTGGCCGGCGACAAGATCAAGAAGTACCCGAACCTGGCGGCCATCCCCAGCGGCGCCTGGCAGGCCGGCGCCTGGGGCAACAAGATCTACGGCATCCCGTCCTTCTCCAGCGGCTTCGTCATCGCCGGCACCACCTTCTACCGGCGCGACATCCTGGAGTCCAAGGGCATCACCGCCGACCAGGTCAAGTCCGCCGACGACCTCTTCGCCCTGGGCAAGGAGCTGACCGACGCCAAGCGCGGGGTCTGGGCCTTCGACGACGTGTGGACCTACCTCTTCCCCTTCTGGGGTGTCCCCAACAGGTGGACGGTCACGGACGGCAAGCTGGTCCACAAGTACGAGACGGACGCCTTCCTCGAGGCGCTCGACTGGCACAACAGGCTCGCCAAGGCCGGGTACATGCACCCGGACGCGCTGGCCGGCAAGGACGCCGACGGCACCACCCGCTTCTACGGCGGCAAGACCCTGATCGCCGGCGGCGGCACCGGACTCTGGAACCTGGCCGACTACCAGTCGGGCGCCGCCGCCAACAAGGCCTACCGGCGCGGATCCTTCAACATCTTCGCCGCCGACGGCAAGTCGACCCCGAGCCTCTTCCTCGGCACCTCCGCCAGCATCATGAGCTACCTCAACGCCAAGCTCACCAAGGACCAGATCGAGGAGTGCCTGGCGGTCGCCAACTACCTGGCCGCCCCCTACGGCTCCGCCGAGTACACCATGGTCAACTACGGTGTCGAGGGCACCCACTACACCATGGTGAACGGGGTCCCCACCGCCACGGACGACGGCAAGAAGTTCGTCCAGGCCCAGACCTTCCCGTTCCTGGCCTCGCCCCCCGCGGTGATCAGCAACCCCGGCCAGAACCAGATCACCCAGGACTACGCCGCCTGGCAGGCCGCCAACGTCAAGTACCTCTACAAACCGGTGTTCTGGAACATGAACATCTCCATGCCGACCTCGCTGGCGACCGCGGACGCCGCCCAGGCGGTCGAGGACACCCTCAAGGACTGCTACCACGGCAAGGCGAAGGTCTCCGACGTCCAGGCCGCCATCTCCTCCTGGAAGAGCGGCGGCGGCACCCGGCTCAAGCAGTGGCTGACCGACAACATCCTGGCGAAGTACGGCACCGGCCAGTAGGACCGCCGAGCCCCCTGCGGGTCCACGAGCCGGACCCGCAGGGCACCAGACCACTGTCGAGAGCAAGGAGGAGCCGTGGCAGGCACCGTCGCCACGAAGTCGGAGAAGAGCGAGCAGAAGGCTCCCGAGGACCGCCCCGGCACCGGGCACGTCAGACTCAACTGGCGGATCCGGCTGCGCCGGGACAAGTCACTGATCATCATGACGCTCCCGGCCGTGGCGCTGCTCCTCGTCTTCAACTACGCGCCGCTGTTCGGCCTGCTCACGGCCTTCCAGTACTACGACCCGCTGGTCGGCGTCTGGCACAGCGAATGGGCCGGCTTCGACCAGTTCACCGCGCTCTTCCAGGACCCCGTCTTCTGGAAGTCGCTGGAGAACACCCTCTATCTCAGCTTCGTCCAGCTGATCCTCTTCTTCCCCGTCCCGATCGTCCTGGCACTGCTGCTCAACACCGTGGTCAGCGAGCGGCTGCGCAACTTCATCCAGTCGATCGTCTATCTGCCGCACTTCTTCTCCTGGGTGCTGGCGATCACGATCTTCCAGCAGATGCTCGGCGGCGCGGGGATCCTCAACCAGTTCCTGCGCCAGCACGACATCGGCACCTGGGACATCATGACCAACCCGCACACCTTCGCCCTGCTGGTCACCTCCCAGGCGATCTGGAAGGAGGCGGGCTGGGGGATCATCGTCTTCCTGGCCGCCCTCGCCGCCATCGACACCAACCTCTACGAGGCCGCCGCCGTCGACGGCGCCGGCCGCTGGCGCCGGACCTGGCACATCACCCTCCCCGGCCTGCGCGGCGTGATCGTGCTGATGCTGGTGCTGCGCCTGGGCAACGCCCTGTCGGTGGGCTTCGAGCAGTTCCTGGTCCAGCGGTTCGCCGTGGGCCACACCGCGGCCGACGTGCTGGACACCTTCTCCTTCTACTACGGCATCGCCACCAACAACTACAGCTACGGAGCGGCGGCCGGCCTCTTCAAGAGTGTCATCTCGCTGCTGCTGATCTGGGGTGCGAACAAGCTGGCACACTACTTCGGCGAGGACGGGTTGTACCGCAAATGACCACCACACTCCCCCTGCAGCAGCGCCGCACCAGCACCCGTCCCGTCTGGGACGAGCAGCCGGGCGTGGCCGGCCAGACCGGCAAGGGCGCGATCCTCGCCGTGGTGATCGCAGCCGTGGTCGTACCGCTGTGGATCATCGTCGTCACCAGCTTCTCCAGCCAGGCCGCCATCAACCGGGCCGGCGGCCTGGTGATCTGGCCGGACGGCCTCACCACCGCGGCCTACCGGGAGATGCTCAGCGACCCCACCGTACGCACCTCGCTGGTGGTGAGCCTGCTGATCACCCTGGTGGGCACGGTGATCTCGATGGCCGTCTCGGTCCTGTGCGCCTACGGCCTCTCCCGCTCCCGCTCGCTGGGACACCGGGTGATCCTGATGCTGCTGATCATCACCATGTTCGTCAGCGGCGGTCTGATCCCCACCTTCCTGGTGGTCACCGGCCTCGGCGGCTGGGGGCAGTACTGGGCGCTGATCCTGCCGAGCGCGGTGTCGGTCTTCAACATCCTGGTCCTGAGGGCGTTCTACTCCAGCACCTCGGCCGAGCTGATCGACGCCGCCCGCATCGACGGCGCCGGCGACTGGCGGATCCTGTGGTCCGTGGTGCTGCCCACCTCCCGCGCGGTGACCGCGGTGATCACGCTCTTCTACGCCGTGGGCTACTGGAACTCCTTCTTCAACGTCATGGTCTACATGCCCACGGAGACCCAGAAGTGGCCCCTGCAGTATGTGCTGCTGACCTACGTCAACCGCGGCAACGGCCTGCCCGGCTCCCTCAACAGCGGATTCGGCAACGCCCACGCCGACACCGCGCCGCTCTCCCTCCAGATGGCCGTGGTCGTGCTGACCCTGGTGCCGCTGCTGCTGGTCTACCCCTTCATGCAGAAGCACTTCAGGACCGGTGTGCTCACCGGCGCCATCAAGGGCTGACACCCGACCCGGGCTGGGGCCGGCCCGTCCGGCGGACCGGCCCCCGCCGTAGAGCGACTCCCCGCCGCAGAGCGACTCCCCGCTGCGGAACGACTCCAGGAGACCTCCATGTGACCGGCAGCGCCCTCACGGCCGAGCGACAGCCGCCGCCCCGGTTCGGGGTCCGGCCCTGGGCGAGGCCCTCCGTAATGCACACTTCAGGCACCACAGGTACAGCACAGACATGAGGGAGAGCCACCACCGATGGTGACACTTGCCGAAGTGGCCAAGTGCGCGGGCGTCTCGTCGAGCACCGTCAGCTATGTGATCAGCGGAAAGCGGTCGATCTCCGAGGCCACCCGCCGACGGGTGGAGCAGGCCATCCACGACCTCGGCTACCACCCCAACGCCGGCGCCAGGGCGCTCGCCGGAAAACGCAGCCACATCATCGCCCTGGTGGTGCCGCTGCGGACGGACGTCTACGTCCCGATCATGATGGAGATCGCCATCGCGGTGACCGTCGCCGCCCGCCAGTTCGGCTACGACGTCCTGCTGATCACCAATGACGAGGGCCCCGAGGGCGTCCGCCGGGTCGCCGCCAGCGGACTGGCCGACGGTGTGATCCTGATGGACGTCGAACTCGACGACGACCGGATCCCGGTGCTGCGCGCGCAGGGCACCCACGCCGCCCTGATCGGCCTGCCCGACGACACCAGCGGCCTGGCCTGCGTCGACCACGACTTCGCCGCCGCGGGCGCCATGTGCGCCGACCACCTCGCCGACCTCGGCCACCGCGACGTCGCCTTCATCGGCTACAGCCCCGTGGTCTACCAGCGGCACGCCGGCTACGCCGAGCGCACCCTGGCCGGTTTCCAGAACCGCGCCCGGGAACGCGGGCTGCGGATCCTGCACCGGCCCTGCGAGGGCACCTACGACAGCACCGCCGGGGCCTTCGCCCGTATCCTCGCCGACCGCCCGGAGACCACCGGGTTCGTGGTGCAGAACGAGGGCGCCATCGGCCCGCTGCTGAGCCTGCTGCGCTCGACCGGGCGGATCGTCCCCGAGGACGCCTCCGTGGTCGCCCTGTGCCCGGAGAGCCTGGCCGAGCAGTACTCGCCCCGGCTGACCGCCGTCACCGGTCCGGCC
>NZ_LIQR01000023.1 GCF_001418575.1 Peterkaempfera griseoplana
CCACAACGCCCGCCACGAGAACGCCGCATGAGCCGCCTACCGGCACACCGCCAGTGGCGACCGCACCAAGAACCGCATCGGGTACCGCGTCACCGCGTCATGGGACACCAGCCCCGACCGGCCCACGGCCCGCATCGCCCCCGACAAAGCCAAGGCCCGCCGCATGGCGCAGGAGAACGCCGACCAAGGCGCCTACGTGACCCTCAAGAACGGCACGTGGCGCACCGCCCGCGAGCACGACGGGCCCGCCCTGGTCGCCGAGCGCGACGCCGTCGAGGAGCAGCCGGCCACCCGCCGACCCCGCCCGAGTAGCATCCCGGGCGAACGCCCACCGCAGCTATGCGAGCTCGATGCTGAGTTGAACCCCCAGCTCACGGAAGCCCAAGGCGGCCGCAACCCGCCGGGATGCTGGCACCCGAGCTCGCCACTGCGGCAGCAGCCCGGCCGCGAGCGCATGCGCCGTCGTCGCCGAGCCCGTCACCCGGGCCAGCCCCCGCTCCCGCCACCCCGGGGCGGTCAACACGCTGATATGCGCGGTCCGGCTCGGCCAGCATCGGTATCCGGCGGCGGCGACCACCTGGCCATTCTCTCGGACCACGAACGCCGGCGAGGTGATCTCCCACAGGCCAGCCTCTCCCGCATCCTCCTCGCCCGCCGACTTCTCCAGGTCCCGCAAGTCCGGGTGCTCACCCGGTAGTTGTTCTACCGTCACTGAACTTGCCACGGCCGGACGGAAACCGTCCGCGGACGCATACGCGAGCGTTGCCGGCCCGAGCACCCGAGCCACGGGCAGCACCTCGCGAACCGCGTCGGCATCGGTGACCGCCTCCGCTGAAAGCATTCCGAGTGCGTCCCGAACCATCACGGCCGCACCCTCGCTCGGTGCGGTCACGATCGCCGCCTCTCCCAGGGACACCACCCCAACCCAACCGGGAGGGCAGATCCCCGACTCCGACGAGACGACCACGATCACACCCCCCGCCGACGCAAACGACACCGGCACGGACGCCAGGTCCTCCCACAGCCCACGGGCCCTGCCCAGCAAGGTATCTCTCGACATGGCCTGATCCTGTCAGCCCCAGCACCCAGCTGACCTACGAAATTAAACCGGCGAGACCGCTACCAACCACCTTGAACCCGGCAAAGGCAACGGTGCCCGCCCGGACACATCCTGCCGGGGGCACATCGGCGGGCGGGCGCTGCACATCACACGCTATCGGCCGTTCCCGAGAGTTCTCCGGCCGAGAACGCCCCGCGGCGGGGCGCATAGCCCCTCGCGCACGCGGTGCGGTGCTCTGCGCCCCACACCACACCGCGCGAGCTACCGTCCACCCACCGACGGACACCGGTCCCAGGACCACCCCCGAGCCCGACGGCCGGACCAGCACCAGACGGCGGCCGGACCCCTCGAGAGCCACTCCCCCTAGTACTCCAGCAGGACTTCGACGTTTTGCCTGCTCAGAGGCTGCGTGGCGCGAGTGTAGTGGGCGGACATCTCATCCGGGGCGGTCTTCACGGGACCGCCCCTCGATCGTGTGCTGCCGCCGTTGGAGGTCGCCGCGGCGGGGCAGCCTTTCGTCGTGATCAACGAGCCTTCAGCCGAGACCTGGGACCGCGAACTCGAAGACCTCTTCCTCCGCGTCGGTCACCGCTTCGGCCGCGTGGAGCCCCGTCGCCGGATGCGTGACTACGTCCGCGGCCTGCTCGGCCCGGTCGGCCGCAAGAACGGCTGGCAGCTGGCCGAATACGCAGGTCACGCCACCCCCGACGGCCTACAGCACCTGCTCGCCGGCGCCCGCTGGGACGCCGACGATATCCGCGACGAGCTCCAGGCCTTCGTCGCCGAACGTCTCGGCCAGGACAACGGAGTCCTGATCATCGACGACACCGGCTTCGTCAAGAAGGGCACCACCTCCGCAGGCGTGCAGCGCCAGTACTCCGGCACCGCCGGCCGCACCGAGAACTGCCAGATCGGGGTCTTCGCGGCCTACGCCTCCGCTCGCGGACGCGCCCTGGTCGACCGCGAGCTCTACCTGCCCAAGTCCTGGACCGAAGACCTGGACCGCTGCCGTGCGGCGAAGATCCCCGACGAGCGGGACTTCCACACCAAGGGCGAACTCGCCAAGGCCCTGGTGCTGCGCGCACTCGCCTCCGAGCTGCCCATCGCCTGGGTCACCGCGGACTCGGCCTACGGACAGGAAGGGCGCTTCCGCCGACTGCTGGAACAGTCCGGTGTCGGCTACGTAGGCGTGGAGCGGCAGTTGGAGAACTCTGAGGGCACCCCCACCCGACTCACCTGGGGATCTCTCGGCAAGGTTTGCAAAAGCCGATCGTTCAGATCGCCGGCCTTGTGGAGGATGGCGTCCCGCCAGGTGGTCCAAGAGATCAAGGCGCCGAAATCCGCAGGCCAGGGATGGTGGCTCCGTCCATTCAGGGGCTCAACCCACCTCACCAGCAGGCTTCGTGGGCAGGCGCGTCTACGGAGGTCGCCGTGGGCCTGGCCTCCTACCGGAACGCGTAGCGCTTGATCCCCTCCACCACGTCGTGGGACACGACCTTGTGGAGGTCGGACAGAGCAATCAGATGTACCTGGCCGTGGTCACCAACGGTGCTGTCATCACCGGTCGGCCGGCTCCCGAGGCCGTGTGGCGGCAGAGGATGTCGGAGGTGCTGACGGGTCCGTCCGCTTGGGCGAATTCTCCGCCGAAATCGACACCGCCGCGAAGAAGAACGGGCCCCCGCACATCTTCACTTCCACGTCCCCCGGATCCTGCAGGCACGGTCGGGATCCCGGAGACGGTCGGGATGTACCACGTCGCCAACGAGGACGTCAGTGCCTGGACTGTGGGCGACTTCAGCTACTCCGACCACTGATCTGTTGCCGCGCCGAGAAGACACGGCACGGCAGTGAGGGTCCGACCGTCGAGTGACGGTCGGACCCTCACTGCCGTGCGGCCGGCGCTCGCTCTGTCGGTCAGACGGGCAGGGGGGCAGGGGGGCAGAGCATTGCGGAAGCCCGCTCCAGCGGACTGCCGAGGGGCTCGGGTGCGGCCTCGGGTCGGGTGTGACAGGTGAAGCCGAGCCGGACCATGGCCCTGAGGACTTCGGCGGCGCTGAAGTCGCGGCGGTCCTGGCGGGTGATGACCTGGCCGACCTGCTTGACGGGGTAGTGACGTCGTCCGATGATCACGGACTCGCCGGCGGCGACCGGCTCGGGCTTGACGCCCTTCATCGCTTCCAGCACGCCGCTCTTGGTCAGGTCGAACGAGTAGCGAGCAATGACACAGCGCATGGGGCCTCATGAGGGAGAAGGGAAGACGGGGCCGACCGCGGTGAGGCGGATCAGCGCGAAAGAACCAGCACGCCGCAAAGGGCGCTGTCGTGTTCGTCGGCCGTGGGGAGGGTTCCGGGCGGCCGGTGGAACGTCGCGGGCGCGGCCCCCGCCGTTGAGCTCGGCGTCAAGGTCGATGGCCCGTCGCCGTCCGCGATGTCGCGCAAGCGGATCCGGTCCGTGTATCCGGAGCCGTCACGGACGGCGGTGAGCCGGACCCGGGTGACCAGTCCGGTGCACAGCCCGTCCTCGTCGCAGACGACCAGATGACCCGTACGGGCGGCGGCCATGACGGACAACGCCACCTCGACGGTCATGTCCTCCCAGACCTGCGGTCCGGCTTGGTCCGTCGCGTCGACCACCGGCGTGTGCGCCGCGTTGGGTCTCGCCTGGCGGTGCTGCATCTGCATCAGCGTCAAAGAAATACTCCTCACAGAGATGGGGCGGCTGCCTGAACCCGAGGTTCTACGCTGCCGCGTGGAAAGCGGACTTCCGTACGAGCGCTCGCCGGGCCGCCGAAGCGGGGCGGCGTCGGCCGCGGGAGGTGGTGCCCCGGTTCTTGGAACGTTCGACCACCGGTGCGGTGATGAGGACCGGGATACCCGAGGGAGCCTGAGCGCCGGTGATGCGGTGCAGGGCCTGATCACCCGGGCGGACCTGGGTGGTCCGCGGGACGATGCCCGCCATTGCCATGAGGCGGGTCATGTCGCGGCGCTGGTGCGGGGTGACCAGGGTGACGACGCTGCCGGACTGACCGGCACGGGCGGTACGGCCACCGCGGTGGAGGTAGTCCTTGTGGTCGGTCGGCGGGTCGACGTTGACAACGAGCTCGAGGTTGCCGACGTGGATGCCGCGGGCCGCGATGTTGGTCGCGACCAGCACGCTGACATGCCCGGTCTTGAACTGCGTCACGGTGCGGGTGCGCTGCGGCCGCGACTTCCCGCCGTGCAGGGCGGCGGCCCGTACCCCGCTGTTCAGGAGGTGTTCGGTCAGGCGGTCGACAGCCTGCTTGCTGTCGAGGAACATGATCACTCGGCCGTCGCGCGCGGCGATCTCGGTGGTCGCTGCCTGCTTGTCAGCGCCGTGGACATGGAGCACGTGGTGCCCCCTGGTCGTGACCGCCCCTGCCGAGGGGTCGACGGAGTGCATGACTGGATCGTTCAGGAAGCGACGCACGAGCAGGTCGACGTTCCGGTCGAGCGTGGCGGAGAACAGCATCCGCTGACCCTCGGGGCGGACCTGGTCGAGGAACGCGGTGACCTGCGCCATGAAGCCCATGCCGGCCATCTGGTCGGCCTCGTCGAGGACGGTGATGGCGACCTGGTCCAGCCGGCAGTCGCCGCGGTCGATGAGATCCCTGAGGCGTCCGGGTGTGGCGACGACGACCTCCGCGCCACCACGCAGGGCGCTCACCTGGCGGCCTATCGGCATCCCGCCCCCCACCGTGGCGAGCCGCAGCTTCACGGAGCGGGCGTAGGGGGCGAGCGCGTCGGTGACCTGCTGCGCCAGCTCCCGTGTCGGTACGAGGACCAGCCCCAGCGGCTGCCCGGCCTGGGCCCGCCGCCCGGCTGTACGGGCGAGCAGCGCCAGCCCGAAGGCGAGGGTCTTGCCGGAGCCGGTGCGCCCGCGGCCCAGTACGTCACGGCCCGCGAGGGAGTTCGGAAGGGTCGCGGCCTGGATCGGGAACGGAACGGTCACGCCCTGCCAACCCAGCGCGGCCAACAGCTCCACGGGCATGTCGAGATCGGCGAAGCCCTCCACTGCGGGAAGCGAGGGGGTGATCGCCTCGGGCAGAGCGAACTCACCCTGGACCGGGGCGGGCCCGGCGCCCCTTCCGGGGGCAGCCCTGCCCCTACGGGCGCGGGCGAAGCGGTCGTTCGTGCGTGTGCGGTACATGCGACACCTTCCTCGATGCGGCGCATATCAAGGAATTCCCGCGTCGACGAGCGGCGCGTAGAATCTCAAGAACGGGCCGAATGCGGCGTGAAAGCGATGCCGAGCGGACGGATATCCATGCCGGCGTGGGCGTCGAAGTGGACCCGTGATGTCGACGAAAAATCCGGAGCGTCGAGGTCCGGCCCCCAGGCCGCGAGCAGGGCCTCTGCATCCCGAGAGGAGATCCGCGCGGTGAGCCTGCAGATTCCTCCGGGTCGTCCCGAAGGTGAACACCGCCGGGAGATGCGTGCGGCTGGGGCCCGCACCCCGAAGGATGCGGGCCCCAGCTGCAGAGTACGCCTTGGTGTCAGGCGGGAACGATGTTCTCCGCCGTCGGGCCCTTCGGACTCTGAGCGATGTCGAAGGTCACCTTCTGGCCTTCGAGCAGCTCGCGGAAGCCCTGGGCGGCGATGTTCGAGTAGTGGGCGAACACGTCGGCGCCGCCACCGTCCTGCTCGATGAAGCCGAAGCCCTTTTCCGCATTGAACCACTTCACGGTACCAGCAGCCATGTCATATCTCCTTGTGGGGCAGCACATACGGGATCCGCACTGCGCGGACGTCTCGTCACCGCGATGATCACCCCGTCCGGAAAAAGACCGGAACGCAAAAGCCATTCCAGCGGCCAATGGCCGACCGGAGGCACTCGAAGCGTCGGGAACCACACTGCAACTGAGATGGACGCTACCACGTCACAACGATCCGCGTACGTCGAAAATCCCACTCCGTTCGCTGCGGCGAATACTGTGCCTGCGCGACCCTTTTAAATCTCCTCTCGCGATCGCAGATAATGAGGCTTTTCCAGCCTGTCTGCCCACGCTTGGAGTCGGGGATGAAGGACAAGCAGCGCTGGGTCTCTGACCCAGAGGTCGCCGAGGTCCAGGACGCCGCGATCACCGGCAAGGCCCGGCGCTGCCAGGCCACCACCCGCCTGCTGGTGCGCCGCACAAGGCGCCCGGACGATGCCGGGATCCCGGACGGCCAGGGCGAGTTGTCCAGCGTCCGGTGGTTCCACGCGGTCTTCAGCAGCCAGGTGCTGCCGCTGGTCCAGGCCGCAGCCGATCACTGCCGACACACGATCGTCGAGCAGGTCGTCGCCGATCTCGAGGGCTCGGTGCTGGGGCGCCCGCCGTCGGGATAGTCCGCCTGCGAACACGGCATCCACAGGCTTTGCCCTCCGGATGGACGGTAAGAGCCCGCGCGGCGCCGCCGACGTCAAGAGGCACGAGCCCCGCCGACCGCCTGCGCCGGCGCCACCGACAGGCCGACCGATCAAGGCGAAGACACGGGCGCCCCGGGCAGTCAGCCCAAGGGGCAGACCTGTAGGTACACCACTGCCCACTGTCCGGGCTACTGGAGTTCCGTCTGCTGACCGCGGTGGTGCC
>NZ_LIQR01000230.1 GCF_001418575.1 Peterkaempfera griseoplana
GGGTGGGCACAGGGGCGGACCGGTCACTCGGTGACGAAGTCGGCCATCATCGCCATGTCCTCGTGTTCGAGGTTGTGGCAGTGCATCATGAACGCCCCGCGGTGGTCGGTGAAGCGGACCGCCAGTTCCACGGCCTGTGCGGGGCGCAGGTCGACGGTGTCCTTCCAGCCGCCGTCGTACGGTCCGGGGGCGCGGCCGTCGCGGGAGAGCACCTGGAAGTGGTTGAGGTGCAGATGGACCGGGTGGTGGAAGTCGGTGACGAACCGCCAGACCTCGACGGTGCCCAGCCGGGGCCGGGCCAGCGCGCGGCCGGGCAGGTACGGCAGACCGTTGACCGTCCAGCCGGAGCTGCGGCTCTGCCGGAAGGCGAAGGTCCGGGTCGCCACCGCACGGGCGGGGTCGAGCCGTTCCACCGTGCCGAGGCGCTCCGGCANNCCGCGGGCGCGGCGGCGGCCGACGAGAGGTCGAAGCGCATGACCCTCGTCGCGGTGCCCGTGCCAAAGCGGTTGAGCAACTGCACTCTGGTCCCGGGACGGTACGCCGAGAAGTCGACCACCACGTCCAGCCGCTCCGCCGGGGCCAGTTCCACCGCGTCGTGCCGTACCGGGCGCTCCAGCAGCCCGCCGTCGCCGCCGATCTGGACCAGGCCGCCGCCACCGGGCGGCTGCGGATGGAGCTCCAGGCGGTAGGGGCGGGCGTTGGAGGCGTTGAGCAGACGCAGCCGGTAGCGGGCCCGCTCGGTGCGCAGCACCGGCCAGGGGGAGCCGTTGACCAGGACCACGTCGCCGAGGACGCCGTCCATGTAGGCGCCCGTGACGCCGGGGGTCCGCAGCGCGGGGTCGGTTGACGGGTACTGGAACGAACCGTCCTCGGCGAACGACCGGTCGGTGATCATCAGCGGGATGTCCCGGTCGCCGCGGGGCAGCCGCAGGGCCTCCTCCTCGTCGTCGTGGACCAGGTGGAAGCCGGCCAGCCCCTGCCAGACCCCGGGGCCGGTGAAGCCCATCCGGTGGTCGTGGTACCAGAGCGTCGCCGCCCGCTGGTCCGTCGGATAGGTGTACTCCCGCTCGCCGGTGGCGGTGCGCGCGGCTGCGCCGTGGCACGGCATGTCGGCCATGCAGTCCGGGCCCGGGGAGGAGCCGCCGGAGCGGGTGCCGCCCACGGGGAGGACGAGGTCGGTGGGGTGGCCGTCGCTGTCCGCCGGAGTGTGGCCGCCGTGCAGATGGACCACGGTGGGGACGGGGAGTTCGTTGCGGTGGCGTACGGTGATGCGCCGTCCGGCGCGGGCGACGACGGTCGGCCCGGGGAACGTCCCCCCGTATGTCCAGGCCGGGGTGGTCAGCCCGGGGAGGATCTCCAGCCGGGCGACCCGCTGGGTGATCTCGTAGACGTCCGAGGTGCCGTCGGAGCGGACGGGTCCGAGCACCGGGGGCACGGTCAGCGGCACCTGGTACGGGGCGGGCAGCGGCACTCTGCTGTGCAGCAGCCGGCCCGGCCGTCCCGGGCCCAGGAGCCGTATCCCGAAGGGGGCGGCGAGTGCCAGCCCGCCCGCGGCCGCGCCGGCGGCCAGAAAGCGGCGGCGGCCGAGACCGGGGCCGGTCATGAGGTCGCCGCGATCCGCGGGTGCGCACCGGTGGGTGCGCCGGGCCGGACCCTGGCGGGCAGGGGAGTCCGCCAGACCCCTGCGGTGACCAGCACGCTGCCGGTGACGACCACCACCCCGAGCATGACGTGCAGACCCAGTACGCGCCCCAGTCCGAGGACCACCTGGAGGGAGAGCGCGACCGCCAGTGCGGTGGCGCCCGCCGTCGGCAGCCGCAGTCCGCGCCGGATCGCTCGGGAGAGGATCGCCACCAGGGCCTGGAGCACGGCCACGCCCGCGGTGGCCATGCCGGAGATCCGGTGCGCCTGCAGCATGGCGTAGTGGCCGTTGAGGAAGCTGCCGGCGAGCAGGGCGTCCGCCAGTCCGAGCAGGACCACGGTGGCCGTGGAGGCGCGCAGGAAGATCAGCACCGCGCGGTGGAAGCCTAACTGACGTTCAGTCATGTGTTTCCTTTTGACGGGCGGACCGTGGGGTCCGCCGGGGTGGCGATGGTGCGGGGGTGCGGTTCGTACCGCGGGCCCCGGCTGCGGTGCCGGGCCGCGGAGCCGCGCGGTGGCCCCGGGGGCCGCCGCACGCGGGGCCCGCCCGACAGTGGTTCCGGCCGGCGGCGCGGGGCCGGGCGGGCGTGCCGGCGAGGGTCTGCATGGCGGCTCCAGGGCAGGCGTGGATGTCGACGGAGACGGCCATGCGCCGGTGTGCGCAGAGAACTTATCTCTTACGTCAATGTCAAAATTAACAAGCCTCGGTAAAGTTGACAACCGTGTCCGAGATCGAACCCACCCAGCCCCCTCGCCGCCGACGCCGCCGGGCCGACGCGGAACGCAGCAGCGCCGCCGTCCTCGCCGCGGCGGTGGCCCTCCTCAGTGAGCGGCCGGAGGCGAGCATGGACGACATCGCCGAGGCCGCCGGTGTCACCCGGCAGACCGTCTACGCGCACTACTCCTCCCGGGAGATCCTGCTCGGCGCCGTCGTCGACCTGGCCACCCGCGAGGCGCTGGCCGCCATCGACGCCGCGGACCTGGACCGCGGCCCGGCCCCCGAGGCGCTCGTCAGATTCCTCGACGCGAGCTGGCAGACCCTGGAACGCCTCCCGCTGCTCGGACGACACGCCGCCGCGGCGTCGCCCCCGGAGGAGCACGCCCGGCACCAGCCGGTCCTCGACCGGCTGGTCACGCTGGTCCGCCGGGGACAGCAGGCGGGCGACTTCGACCGGGAACTGTCGCCCGGCTGGCTGCTGGCCGCCACGGTCGCCCTGGGGCACACCGCCGCGGAGCAGGTCGCAACCGGCGCGATGACACCGGGGGAGGCGAACCGGTCCCTCCGGACCGCCGTTCTGCGCGTCTACGGCGTCCAGGGCGCCGGCGGGGCGTGAGAACCCGGTCTGGCCCGGCTCCCGGCGGAGCCGTGGCCCCTCGCTGCGCCGTGTGACCGTGGTCACAGACCGTCAGGTGATGCAACGCCCGGCGCCCGGCAGGGCGTCAGTTCAGCTGAGAACTCCTCCCGTTGGGCGCTGCCCGGGACCGGCGCGCGCACGGAGGACCCGGGGCCGGGACGCCGCAGGGCGTCCCGGCCCCGGCGTGCCGTACGGGACCACCAGCAAGGAGACAGTGTGCGCAAGCTCGCCAGGCCCGGCGTCGCCCCGGCCCTTCTCGCGGGCAGGGCCGCCGGCGGTGTGGCCCAGGCCGGCCCGGACGCGCCCTGCACCGGGGACGGCTGCTCCGGCAACGCCCTTGTGCCCAGCACCTTCTGACCACCCCGGAGGAGCGGGCGACCAGGAGACCGGGGAGCCGGATGACCTGGTGCCGCCGGGACGGGAGCGCCCGTCCCGGCGGCACCACCCGCGCAGGGGCACCCACCGCCGGGGGGCGGTGCGGGGTCACTGCGCGGGGGAGTGCCCCCCGGTCCTGGTCGCCCGCAGCAGCACCAGGCGCTCCGGGTAGAGCACCGGCGCCTGCAGCCCCGCCGAGGCCAGCGCCCGTCCCGGCAGGGTGATCCCCTCGGGGGTCCACCAGGGGAGCGGGACGCCCCAGTGGTGGGCGTTGCCGTCCGGGACGTCGCCCGGGGCCTGGGGGCGTACCCGGTAGAGGGCGTCGGGGTCCAGACCGGGCAGCCGTACCGGGCCGGTCGGGTAGAGCTCGGAGGTGCCCATGGCCACCAGGGCGTACAGCGCCTCCGAGCCGTCCTCGGCGACCACCCCGTGCAGTCGGTAGGCCGGGTCGGGGTGGTCGGCGTGCACCGCGGTGCCGCTGTGGAGCAGGCCCCGCAGCTCCTTGTAGAGCGCGATCCACTCGGCCAGCCCGGTCAGGTCCTCGGGGGTGGCCGTGGTGAGGTCCCACTCGACGCCGAAGTGCCCGAAGAGGGCGGTCCCGGCCCGGAAGCCGAGCGGGTGCCGCCGTCCGGTGGTGTGGGCGACGCCCGAGCCGACATGGGTGCCCATCAGCTCCAGCGGGATCAGGGCGTTGGTCCAGCGCTGGATCTGCTGGCGCTCCAGTGCGTCGATGCAGTCGGAGACCCACACCCGGTCGGTCCGCTCCAGGATCCCCAGGTCGACCCGGCCGCCGCCGGACGAGCAGGACTCGATCTCCACCCCCGGGTGGCGCCGCCGCAGCTCGTCCATCAGCCGGTAGGTGGCCAGGGTCTGCTGGTGGACCCCGGCGCGTCCGGTGGGCCGGTGACCGGCCTCCACCAGGTCCCGGTTGTGGTCCCACTTGAGGTAGGCGATGGGATAGGTGGTGAGCAGGTCGTCCAGCCGCTCAAGGATGTGGGCGAAGGCCTCCGGCCGGGCGAGGTCCAGTACCTGCTGGGAGCGGGCGGCTCCGGGCAGCCGCCCCTCGGCGGCCATGATCCAGTCGGGGTGGGCACGGGCCAGGTCGGAGTCCTCGTTGATCATCTCCGGCTCGACCCAGAGGCCGAACTGCATGCCCAGCCCCGTGACATGGTCGGTGAGCGGGCCCAGCCCCTCCGGCCACACCTCGTCGGAGACGTACCAGTCGCCCAGGCCCCGCCGGTCGTCGCGTCGCGAGCCGAACCAGCCGTCGTCCAGCACGAAGCGCTCCGCGCCCACCGCCGCGGCGGCGTCGGCCAGGTCGCGCAGCCGCTTCAGGTCGTGGTCGAAGTAGACGGCCTCCCAGGTGTTGACCACCACCGGCCTCGGGGTTCGCGGATGGTGCG
The DNA here is from genome assembly GCF_001418575.1 of Peterkaempfera griseoplana. Classification (GTDB taxonomy): domain Bacteria; phylum Actinomycetota; class Actinomycetes; order Streptomycetales; family Streptomycetaceae; genus Peterkaempfera; species Peterkaempfera griseoplana. The sequence continues at coordinate 4,775 of NZ_LIQR01000230.1, forward strand.
GGCGGGAGCGCAGCCAGCGGTGGAACCGGGCCGACAGTTCGTCCAGGCCCACGCCCCAGGAGCCGTACTGCCACGGGGACTCGTAGGAGGCGCCCGGCTCCAGCAGCACCTCGCCGGAGAGCAGCAGTTCACCGGAGCCCAGCAGGGAGACGGCGTGGTAGGTCCGCTCGGCGAAGGTGCGGTGGTTGCCCGACCAGGCGTTGTGCACGGCCCAGACCTCGCCGGAGCGGTTGCCGAAGCCGGGCGTGCCCGCCGCCAGCAGATAGGCGGAGTCGTAGCCGGTGCGTCCGGTGCGGTTCTCCCGCATCCGCAGCCCCTGGGTGAAGGCGGTGCGCTGGGGGCTGCGTTCGCGCAGATGGCGACCGGTGAAGTCGAGCAGTTCGGTGGCCGCCGCGGGGACCGGCAGGGTGAGGTTCAGGGCGTCCAGGGCGAACACCGAGTCGCCCCGGTTGGTGACCGCTGCGCGCTGGCGTACCAGTCCGGTCGCGGTGAGCTCCACCGTCAGCTCCAGCTCCAGGGCCGCGTTCGCGTCCTCGGCCCGGACCAGGAGGCGGCCGCCGGTGCCGGGCTGCCGGTCGTCGTCCGGCAGCTCGCCGCCGAGGACCCGGAAGGCGGTGGAGAAGTCCCGGCCGCCGCGGTTGCCGACCAGTCCTGGGGTGCCCAGCCAGCCGGCGGACTGCTCGGGCAGTACCGCCACCGGTACGGGTCCGTCCACGGAGTTGCCGATCGGCTGCGGGGCCAGGGCGAGCCGCAGGTCCTCCAGCGCCTGCCGGGGGAGCGGGCCGAGGTCGGCGCCCCAGTGCAGCACGCGGGGGAGTCCGCCGTCCGGGAGGTCGAGCACGAGGCTCACCCCGGCCGCCCGCAGATGGGTGATGCCGGAACCGGGAGTTGTGGGGTGTGGTGCCATGGGGATCTGGTCCTCACAGTCGTCGCCCAGCGGCCGCCGATCGACGAACTTTGTTCGGCGGCCTAAGAATCCCGACCCTACCCGGGTGCTTCGCCCCCGCACCAGCCCCCGGCGGCGGCCCGGGAGGCCGCACCGGACCCCGCGCGACCGGCCGCCGCCGTCGGGCGTCCCCGCGGCCGGCTGACCGCGGAGACGGATTCTGGCGGTGAGTCATGGAGCGCTCAGGGAGTGTAGACCTGGGGCCGGGGCGCGGTGGCCATGCCGTCCCCGAGGAAGAAGCTCGGGTGCGGCGGCTGGTTGTAGGCGGTGTTCTGCCAGGCGATCGCGGTGCGGTACTGGGTGTCGTGCATCAGGGTGGTGATGCGCAGGTTGGTCTGGACGGGGGTGGAGTAGATGCGCAGCGCGGTGTTGTCGGTGGTGGGCCAGACGACCTCCTCCCGCCAGTCGCCGAACAGGTCGCCGGAGAGCGACGGCGTGGACTTGGTGCCGTTGTCGGAGTGCACACCCGAGCCGGTCAGCAGACGGGTGTCCCCACTGGTGCCGTACTTGTCGATGTGGGTGCCGTCCAGCAGTTCCCGGACCGGGTCGCCGTCCCACCAGGCCAGGAAGTTGGCCGAACCGGGCTTGCGGCCGATGTTCTGGCCCTTGTCGCTGTACAGGCCGTCGACCCCCGCGGACCAGGACTCCGCCCCCGGACTGCCGGCGTAGACGTCGTCGGAGACACCACGGCCGTTGTCGCAGCCGCAGCTGGGGTTGGACCAGAGGATCTGCCCGGTGCGGGCGTCGGCGAACCAGGCGGCGAGCTTGGAGGTGTCCTCGTCGACCTTGAACACCTCCAGGCCCGGGTGCGACGGGTCGAGGTCGCCCACGTGCAGCGCGTCCCCGTGCCCCTGGCCGGTGTTCCACAGCCGGGCGCCGTTGTCGTCCACCGCCATGGCGCCGTACTCGATCTCGTCCTTGCCGTCGCCGTCCAGGTCGGCGGTCACCAGCTGGTGGTCGCCCTGGCCCGCGTAGGAGCCGTTGCCGGAGTCGTTGGTGTCGAACCGCCAGCGCTCGGTGAGTCTGCCGTCCCGCCAGTCCCAGGCGGCGATGACGGTACGGGTGTAGTAGCCGCGCGCCATGATGATCGAGGGGCGCTTGCCGTCCAGATAGGCGGTGCCGGCGAGGAAGCGGTCGACCCGGTTGCCGTAGCTGTCGCCCCAGGAGGAGACGGTGCCGCGCGGCGGGTCGTAGCTGACGGTCTGCAGGGCGGCGCCGGTCAGGCCGTTGAAGACGGTGAGGTACTCGGGTCCGGAGAGGACGTAGCCGGAGGAGTTGCGGTAGTCCGCGGACGCGCTGCCGATGACCTTGCCGGTGCCGTCCACGGTGCCGTCGGCGGTCTTCATCACCACCTCGGCCCTGCCGTCGCCGTCGTAGTCGTACACCTGGAACTGGGTGTAGTGGGCGCCCGAGCGGATGTTGCGGCCGAGGTCGATCCGCCACAGCCGGGTGCCGTCGAGTCGGTAGGCGTCCAGGTAGGTGTCGCCGGTGTAGCCGGACTGCGAGTTGTCCTTGGCGTTCGTCGGGGACCACTTGAGCACGAACTCGTACTGCCCGTCGCCGTCCACGTCCCCCACACTGGCGTCGTTGGCCTCGTAGGTGTACGCCACCCCGTCCGGTGTCGTGCCGCCGGACGGCGGCTGGATCGGCACGTCGTGGTAGCCGTCGGCGAAGGAGAGCGACGGCGGCGAGGCGGCCTGCTCGACCCCGCCCACCACGGCCCGCACCGTGTAGGAGGCGTCTGCGGCGGCGCCGGAGTCCAGATAGTCGGTGGCGCCGGTCAGCGGCGAGGAGTTGAGCCTGGTCGAGCCCCGGTAGACGTTGAAGGCGACGTTGTCGGGGTCGGTGCCGAGCCAGCGCCAGGAGACCAGATTGCCGGAGCCGCTGCGGACCGACACCACGCCCCGGTCCAGCTTCTCCACCTGCCGTCCGGAGCCGGTCGCCGGCGGCTGGCTGGTCGGGGGCTGGCTGGTCGGCGGTTGACTGGTGGGCGGCTGGCCGGTCGGCGGGGTGGTGCCGCCGGTCGAGCCGGTGCACTGCACCCCGTTGAGTGTGAAGGCGGTGGGCGCCGGATTGGAGGTGCCGGTGAGTACGCCGTTGAAGCCGAAGGAGGCGGTGCCGCCGGTGGCGATCGCCCCGTTGTAGCTGACGTTCCTGGCGGTGACCTGGGTGCTGTTCAGGGTGACGTCGGCGTTCCAGGCCTGGGTGACCGTCTGGCCGGCGCCGAAGTCCCAGGCGAGGCTCCAACCGGGCAGCGCGTCACCGAGGTTGGTGATGGTGACGGTGGCGCCGAAGCCGCCCTGCCAGGAGCTGGTGACGCTGTAGTCGACCCGGCAGTCGGTGGTGGCGGCGGCTGCCGTTCCGGCGTGTGCGGTGACGCCTGCCGCTGCGGCCAGCGCGGCGGCGCAGGAGACCCAGACCGCCGCTGGGCGGCGGGACTTCCGATGGGTGGGCATGCGGAGTTCTCCAGAGTGGGCGGGTCGGCCGCCGCGTCCGACACGGACTCGGGGGCGGGGACCCGATCGGGTGGCGCCTCGGCTGGTCGTGGGATCGCCACGGTGCACTTCGGGCCGCCGGAGCCGGGGCGCGGTGCTGTGGGGCCGGTCCACGCTTGCGCTGCAGCCGATACATCTCCATGCGGACGCCCGGGCGGCACGGGCGGAAGCGTTGTGTCAGCATCGCCGCATGGCGGGGACGTGTCAACGCTGTCAGGAGGCGCCCGGCTGGCCGTTCGCGGCCGAGTTCCCCCGGGGGCGGCCCGGCCTCGCCCCTGGCCCGCCGGGGCCCGTACCGGCCGCCGTCACCGGGGCGGACGCGCCGGATGCCCGCCCGGGAGCCGGATGCGCCGCGCGCCGGGCCGCGGTCAGCCGGCCGCACCCCGGGAGAGCAGTGCGTCCAGGTCGACGGCATCGGCCATGGCCCGCGTGCCCGCGTCGTTGGGGTGCAGCCGGTCCCCGCTGTCGTAGGCGGGATGCAGGGTCAGCGGGTCGTCCGGGGACGCGGTGGCCGCGGCGAAGTCGACCACGCCGTCGAACGCCCCCGAGGTGCGGATCCAGTCGTTGACGGCCTGCCAGACCGCGGCCCGCTCCCCGTTCCAGATCGCCGACCCCCGGAACGGCAGCAGCGTCCCACCCCACAC
>NZ_LIQR01000231.1 GCF_001418575.1 Peterkaempfera griseoplana
TCGATCAGGATGGTGCGCTCGGGGGCCAGGGCGGCCAGCGGTGGCGGGGCGTCCCGGTGCAGAAAGGCCCAGACGCTGTCCTCGATGGCATGGAGGTCCGCCTGCCGCAGCACGTCCGCGAGTTCGGCCCGCCGCTGCGGCCCCATGGTGGTGCCGAAGGGGTTGTGCAGGGTGGGCTGCAGATAGACGGCCCGCAGCGGGGTGCTGCGGTGCGCCGCGGCCAGCGCGTCGGGACGCAGTCCGCCCTCGTCCGTCTCCACGGGGACCAGGACGACGCCGAGGCGGGCGGCGATGGCCTTGACCACGGGGTAGGTGAGCGCCTCCACCCCGAGGCGGCCGCCGGGCGGGACGTGTGCCGCGATGGCGGCGGCGATCGCGGACCGGCCGGATCCGGCGAACAGGATGTGCGCCGGGTCCGGCGCCCAGCCGTCCCGGCTCAGCAGTGCCGCCGCCGCGCCACGGGCCGCAGCCGTACCGGTGGCCCCCGCCGGGCGCAGCGCCTCGGCCAGGGCGTCCGGGCGGAGCATCCGGCCCAGGCCCTCGGCGAGCAGGGCGGTCTGGCCGGGGACCTGGGGGTGGTTGAGCTCCAGGTCGATCCGGGCCGCGGCGGGTTCGGCGAGAGCGGGTGCGCCGGGCGGGGCGGCCGCCCGTACGAAGGTGCCCCGGCCCACCTCTCCGACGACCAGTCCGCGGCTGGTCAGTTCGCGGTAGACCCGGCCGGCCGTGGAGTTGGCGATGCCGCGGCTGCGGGCGAAGGCTCGCTGCGGGGGCAGGCGGTCGCCGGGGCGGAGCCGTCCGGCGGCGATCTCGGCCGCCAGGGCGTCCGCGACGGCCCGGTAGTCCTCCATGGGTCCTCCCACCCTCATCCGCACATTGCACCGAGGTCAATGATGCTATTGCACCGACCAGTGCTTCGGCCATAGCCTCGGGGCAGCGCCGCGCCGGCGGCGACGGACGGGGGAGGGACACATCCATGGGGACTCTGACCGCGGGCGGGATCACCGTCGGCTACGACGACCGGGGCACCGGGGAGCCACTGCTGCTCGTCCACGGCCACCCCTTCGACCGCTCGATGTGGGCGCCGCAGCTCGCCGCCCTCCCCGGGCTGGGCCTCCGGGTGATCGCACCGGATCTGCGGGGCTACGGGGAGAGCTCGGTGGTGCCGGGCCGCACCCTGCTGGAGGTCTTCGCCCGCGACCTGGCCGCGCTGCTGGACCGGCTGGGTCTGCCGCAGGTGCTGCTGGGCGGGCTTTCCATGGGCGGCCAGATCGCCATGGAGTTCTGCCGGCTCTTCCCGGGCCGCGTACGGGGGCTGATGCTCGCCGACACCTTCCACCGGGCGGACACCGAGGCCGACCGTGCCTGGCGCCACTCCATGGCCGACCGGATGCTGGCCGAGGGCATGTCCGGCTATGCGGACGAGGTGCTGGACCGGATGATCGCCCCCTACAACGTCCGGGCGCTGCCGGAGGTGGCCGCCCGGGTGCGGGCCATGATGGCGGGTGCGCCGCCCGAGGGGGCCGCGGCCGCGCTGCGGGGGCGTGCGGAACGGCCCGACTACCGGGACGTACTGGCACAGCTCGGCGTGCCGACCCTGGTGGTGGTCGGGCGGGACGACTTCTACACCCCGGTGTCCGACGCGGAGGAGATGCACCGGCTGGTGGCCGGTTCGGAGCTCGCGGTGGTCGAGGGCGCGGGCCATCTGCCGAACCTGGAGCAGCCGGCGGAGTTCAACCGCATCCTGGAGGCCTTCCTCACCGGGCGGGGGCTGCTCGGCGGACGGGCCGCGGTCGTCGACCACCAGTAACGGTCGCCGCGCGGCCCACAGCCCCCGGCTGCCCGTGGAACCCCGCCCCGGCCCGCCGAGCCAAGCCCGCTGACGGCACGCCACCTCACGGCGGGGGCGGCACGGGGCTGCCCGCCGCAGCCGACCCGTCCCCGGGGCCGGCCCCGAACTCCTCCCGCAGCGACGCCGTGTGCTCCCCCAGGGCCGGCACGGGGCCCATCGGGGCTTCACGGCCCGCGACCGTGACCGGCGGCAGCAGTCCGCGCAGCGGCCCGGCGGAGGTGTCGAAGGTGCGCCAGCGGTCGCGGGCGGCCAGCTGGGGATGGTCCGCGAACTCGCCGACCGTGCGGAGCCTGGCGTTGGCGATCCCGGCAGCGTCCAGCACCTCGGCAAGTCCGTCCGCGGTGTGCTCTGCGAAGCAGTCCTCCAGCACCGCGGTGAGCTCGTCGTCATGGGCCCTGCGCCGCGGGTTGTCGGCGAAGCGGGGGTCCCGGGTGAGGTCGGGACGGCCCAGGACCTGTTCGCAGAGCAGCACCCACTCGCGGTCGTTCTGCACGCTGAGGTAGAGCTGCGCGCCGTCGCCGGTGCGGTAGTGGCCGTAGGGGGAGATGGAGGGGTGCCGGGCGCCGCTCCTGGCGAGCGGCGAGCCGCCGTGGGCCTGGGAGTGGTACGGGTGCCCCATCCACTCCCCCAGGGCGTCCAGCAGGGAGACCTCCAGGGCGCTGCCCTCGCCGGTGTGCCCGCGCTCGTAGAGGGCGGTGAGGATGCCGGTGAGGACGTACATCCCGCCGGCGATGTCGGCGACGGAGATCCCGGGGCGGACCGGCTGCTCCGGGGTGCCGGTGATGGAGAGCAGTCCCGCCTCGCACTGGACCAGCAGGTCGTAGGCCTTCTTGTCCCGGTAGGGGCCGTCGGTCCCGTACCCGGACAGCGAGCAGGTGATCAGACGGGGGTGCCGGGCGCACAGCCGCTCGGCGGCGAGGCCGAGGCGGTCGGCGGCACCGGGGGCGAGGTTCTGGACGAAGACGTCGGCGCGGGCCAGCATCCGGTCGAGCAGGGCGCGGTCGGCGTCCGCCCTGAGGTCCAGGACGGCGCTCTCCTTGCCCCGGTTGAGCCAGACGAAGTACGCGGAGAGGCCGCCGGCGCTGCGGTCGTAGTCGCGGGCGAAGTCACCCCCCGGGCGTTCGACCTTGATCACCCGGGCGCCGAGATCTGCCAGCTGGCGGGTGGCGAAGGGCACGGCGACGGCCTGCTCCAGCGCGACGACGGTGACACCTTCGAGGGGCTGCATCGCGGGCTCGCCTCCGGTTGCCGGGTGGACCACGCTATCGGGCGCGTGGCGCTGGCGGGATGGGGGCCACCCGGTGCGGCAGACTCCCGAGCACGCCCGGTCGGTCGGGCCTGTGCCTGTGGAAGGTTTCCATGCGTCTCTCCCTGTCCGGTCCGGTCCGGCGGACCGCGCCGGTGGCGCTGCTGCTGGCGGTGCTGCCGCTGGCTGTTCCCGCCCCTGCGGCGGCCCGCACGCGGGACGCCGGGTCCATCTGCTCCTCGGACGACCATCCCCGGCTGGCCTCCAGGCTCTCCGACGACATCGGCTCCGCGCTGGCGGGCCGGGCCGGGACGGTCTCGGTGGGGCTGTGGGACCGGGACACCGGCACCTGGTGCGGGGTCGGCTACACCCGGCACTACGACTCGGCGAGCGTGGTGAAGGCGATGGTGATGGCGGCGGTGCTGCGCCGCGCCCAGGAAGCCGGCCGGCATCTGACCGCCCGTGAGAACCGGCTGATCACCGCCATGATCACCAGGTCGGACAACGACGCCACCACGGTCCTGTGGCGCGGTCTGGGGCCGGACCGGGTGCAACGGTTCCTGGGGCTCGCGGGTCTGAGCCACACCGTCCTCAACGACGGCGGCTCCTGGGGGCTGACCCGGATCACGGCGCAGGACGAGATGCAGGTGCTGGCCCTGTTCGACAGTGACAACGAGGTGCTGTCGCCGGCGTCGCGGGCCTACGGCATGAGGCAGCTGGCGAGCGTGGTGGCGACCCAGCGCTGGGGGACGCCGGCCGGGGCGCCGTCCGGGGTGGGCGTCCATGTGAAGAACGGCTGGCTGCCGCGGTCGACCCATGGCTGGCGGGTGCACAGCATCGGGGACTTCACCCGGCCGGACAGGCCGGGGTACCGGCTGGTGGTGCTCAGCCACGACAACCGGACCATGGCCTACGGGGTGGCGACGATCGAGCGCGTGGCACGGGTGGTCCACCGGGATCTGGACCAGCCCGTCGAGGAGCCGGAGGAGGAGCCGTCGGACGGGCCCGCGTATCCGCCCGCCGAGGAGCCGGCGCTTGAGCCGGAGGATCTTCTCTTCAAGTAATGAAGGCTTCCGAGTTGTCTCCTGCGGTTTGACTACGTAAGTTGAATTCTCAATGGCATCTGCAGCACCGCCATGTTCAACAAGTGGAACCTTTCGCAGGAGCAACAAGTGAGCGTCACCAAGCCTCCGGCCGCCCGCCGGGCCGCCGCACCGGCCGCGTCAGCAGCCGGTTCCGAGCATCTCGCGCATGTGGTGTTCATCACCGCGGCGGCCGCTCTGGGCGGGTTCCTGTTCGGCTACGACAGCTCGGTGATCAACGGCGCCGTCTCCGGTATCAAGGACCGCTTCGGCGTGGGCGACAACGTCAGCTGGGTCGTCGCCTCGGCGCTGCTGGGCTCGGCGGTGGGTGCCGCGATGGCCGGGCGGTTCGCCGACCGCTGGGGCCGCATCCGGGTGATGAAGATCGCCGCCATCCTGTTCGCGGTGAGCTCGGTGGGTTCGGCACTGCCCTTCTCCGTCTGGGACCTCACCTTCTGGCGGGTCTTCGGCGGCGCGGCCATCGGCATCGCCTCGGTGATCGCCCCGGCGTACATCGCCGAGGTCGCCCCCACCGCGTACCGCGGCCGGCTGGCCTCCTTCCAGCAGCTGGCGATCGTGCTCGGCATCGCCGTCTCCCAGCTGGTGAACTGGGCCATCGACAAGGGCGCCGGCAGCGACGTCCGCGGGCACCTCGGCGGCCTGGAGGCCTGGCAGTGGATGCTGGGCGCCTGCCTGGTACCGGCCGTGATCTACTTCGTGCTCGCCTCGGTGATCCCCGAGTCGCCCCGCTTCCTGGTCTCGGCGGGCCGCATCGAGGAGGCGCGCGCCGTGCTGCGCGACGTCGAGGGCGACGCGGTGGACACCGGTTCCCGGATCTCCGAGATCCGCGAGCTGATCGCCTCCGACCACAAGCCGCGCTTCCAGGACCTGCTCGGCGGCCGCTTCGGGCTGCTGCCGGTCGTCTGGATCGGCATCCTGCTGTCGGTCTTCCAGCAGCTGGTCGGCATCAATGTGATCTTCTACTACTCCTCGATCCTGTGGCAGTCCGTCGGCATCGACCAGAGCAGCTCCCTGCTGATCAGCTTCTCCAGCTCGGTCATCAACATCGTGGGCACCCTGATCGCCATCGCCTGCATCGACCGGATCGGCCGCAAGCCGCTCGCCCTGATCGGCTCCGCCGGCATGGCGGTCTCGCTGGGCACCGCCGCCTGGGCCTTCAGCTACGCCACCGGCAGCGGCAGCCATGTCACCATCCCTGACCTGCAGGGCACCGTCGCGCTGGTGGCGGCCAACGCCTTCGTGCTCTTCTTCGCCATGTCCTGGGGCGTGGTGGTGTGGGTGATGCTGGGCGAGATGTTCCCCAACCGGGTCCGCGCCGCGGCCCTGTCGCTGGCCGCCTCGGCGCAGTGGATCGCCAACTGGGCGATCACCGTGTCGTTCCCGCGGATGTCCAGCTGGAACCTCTCCGCGACCTACATCATCTACGCCGTCTTCGCCGCACTGTCGATCCCCTTCGTCGCCCGGTTCGTCCGGGAGACCAAGGGCAAGCGGCTGGAGGAGATGGGCTGACGGCCCCTGTCCCCCGGACGGCCGGCCATGGCCTCGCCCCCCGCATCGGCGAGGCCATGGCCGGCCGCGTGTGCGGCGGACGGCGGCAGGCCCCGGGCGGGGTGGATCGCCCGGGGCCCGTCCGCGCCCGTCAGTAGACGCTGACGCCGTAGTAGCTCAGCGCCTCGGTGACCGGCTGGAAGTAGGTCACCCCGCCCGAGGTGCAGTTGCCGCTGCCGCCCGAGGTGAGGCCGTAGGCGACGGTGCCGGCGTAGAGGGAGCCGCCGCTGTCGCCGCCCTCGGCGCAGACGGTGGTCCTGATCAGACCGCTGACCGTTCCCTCGGCGTAGTTCACCGTGGAGTTGAGGGCGGTCACGGTGCCGCTGTGGACGCCCGTGGTGGAGCCGCTGCGGTAGACGGTCTGGCCGACCGACGGGGTGCCCGCGGAGGCGATGTCCTGGTAGGACCCGTTGTAGAGGGAGACGTTCCCGGCCGGGGTGCCGCTGGTGGTGTACTGCACCAGGGCGAAGTCGTTGCCCGGGAACCAGGAGTCGTAGGTGGTGCCGATCCTGGTGCTCTGCGAGGAGTTGGAGTACCAGGTGGAGGCCACGTTGCCGCAGTGGCCCGCGGTCAGGAAGTAGTAGGTCGAGCCGGCCTTGACGTTGAAGCCGAGGGAGCAGCGGTAGCCGCCGCCGTAGATGGCCTGGCCTCCGCTGAGCCGCAGGCTCAGGGTGCCGGGCACGTTCTCCACCCGGACGCTGGCGCCGAGCGCTTTGGCCGCCTTCTGCAGCCTGGCCAGCTTGGCGCCCTTGACCGTGGAGTCGGCGGAGATCAGGACCTGGTTGGTGCTGGGGTCGACGGCCCATGCGGTGCCGGGGATGCGGGCCGTACGGTCCAGGGTGTCGGTGGCCGCTTTGAGCTGCGCCCCGCTGCGGGTGACCAGCTGGGGGACCGCTCCCTCGGAGCGGACCGTGGCAGCGGAGGCGGAGTCGGTGACCGTGACGACCAGGCGTCCGTTGCGGACGTAGGAGCCGGCGGTGTGCGCGTCGCCGAGCTGCTGCTGGACCTTGGCCGACAGGGTGGACACCTGCTGCGGGCTGAGAGCCTGCGCCTCGGCGGCTTGTGCCTGGGGCAGGGCGAGGGCGGTGGCGGTGAGCACGGCTGCCGCGGTGGCGAGCAGTGCGGTGCGACGGCCGTGGGTGCGACTGTTCCTCACGCGGGTCTCCTGGAGACTTGAGGAGCGGACACGGGGGCGTGCCCGGGCCCGCCGGTTGGCGGGCGCCAAGTGGCCCGGTGCGCGGCGACCGCAGGGGTAAGCGGTTGCAGGCCGCGTACATGTCAAGCCGCTAGAAGTCTCCACGCGCGTTGAGCGACGCCGCAAGTACCGCTTCCGGCGACTTGTGGCCAGTGGCGGGAGTCCGCCGTGGGCACTCCCGCCACCGCACCGCCACCCGGCTCAGCCCTTGCTCGACCCCAGGGTGAGGCCCGCGATGAAGTGCCGCTGCAGCACGAAGAAGATCACCACGGTGGGCAGCGCCACCAGCACCGAACCGGCCGCCAGCAGGTTGTAGTCGGTGAAGAACTGACCGCGCAGATTGTTGAGCGCACTGGTCACCGGCAGCTTCTCCGGATCGTTGATCAGCACCAGCGCCCACAGGAAGTCGTTGTACATCCAGGTGAACTCCAGTGTGGCCAGCGCCGCCAGAGCCGGCCGGCAGAGCGGCAGCGTGATCCGCCAGTACTGGGTCCACACCCCGGCGCCGTCCACGATCGCCGCCTCCACGATCTCCTCGGGCAGCGCCCGCATGAAATTGGTGAGGACGAAGACGCAGAACCCCAGCTGGAAGGCGACCTGGACCGCGATCACCCCCAGGTAGGAGTCATAGAGCACCTGGGAGTCGGAGAGCTCGTACGGCAGCGCGATGTGGTTGAACATCACATACAGCGGCGTCACCAGCACCTGGGGCGGCAGCAGATTGCCCGCGGTGAACATGATCAGCAGCACCAGGCCGCCGCGCACCCGCACCCTGGCGACCGCGAAGGCCACAAAGGAGGCCAGCAGCAGGGTGATCACCACCCCGGGCACCGCGATGATCATCGAGTTGACGAAGTTGCGGCTCATCCCCGACTGGGTGAAGGCCTGCCGGTAGTAGTCCAGGCTCAGGTGGCGCGGCAGCGAGAAGTAGCCGTCCTTGGCGGTCTCCTGGTACGGCCGCAGCGAGGCGTACACGGCCAGCAGCACCGGGGCCAGCCAGCCGAGGGCCACCACGCAGAGGAAGGCGTGCAGCACCAGCCGGGCGGGGCGGGTGCGCCGGACGGGCCGGCCCGGGGGCCGGTCCGGGCCGAGGTCGGCGGCGGGCGGTGCGGCGAGTGCGGTCATGGGCGGTCTCCCCGGGGTGCCTTGCGCGGTCGGGTCCGGCGGCGGGCCCTGGTGCCGTAGCGGTCCTCGCGGAGCTCCTGGGCGAGGTACCCGATGATGCAGCCGATCGAGACCACCAGCAGCAGCACCGCCACCGCGGAGCCGAAGCCGATCCGGCTGGCCTCGCCGATGATGTTGTCGGTGACCAGCACACTGAGCAGTTCCAGGCCGTTGCGGCCGTGATTGACCGCATAGACGATGTCGAAGGCGCGCAGCGCCTCGATCACGGTGATCACGCCGACGATGATGTTCACCGGCCGCAGGGTGGGCAGCACCACCCGGAAGAAGGCCTGTGCCTCGTTGGCGCCGTCGATGGCGGCGGCCTCCTTGAGCGAGGGGTCCACCGACTTCAGCCCGGCCAGATAGAGGATCATCACATAGCCGGTGTGCCGCCACCCGGCCAGCAGCAGCACGGCCCAGAGGTTGATGCTGGGGTCGCCGATCCAGTCCACCGGGTCCTGGGTGCGGCCCAGCAGGCTGTTGAGCGCCCCCTGGTCGCGGGAGAAGATCAGCTGGGCGATGAAGCCGATCACCGCCAGCGAGAGCACCACCGGCAGGTAGAGCGCGCTCTGGTAGAAGCGGCTGAAGCGGATGCCGCGGTCCAGGAGCACCGCGAAGAAGAGGCCCAGCGGGGTGGCGACCAGCGCCAGGAAGCCCAGCCAGACGAGGTTGTGACGAACCGCCGGCCAGAACGGCGGATAGTTGGTGGTGACGTCGACATAGTTGCGGCCGCCCACCCCGTGGATGGCTCCGATGCCGTCCCAGGAGGTGAAGGAGAGCCCCACGGAGGCCAGCGCGGGCCCCCAGACCAGCGCGAGGTCCAGCAGGACCGGGATGCCCAGCAGCAGCCCCAGCACCAGCAGGTCGCGACGGCTGAGGCGGCGCAGCCGGGGTCTGCGGCGGGCCGTCCGCGCCGGCCGGTCCGGGAGGACGGCCGGGGCGGGATCGGCGACGGCCGCCGCCGGCCCGGCCGCCGGCCCCGGCTGCGGGGTGGCGGCGGGGTCCGCGGCGGTCCGGCGGGTGGTGTCCGACACGGTGGTCCCCTCGGTTCAGCCCTCGGTGGCGAAGATGGACTTCTTCTGCCGCTCGATGTCGTTGACCAGCCCGTCGACGTCCTTGGGGTTGTTGATGAACTGCTGGATCGCCGGAATCATCACGGTGGACGCGAAGTCGGGCCGGGTGTCGCGGTCGAGGAACTGCGAGACGTGCTTGGCGGAGGAGACCAGCTGCACCGCCTTCTGCTGGAGCGGGCCGTACTTGCTGGTGTCGGCGGCCGAGTTGACGGCGATGTTGTTGGGGTCGCCGGCGATGTAGGCCTCCTCGGCGGCGGGCGTGGCGAGGTACTTCAGCAGCTGCCGGGCGCCGTCCTTGTCCCCGCCGCGGCGGGGCAGCAGAAAGCCGTCGATGGGTGCCTCCACCGAGTCCTGGCCCCACTGGGGGTCGATCTCGGGGAAGGCGAAGAAGTCCAGGTCGCCGCGGTCCGCCTCGGCGAACTGCTGCCCGGGGTGGGGCAGTCCGAAGACCGCCATACCGCTCTTCTTCTGCGCCAGGGTCTGCGCGGCCTCCTGCCAGGTGCGGCCGTTGGCGCCCTTGTCGTGGTACGGCATCAGGCCGCGCCAGAGGTCGAAGACATGCTTGACCTTGGGGTCGGTCCAGGCCTCCTTGCCGGCCATCAGCGACTTGTGGAACTCGTAGCCGTTGGCCCGCATGTTCAGGTAGTCGAAGGTGCCCATGGCCGGCCAGCCGTCCTTGTCGCCGAGGGCGATGGGCACCAGCCCGTCCTTCTGCATCTGCTTGGCGAGGGCGGTGTACTCGTCGAGGGTCTTGGGGATCTGGTAGCCGTGCTGCTGGAAGACGCTCTTCCGGTAGAAGACGGCCCACGGGTAGTAGTAGAAGGGCACGAAGTACTGCTTGCCGTCCTGCCCGGTGGACTGGTCCTTGAGGGCCTGGGAGAAGCCGGTGAAGCCCTGCCAGAGGTCGTTGATGTCGTCCAGCAGGCCCTTGGCCGCGAAGAACTGCATCCGGTAGCCCGCGAACCACATGAAGACGTCGTCGGGTCTGCTCTGCAGATACCGGTTGATGTTCTCCTGGAAGGTGTTGTGGTCCGTGGTGCGTACGTCCACGGTGCGGCCGCTGCTGCTGTGGTAGCCGGCGATGACGTCGGTGTAGGCCTTGCGCGGGACCGGGTCGGAGGCGTTGGAGCCCAGGGTGACGGTGCCGTTGGCGCTGTCGCCGGAGCGCTTGGGACCACTGCTGCAGGCTGCCAGCAGGGAGGGGAGTGCGACGGCTCCGGCGCCGGCGACGGCGCCGCGCAGCAGACGGCGGCGAGAGACGATCGAGTCGGTGAATGAGTGCGCCATAACCCCTCCCGAGGGGTACTGGAGAGAACACAACCGAACGCGAGCGTGCAAATCGCACCAACCCATCGAGGCCCTGTCAAGGGTCCCTGCCGGATGAGAGCGCTTGCTACTTGTAACGGCTCATACCGCGGCGGCGGATGATCGCGTCCTTGCTCTTGCAAAGCCTCAGCTGACAGGCGTAGAACAAGTTTCGACAGCGGACCCCGAACCTCTTCCAACATGTTCGCACGCACCCGACCACCTTCCACCGCCGTGACGGCCCCCGCCCGGGTCGGCGCAGCGCGGGGTCCGGCAGGGCGCCGGCACCGGTACCGGGGGCGACTTCGCCGTGCCCGCCCCCCGCTGACGCCACCGGCGGCCTGGGCATCCCCTCTCCGCCGCATCCCCTCTCCGCCACTGCCCCCTCGGGCCCGCCCGCGGTCGCCGGACCGGCTCCCGGGGCGGCGGCCGCCGCCCCGGCACCTCCTCTCCTCGGGGTGCGCCCGCAGGGCGCCGGTGCGACGGTGAGGGAAACCCGCACCACCGAGGAGAGGACGCCAGCGTGGCGCTGCACAAGGGCCGGGACGACGACCGGCGACTCGCCGTCAACCCCTTTCTGGGCGAGGCCGACCCGCTCGGCCCGATGGCCGTCGCCCCTCCCCTGCACCGGCTGCCGGACGGCCCCATGCCGCCGGCCACGGCCTATCGGCTGATCCACGACGAACTCCTGCTCGACGGCAACGCCCGGCTGAACCTGGCGACGTTCGTCACCACCTGGATGGAACCCCAGGCCGAGACCCTGATGTCCGAGTGCTTCGACAAGAACATGATCGACAAGGACGAGTACCCCCAGACCGCCGAGCTGGAGCGGCGCTGTGTGGCGATGCTCGCCGACCTGTGGCACGCGCCCGACCCCGACCAGGCGGTGGGCTGCTCCACCACGGGCTCCAGCGAGGCCTGCATGCTCGGGGGGCTGGCCCTCAAACGCCGCTGGATGCGCCGCAACGCCGACCGGTACGCCGCCGGGGCCCGTCCCAACCTGGTGATGGGCATCAATGTGCAGGTCTGCTGGGAGAAGTTCTGCACCTACTGGGAGGTCGAGCCGCGGCTCGCCCCGATGCAGGGTGAGCGCTTCCATCTGGACGCCGAGCAGGCGGCGGCGCTCTGCGACGAGAACACCATCGGCGTGGTCGCCGTGCTCGGCTCCACCTTCGACGGCAGCTACGAACCGGTGTGGGACATCTGCACGGCCCTCGACGGCCTCCAGCAGCGCACCGGGCTGGACGTACCCGTCCATGTCGACGGAGCGTCCGGCGCGATGGTGGCGCCCTTCCTGGACGAGGCGCTGGAGTGGGACTTCCGCCAGCCGCGGGTCGCCTCCATCAACACCTCCGGGCACAAGTACGGTCTGGTCTACCCCGGCGTCGGCTGGGCGCTCTGGCGCGACCACGACGCGCTGCCCGAGGAACTGGTCTTCCGGGTGAACTACCTGGGCGGCGACATGCCCACCTTCGCGCTCAACTTCTCCCGTCCGGGCTCCGAGGTGGTCGCCCAGTACTACACCTTCCTGCGGCTGGGACGGGACGGCTACCGGGCCGTCCAGCAGGCGTCCCGGGATGTGGCAGGGCGGCTCGCGGCCGGGATCGAGGCGCTGGGCTGCTTCCGGATGCTGACCCGGGGCGACCAGCTGCCGGTGTTCGCCTTCACCACCACGGACGACGTCAGGACCTTCGACGTCTTCGACGTCTCCCGGCGGCTGCGCGAACGCGGCTGGCTGGTCCCCGCCTACACCTTCCCGGAGCAGCGCACCGACCTGTCGGTGCTGCGTATCGTCTGCCGCAACGGCTTCTCGCAGGACCTGGCCGACCTGCTGCTGGCCGACCTCGGCAGACTGGTGGAGGAACTGCACCACCAGCCGCGGCCCCTCCAGCAGTTCGGCGTCAAGGCCCGCAGCGCCTTCCATCACTGATCCAGGGAGAACCATGCCCGACATCGGCACCCCGCCCCCCGCACCGTTCACCCGCGACGACTACGCGGCACGGATGGCCCGTGCGGCCCGGTCGGCCGCCGAGGCAGGGCTCGCCGGACTGGTCGTGATGCCCGGCCCCGACCTCGCCTGGCTCACCGGCTATCTGCCGACGGCGACCACCGAGCGGCTCACCCTGCTGGCGCTCTCCGCCGACGAGCAGCCGCGGCTGCTGGTCCCGGCGCTGGAGCAGGGCGACGCGCTGGCGGCGCCCGGCGCCGGGGCGGTCACCGTCAGCGGCTGGCTGGACGGTGAGGACCCCTATGTCGCCGCGGCCGCGCTGCTGCGTCCGCAGGGCCGGTACGGGATCTCCGACTCCTCCTGGGCGCTGCACCTGCTGGGCTTGCAGCGCGCCCTGCCGGGGACGGCCTGGACCGGGCTGAGCGAGGCGCTGCCGATGCTGCGGGCGGTCAAGGACGAGGCGGAGCTGGAGCGGCTGGCGGCGGCGGGCGCGGCCGCCGACGCGGCGTACGAGGAGGTGCTCAAGGTGCGCTTCGCGGGGCGCCGGGAGTCCGAGGTCGCCGCGGACCTGGCCCGGCTGCTGCTGGAGCACGGCCACAGCCAGGTGGACTTCACCGTGGTGGGCTCCGGGCCCAACGGCGCCAACCCGCACCACGAGGCGGGTGAGCGGGTGATCGGGGAGGGCGACATGGTGGTGCTGGACTTCGGCGGGCTCAAGCACGGGTACGGCTCCGACACCACCCGTACGGTGCATGTCGGGGAGCCGGGGGCGGAGGAGCGCCGGGTGCACGACATCGTGCGGCAGGCGCAGCAGGCCGCCTTCGAGGCGGTCCGGCCGGGGATCTCCTGTCAGGACGTCGACCGGGTGGCCCGGGCGGTGATCACCGAGGCCGGCTACGGCGAGTACTTCATCCACCGCACCGGGCACGGCATCGGGGTGACCACCCATGAGCCGCCGTACCTGGTGGAGGGCGAGGAGCTGCCGCTGGTGCCGGGGATGTGCTTCTCCATCGAGCCGGGCATCTATCTGCCGGGTCGGTTCGGGGTGCGGATCGAGGACATCGTGGTCTGCACCGAGGACGGCGGCCGGCGGCTCAACTCCACCCCGCACGGGATGGCGGTGGTGGCCTAGCCGGACCTGTCCAGCGGCCCGCGCGGCCGCCGGCGGCCCTGGAGCGGAGGGGTGGGGGTGGCCG
>NZ_LIQR01000232.1 GCF_001418575.1 Peterkaempfera griseoplana
CGGCGCGCGCGCCGCCGCGGCGAAGAAGGCCGGGGTCAGCCTCCAGGAGGGCGCCGGAGAGGACCGGCTGCCCGAACTGCTCGGCGAACTCGACCGTCTGGTCGGCCTGGAGAGCGTCAAGCGGGAAGTGGCCTCCATGGCCAAGCTGATGCAGATGGTCAAGCGGCGTCAGGAGGCAGGCCTGCAGCCGCCGCCGCTCAGCCGTCACCTCATCTTCGCGGGCAACCCCGGCACCGGAAAGACCACGGTGGCCAGGCTGTACGGCCGGCTCCTCGCCGCCCTGGGGCTGCTGGCCAGCGGACATCTGGTGGAGGCCGACCGCAGCGCCCTGGTGGGCGAGTACGTGGGTCACACCGCGCCCAGGACCACCGCGGTCTTCCGCCAGGCACTGGGCGGCGTGCTGTTCATCGACGAGGCGTACGCCCTGGTACCGGTGGGCCAGAGCAACGACTTCGGGCACGAGGCCATCTCCACCCTGGTGAAGCTGATGGAGGACCACCGCGACGACGTGGTGGTGATCGCGGCCGGCTACCCCGAGGACATGGAGCGCCTGATCGACTCCAACCCGGGTCTGGCCTCACGGTTCACCCGGACCCTCAGCTTCGACGACTACGCGTCGTCGGATCTGGTGCGGATCGTGGAGTACCAGGCGTCCCAGCACGAGTACCGGGTTCCCGAGCAGACGGCCGCGGCGCTGCTGGCGCACTTCGACTCGATCGTGCGCACCGAGCGCTTCGGCAACGGGCGCACCGCCCGCCAGGCCTTCCAGCAGATGACCGAGCGGCACGCCATGCGGGTGTCCGACCTGGCCGATCCGGGTGACGACGACCTGACGGTGCTGCTGCCGGCCGACGTGCCTCCGGCGGTGGTCTGATGACCACTCACCGGAGGCGCGCCGGGCGGGCTGCCGTGCGGCACTCAGCTGGTGACGGGGCCGGGCGGGTCGGGGAAGCGGGCGGCCCGGTCGGTGTGGGCGTAGGCCTGGCCCGAGGCGTTGATCAGGGCGATGTAACTGCCGAGCTGCTGGAAGGCGGCGCTCTGCATGGCCAGGGCCTTCTGCATCAGCGGGTTGATGTTCCGGGCGAACTCCTCGCCGATGTCGGCGAGGGTGCGCTGGTCGGCTGCGTTCTGGTCGTCGATGGACTGGCCCGACCCTCCTCCTGTGGGGTTCGCCGCCTGACCGCCGTTCACATAGGAGGCGATCGGCTGGTCCGGCTGGGGCGGGCCCCAGAAGGTGCCGTGCACCACGCTGTCGACCTTCGCGCGCAGCCCCTCGTAGTTCGAGACGCCGTTGCGCGCCTGGGCCAGCAGGTTGCTCTCGGCCGCCCGTACAGTGCCGCCGTCGAAGTTGATCGGCTCGCTGTTGGGCATCATGTCGGTCAGCGCATCGCCGCCGGAGCTGCCGCCCGGGTCGGTGTTGAAGCTGGGCGGGGTGTCCCAGCCCACACCGACGGTGGGGACCATATAGGTGAGGTCTTTACCGGCGTCCGGATCGTCGACGACGCCGTCGCCGTCCGCGTCGCCGTCATCGATGTGGAGGGGGCTGGTATTGGTGCTGGGCATTCTCTTCTCCCGTGCGAGAGCCCGCCAGTGAGGCCGGTCCGAAACTCAGGTCGGCAGTCGCCGAATGACGTCAGTTTGGCACACCGGGGTTCGGTTGCGAAAGCCCCGCACTGGACCTCGATAAACCGGCAAGAATGCGTGGCGCGCAGCGCGGGCCGCGTGAAAGGAGCATGACCATGCCGGACACGTCGGCGGATGATCTCAAAGCCGCAGTGGAGCAACTGGCGAATACCATGTCCGCCCGATATTCCGCGGACCCTCAGGCGGGAAACGGCGATGCGACGCTCATGGGGGCGCTCATTGCCGAGGCCCCTGGCCAGTCGGGGAACGGCGGTGCGGCGACCCACCTGGGGGTGCGCTCCACCACGGGCGGGTCCGGCGGATCTGGCGGGTCCGGCGGCACCGGAGGCGCGAAGGGGGGCGGTTCCGGGGGAAGCTCAGGGCAAATGTCACTGGGTGAGTTCGAGGTCGCATTGGGCGATCTGCATGCCGCGATCCAGGTCGTGAGATCGGAAAGCGGCCACGTATCGGGTCTGATCGGCCAGATCCAGGGCCGTTTCGAGGCCGCACACTCCTACTGGCAGAGCCCTTCGGCGTCGAGCTTCGAGACGATGGCCACCTGGTTCACAAATTCCTCCCGTGCGCTGGAGGAGCTGCTGAACGAGATGGCCGGGCGCATGCAGACGGCCTACGACAACTATGTGAACGCAGAGCGTTCCAACAGTAAGAACCTGGGAGGCTGAGCATGCCCGGAAGCGCCGACTACGACGTCAGTACGATAAAGATCGACCCGGAGCCGCTCGGAGCGGAGGGGAAATCTCTGGTGCAGCTCGCCCAGGAAATGGGTGACGCGATCCTCCGGATCAACAACACCGCCGCCGGGCTGAAGCTGGGATGGGTGTCCCCGAGCGCCGACGAGGCGCAGGATTTCGCCAACCGCTGGACCAAGGTGATGACGGACATGTTCGGGGAGAAGGACGGTGCCACCGGCGCGCTGCCCGCCCTCGCCGGGGGAGTCATGGGAACGGCTGTCGGATTCAGCCATGTGGAACACCAGCTGTGGCAGGCCTTCAACGACTTCCAGCTCGGCATGGCAGGTGGTGGCGTCGGAGTCGGTGGCGGCGACGACGGACTGTCCGGCAGCGGTGACGACGGTTACCCGAAGGACCACACCGGCCCTGACTATCCCATCACCACCGACTACCCGAACGGTTCGAACGCCTAAATGACCAGGACGGATTTCCACCGACCGGCGAGGACGTTCCCCCCGTCGGTCCCGGAACAGCAGGTCGCGCTGGCGGCCCCGCCGCAGAAGGCCCAGCAGAACCAGGCCCAGACCTGGCTGTACATGCTGCTGCCGCTGCTCAGCAGCGTCAGCATGGCCGCGTACATGGTCACCTTCGGCAGACCGTGGATGACCCTGCTCGGCGTCGGCTTCGTCGTCGTCTCCATCGGCGTCATGGTCATGGTCCGGTCACAGACCAGGAACGCGAGCCGGCGCACCCAGTACCGCCAGCGCGACCGGTACGTTGAGTACCTCGCCGACATCCGCAGCCAGGCCCGCGAGTCGGCGGCGACGCAACGCGCCGTCAGCGCCTTCGTCCACCCCAGCCCCGAGCGGCTGTGGGCGATCGCCACCACAGGTCCGCGCCGGATCTGGGAGCGCCGCCCGGCCGACGCGGACTTCATGAAGCTCCGCCTCGGCCTCGGCCGCGGGGTGCCGGCCATGCGTATCACCCTGAGCAGGCACAGCGACCCCACCACGGAGCACGACCCTGACTCCCACCGCCGGGCCGAGCGGCTGGCCGGCGACTTCGAGTCCGTCAGCCTCCAGCCGGCCTGGGTCGACCTGGCCAACACCGGTGTGCTCACCCTGCTGGGCCCCAAGGAGCTCACCGCGGAGCTCACCGGATCCCTGCTGATGCAGCTCGCCGTACTGCACGCCCCCGACGACGTCCAGATCGCCGCACTCACCGAGGGCGCGGAGCACTCCTGGTCCTGGGTCAAGTGGCTGCCGCACGCGCGCCAGCCGGGCCGGTCCGACCTCGTCCCCATGGTGGCGGAGAGCATGGACGGCATCGCCGACCTGCTCCAGGCCCACGTGGAACGGGCCCGCGAGGAACGCGCGGAGCGCTCCGGAGCCCTGGGCCTGCGGCGCGAGAGCAGCGCCTCCCGGCACCTCGTGGTGGTGCTGGACGGCTTCCGGCCGGGGGCGGAGTGGGCACGCCTGCCGCTCGTGGCCGAACTGCTCGCCGAGGCCGGTCCGCAGAGCGGCCTCCATGTGGTCTGCGTCGTCAGCAAGGAGAGCGAGGAACCCAGCAGGGTCGACGCCCGCGCCCGGGTCGACGCCGAGGGGAACCTCACCCTGGAGACCCGCTACCCCGTCCTGGTCCAGGCGGTCGAGGGCGCGGTCGCCGACGTGTGCCCGCCGGAGCTCGCCGAGCAGGCAGCCAGAGCGCTGGCGCCGCTGAAGCTCTCCGGTGAGCAGGAGCAGGTCCTGGCCCGCGCCGTCGCCCTGCCCGAGATGCTGGGCGTCACCGACCTCGGCAACTTCGACCCCACCGAGCTGTGGCGGGAGCCCGACGACGAGGCGCTGCTGCGGCTGCCCATCGGCTTCACCGGCGACGGCGCCCCGCTCGTGCTGGACCTCAAGGAGTCCGCCCTCGGCGGCATCGGTCCGCACGGCCTCGTGGTCGGCGCCACCGGTTCCGGCAAGAGCGAGCTGCTGCGCACCCTGGTCACGGGCCTGACCATGACCCACGCCCCCGAGCACCTGAGCTTCGTCCTGGTCGACTTCAAGGGCGGCGCCACCTTCGCCGGCGTCACCGACCTGCCGCACGTCGCGGGCCTGATCACCAACCTCGCCGACGACCTGGCGATGGTGGACCGGGTCCGTACGGCGCTGCAGGGCGAACAGCAGCGCCGGCAGCAGATGCTGCGCAACGCGGGCAACGTCGACTCGGTCCGCGAGTACCAGATCCTTCAGGCCGCCGGCGGCACCGACGTCGACGGCAGGCCGCTGCAGCCGATGCCGTACCTGATGGTCGTCGTCGACGAGTTCGGCGAACTCCTTGCCCAGCGCCCCGACTTCACCGAGCTCTTCGTCCAGATCGGACGTGTCGGCCGAAGCCTCGGCATGCACCTGCTGCTGGCCACCCAGCGGCTGGACGAGGGCCGCCTGCGCGGCCTGGAGTCGCACCTGTCGTACCGGATCTGCCTGCGCACCTTCAGCGCCCAGGAGAGCCGTGCGGTGATCGGGACCCCCGACGCCTACCGGCTCCCCCCGATCCCCGGCTCCGCCTACCTCCGCGTCGACGAGACCGTCTACGAGCGCTTCCGCGTCGCCCACGTCAGCGGCGCGTACCAGGAGGAGCACGAGCGCAGGCCGGTCAGCGGGCCCACCCCCGTACCCGTGCCGTTCGGCCTGCGCACCGCGGCGGACGCCGCCACCGAGGAGACCGACGAGAGCGAGCCGTCCGTGACGCTCTCCCGGCCACGGCCCGGCCAGAGCACCGAGATGCAGGTGGCCGTGGCGCAGGTGAAGGCGCACGGCAATCCTGTGCACCAGGTGTGGCTGCCGCCGCTGCCGTCGGCGATCGAACTCGACTCCATGCTCGGCCCGTTGGCCACCGACGACGAGCGCGGTTTCCACTCCGCGCTGGTGCCGCAGGGCGGTAACCTCTCCTTCCCCGTCGGCGTGGTGGACCTGCCCAGCCGCCAGGAGCAGCGCGCCATGACGCTGGACCTGTCCGGGCAGCAGGGACATGTGATCGTGGTCGGCGGGCCGCAGTCCGGCAAGAGCACCCTGCTCCGCACCCTGATGATGAGCGCGATGCTCACCCACACCCCCGACGAACTGCAGTTCCTCGGCATCGACTTCGGCGGCGGCAGCCTCATGGGGCTGGAGCGGGCACCCCATGTGTCCGGCATCACGACCCGCCACGACGAGGCCCGCACCCGGCGCGCCCTGTCCGTGGCGCGGCAGCTGGTGAACGAGCGGGAGAAGCTGTTCCAGGAGCTGCGGATCGACTCCGCGGCGGACTTCCGCCGGCTCCGCGACGAGAAGGCGCTGCCCGACGGCGTCGACGCCGCCGACATCGTGCTGGTCATCGACAACTGGGCGGGCCTTCGCGCGGCCGTGGAGGAGGCCGACGAGGTCGTGCCGGAGGTCGCGGTGCGGGGCCTGGGCGTCGGCATCCACCTGGTGCTCTCCGCCAACCGCTGGGCCGAGCTGCGGGCCAACCTGCGCGACGCCGTCACCGGCCGCCTGGAACTGCGCCTCGCCGATCCCGCCGAGTCGGAGATCTCCCGTCCGCTGGCCAAGCAGCTGCGCGCCTTCCTGCCCGGTCGCGGCCTGGTGACGCCTGGTCACGTCTTCCACGCGGCACTGCCGCGACTGGACGGGACGGCGTCCCCCGACAACCTGACCAAGGCCCAGCAGGCCGTGGTCGACGAGCTGGCCGCGGGCTGGAAGGGCGCCACCGCCCCCCAGCTGCGCGTCCTGTCCGAACTGGTCCTCCCCGAGGAGCTGGAGCAGGCCTGCGAGGCCCTGCCCGGCGGTACCGGGGCGCTGCCGGCGGGCGCCGTGCCGATCGGGATGAGGGACTCCGATCTGCGCCCGGCGGTCCTCGATCTGGAGGCCGACGGGCCGCACTTCCTGGTGTACGGCGAGTCCGGGGCGGGGAAGACCTCGTTCCTGCGCTCGTGGATGCGGGCCATGACCCGCCGCCGGTCGGCGTGGGACGTGCGGTTCGTCGTCGTCGACTACCGGCGGGGACTTCTGGGCGCGGTGCCCGACGACTACATCGGGGCGATGGCCGGCGACCCGGACTCCGCCGCCCTGTACATCGGGCAGGTCGTGGAGAAGCTCAGGGAGCGGATGCCGCCCCCCGACATCACCCCGCGCGAGCTCAGGGAGCGCGGCTGGTGGACGGGCCCGGAGCTCTACCTGGTCGTGGACGACTACGACCTGGTGGCAACGGGCGGGACGAACGGACGCGGACCGCTGAGCGCGGTCGCCGACTACCTCGCGCAGGCCGCCGAGATCGGCTTCCACGTGGTGGTCGCCCGCCGCAGCGGCGGGGTGAGCCGCTCCCTCACGGACCCGGTGGCCGGCCGGATCCGCGAACTCGGGTCGGGGGGCCTGATCCTGTCCGGCGACCCCCGCGAGGGAGCCGTCCTGGCGGACCAGCGGGCGCGGCGCATGCCCCCCGGGCGCGGCATCCTCGTCTCCCGCCGCCACGGCCCCGCGCTCGTCCAGACGGTGCACGACACGGCCGACGACTGACCGTCCACCCCGCCCCGCCCCGCATACGACACCACCGCAAACCATTGACCGGGCGGCCCCCACCGGGGCCGCCCGCCTGTGAGGACTACCCGCCATGGCAGCAGAGTTCGACGTTGGCCCCATCCGCGACCTCGGCAACCAGTGGGTCGAATACGCCCACAGGATCTATGAGTGCCTCACCTCGATGCACGGCAGTGTCGCGTCCATGGCGAC
This sequence comes from Peterkaempfera griseoplana, assembly GCF_001418575.1. Taxonomy (GTDB): domain Bacteria; phylum Actinomycetota; class Actinomycetes; order Streptomycetales; family Streptomycetaceae; genus Peterkaempfera; species Peterkaempfera griseoplana. Next base: position 7,064 of record NZ_LIQR01000232.1, read on the forward strand.
GGCGTGGACCGGCAAGACCGGCCGCAATGTGCAGTTCGTGTGGGACTCGGAGGGCGCGGGTGCGTCGGCGCCGTTCAACGTCTACAACTCGATCTTCCAAGCGGCCTGGGTGGCCGAACAGCTCGGGAACGCGATCCTCGACTACGCGGACGAGCTGCAGAAGACGATCGACCAGATCAACCGTGCGCACCTGGTGGAAGCCCTCGGCACGATCTTCGGTACCGTCCTCGGCATCGCGTCGTTCGGTATCGGCGGCCTGCTGAGCCAGATCGGTGCCACCGTCGGCCGCATCGTCGAGGCCATCATGGCCATCATCGGCGTCGCCGCCCGTGCCGCCAACCTGATCGGGCGGGCCGGTGCCTTCCTCATGGACTCGGTGCTCAACGCGGGCGTGACGCTCGGCACCGACGTTGCCTCCCAGGTGGCGGCCGCCAGGGCCGCAGGTGTGCCGTTCGTGATGGACTGGCAGGGCGAGGCCATCAACATGGGCCTGAGCGTCTGGACCAACGCCTGGATGGGCGGTGTCGAGACGCACGTGCTGGGCGGCAAGTCGCTCGACGACGGCATCGGCGGTGTGATCGACAAGTACGTGTTCACGCCCCCCAAGACGGACACGCCGAACCTCGCCAACACGAACATCGGCGGGCCCTCCCGCGTCGCCATCCCCGATGTCACACACCTTTCCCCGTTCCCCGTGAACTCGGTGATCGAGCACAACGCCCTGCCGCCGATGCACGCCGGCACCACCAACCCGGTGTCGGGTACACCGCGGGCCACCGCGGGCAGCGCGGGTGGCGGCATACCGCGGCCCGGTGAGGTACACGTCACGGAGGGCGCCCCCACCCAGGCGCCCGGCGGCACGCGGCCGGGGACCCCGACGCCCGGCGACGTGCGGGTCACGGCAGGCGACCCCACCCAGGCGCCCGGCGGGACCCGGCCCGGGGGTACCGCGCTCAACCCCGACGCGCCGGTCGTCCCCGGACGGCAGCTCACCAACGCCGGCGGGGGGACGCCGCCGAACTCCGTCAGGGACCACACCACGCCGGTGACGACCAGAACGACCGCGCATCTCGACGGGCCGCCGCGCAGCGCCGCCGACGGTCCCGGCAACGTCGCCGGGAAACCGTCCGGCCCCGACGCGAACACCGGCGGGGGCAGGAACGTCTCGACCGACGCGGGAGCCCCGGACGCGGTTCCCGCGACCCCGGCTGCGGGGCAGCACGACAGTGGTGTGCGCGAGTACACCTCGCCGGGCGGCACGAAGTACCGGACCGACCGGAACGGGGACACGTGGATCAAGGAGAGCGGGGACTCGACGTGGGCGGCCGTGGTCCCGGAGCCCCCGAAGCTGCGCCACGACCTGCCCGACTCCGGGACCACCCCCCCGGCGTCGGTGGCGGCGTCGGCCGTCGGGAAGCCCTTGGCCGCGGCCGCCGACGCAGGGCATCTCGCCGGCGGTGACCGAAGCGGCGCCGGACGTGGCGCCGACGTGGTGGAAGGCGCCGGGACCCGTTCCGGCGGCGGCCTGGACAGCCCGGGACGTGCCGCTGGTGCGGGCGCGGGTTCCGCAAGGGAGCCGGTACCGAGCCCGGGTCGCCCCGTGGCGCATGACGCGGCTTCCGGTGCGGAGCCGCCCTTGAGCGCCGGCCGTGCGGCGTCTGACGCACCCTCCGGCAGTGTGCTGCGGAGCGGCGGTCCCGAGACCCCGGCTGCCGGTCGTACGGCGGCGCCGGGCGCCGGTGCCGGGCACCAGGGCGGCCTCTACGGAGGCGGTTCGAGCGTGGCTGGCCCGAGGTCGCACGCCTACTCGCACCTCGAGGGCGGTGGCCCGAGCAGCGTGGGACGCGGCGCCGACGCGGTTCTCGGTGTCGAGCCGTCCCCGGGTGCCGGTCGTTCCGCGGTGTCCGACGCCGGCCCCGGCAACCTCGGGCGGAGCGGGGTTCCGGATGTGCCGGATGCCGTTCGCACGACGCCTTCCGACGTGTCCCAGAGCCAGCGCCCCGCCGGAGGCGGTGTCGGTGGCGGACGGCGCGCCGCGGGGGACGCCCCGATCGTCGAGCCGGTCAAGGCGCAGCCTGAGACCATCAGCCGTCGCCCTGTCGCGGACTCCCAGGACGACCATGCGAAGCGCAGGCCGAATGACACGTTCTTCGCGATGCCGACGCACCCCGAGGCGGTCGAGGGCCTGTCCCTGGTCACGCACTCCCTAGCGTCGGACGCGTCCGCGACGCCCGGGATCAGCCGACACGACGTGGGCTCCGGCTCGTCCGTGAAGCCCGACGAGACTGCTCCTGCCCACTCCCAGGCGGACGCCGGCAGCCAGGGCCATGGCACCGACGTCGTTGAGGGTTCGGTGGCACACGGGCACGGCAGCGGCCCCGACGGCCCGGCCGTACGCGACACCGGCGATGCGGGCGCGACCGGCATCCACACCCGCGACGACGTCGCGGCCAGCGGCAGCGGCAGCGGCGACACCCTGCGGCACGAGCCCGCGCCCGTGAGCCCCGAGGACATGACCGCGCGGAACGCGCAGTGGGACACGTTCAAGCAGAACCAGGTCGAGCGGCACGCCCCCGTCGTTGAGGCGGAGTCGCGGCTGGAGAGGTCGGTGGACCTCGACGCGGTCTGGCAGCGCGGCTACGACAAGTTCGTCAAGCAGAACCGGGTGGGGGAGCTGCTGGGCCAGGGCGCCCAGCCGCCGCGCGACGGCCACCTGGTCAAGGGCGCCCAGTACGGGTGGCGCAGGGCCATCACCCATGAGTTCCGGAACGAGGTGGCGCAGAACGGGCACATCTCCGAGGGCGCCTACAACCGGATCGTCGACGGAGCCGAGAAGAACGCCTACAAGCACATCCTCCGGGCCCATGACATCGAACGGTTCGCCGCCCACTTCAGGCAGCAGGCCGACGCGTACCGGAACGGCGGGGGCAGGTACGGCGAGTTCCTCCCGGAGTACGACCGGGCACCCTCCAGGTACGTCTACGATTCCAAGCTTCAGACCTACGTCAAGGACGACCTGAAGCTCTACGGCCAGCCCGAGGACACCCCCTCGGGGCCCGTCGGCAAGCTCAAGGGCGGGCGCGACGGCTCGGACCCCGACGACTTCACCTTCATCGAGTACAAGTCGGACTCCGACGTCCCCGTCGACCACTTCCGCGACAAGGCCCACGACTTCAACCCGCTGGAGCGGGACTTCATCGACAGGGTCGACCAGCTCAACGAGGTGTACGGCAAGTACATCCACGACGCGAAGAACGACGGTGGGCCGAGCTCCGGGACGCAGCGCGAGCTCGACCGGCTCTGGGGCGGGATGCAGGAGAAGTTCGACCGGATCGCCCAGCGGGAGCACGACATCCAGGCCGTGGTGGGGCGGCGGGTCGAGGACCTCATCGAGCGCCACCTGGAGGGCGGCGCGGAGACGCTGATCTCGGACACGCTGACCGCGGACTCCGCGACCCGGTTGCGGCAGGACTTCCTGCGCGACCTGCGCGACCAGCACGACACGTGGTTCCCGAACGGCCGCGCCGAACCCTCGGACGGGTTCCTGACGATGAACGAGCACTCGGACGACCTCTGGGTGACGATCGTGGACAGGGCCGTCGACCAGTTCCCGGTCCGCATCGACCGGGAGAAGTTCATCCAGGCCGCGGTGGAGTCGGAGTCCGGGTTCGCGGACAGGTTCCTGTCCAGCCAGCGTGAGGATCTTCTGACGTCCCTCGGCGAGGACGGGCGCCAGCGGGTGCTGGCGGACTACCTGGACAACGCGCGGATCTCCGCCGGCCGCCACTTCGACCTGAACCTGGATCCCCGGCGGCGCACCGGCGACGGCCCCGCGGAGCCGTGGACCACGGAGCGCGACTGGCTGCGGTCGACCCTGCCCGACACGGTTCTTCACGACGCCCGTCTCCAGGACGTGAACGTGACCGATTCTGCGGTCGGGTTCAACGAGGTCATGAGTCACGACTACGGCTTCGGGTACACCGAACTCCGCACCGAGACCATCGACAGGCTGGGCAACGACTTCCGGGTGGAGCGCGTCACCCGGTACGACGCGCTGTACGGCCCCGAGGGCCACCGGACGGACGCCTGGCTGGCGCATGCGGGGGACGGCACTTTCCGCTCCAACCTCGACCACGTCCTCTCCGGCTCGCCGTTCGATGTCCTTCCTCAGCGGGGTGCCACTGTGCACGACGCGCTGGCCGACCCCGACGGCACGCCGGCCAGGGCCGCCGACGATTCCGGGGCAGGGGCGTCCGGCCGGGAGCAGCTGATGGACGTCTACCGGCAGGTCCTGCAGACCTCCCTGCTGAACCAGGTCAGGCATGAGCTGCCCGAAGCGATGCGAGGGCACGTCACGGCCGGGCAGATGGGCGATGCCTTCCGCACCCTGGCCGGGGACGGCGGACCGGAGGCGTTCGTCTCGCTCTCCGACGCCGACCAGGCATCGGCCGTCGCCACCCACCTCGTCGCCGAGCAGGTCCAGAGCCGGCTGCCCGGCACGATGCGGCAGGACTTCTCGCTCGATCAGGTGGGCGACGCCTACCACGCGGTGCTCGAAAGGCACGGCAAGTACGTGGTCGACCTGATGTCGCCCGACGAGGGGGTGAAGGTCGTCGCGGACCATCTCGCCGGCAAGGGCACCGACAAGCTGGTGTCGCGCGTCCTGAAGGACCACCAGGCCGCTTCCGCGGCGGCTGCCGCACAGGCGGCGCAGGCCCGGGACGTCAGACGGCACCTCCCCGAAGCGTTGCAGCGCCGGATCACCGACGCTGCCATCGCGGATGCGTACAGCGCGCTGGCGCAGAGGCAGGGACAGCCGACGCTCGAGGACGTGCCGCAGGTCTCGCCCGAGGCCGTCGCCGGCCATCTCGTCAGGGCCGAGGTGGCCGCCGGGGTCACACGCCATCTGCCCGAAGCGAGCCGTGACGACTTCTCGCGCGAGCAGATGGACAACGCCTACACCGAGTTGGTGGAGAGGCACGGGCAGCCGCTTCTCGACGGAATGCCGCTGTCCGACCGCGCCGCCGCTGTGGCGGACCACCTGGTCGGCAAGGACACCGACCAGGTGTTCGCCGGGGTGCGCCGCGAGCGCGGCCTGGGCGGCTATGCGCACGCCGGACGGCGGGCCGCCCTGGTCGAGCAGGTCAAGGACCGGCTGCCCGAGGCCGTGCGCGGCGACTTCACGGCCACCCAGGTGGAGGACGCCCACGTGTCCCTGGTGGAGACGCACGGGCAGACCGCGCCCGACCGGCTGGGGTCGGAGCGCTGGACGGAGGCGGTCGCCGACCACCTCGTCGGCCGGGACACCGACCAGCTGTTCCGCCGGGAGCTCGGGCTGGGCGACTACGCGCAGGCCGGACGGCGGGCCGCCCTGGTCGAGCAGGTCAAGGGCCAGCTGCCCGAGGCGGTGCGTGACGACTTCACGGCCACCCAGGTGGAGGACGCCCACGTCGATCTCGTCGAGGCGCACGGACGGTTCGCGCCCGATCACCTGAACCCCGCCGGCTGGGCGCGGGCGGTCGCGGACCACCTCGTCGGCAAGGACACCGACCAGCTGTTCGCGGAACTCCACCGGGACCCCGTCGCGGACGCCCCCACCTTGGCGCACGCCGTCGACGCCCTGCTGCAGCGGCACACCGCGTTCCGATTCACCCGTGAGCAGGTCGAGCAGGCCGTCGCGGAGCTGGCGGAGCAGCACGCGGAGATCACCGACCTGCCCCGGAGGCAGTTGGCCGTACGGGTCGGTCTCCACCTGGTGGAGCCCATGCAGCAGCTGGCGAAGGCCACCAACCAGCTGCTGGTGAAGAAGTACTGGGGCAGCGGACTCGAGGACTCCGAGATCCAGCGAGCGCACCGGGAACTGGTGGACGAGTTCGGCGCAGGGTTCCTTGAACTCCCGGTCGCCGACCAGGCCGGGATCGTCGCCGTCATGACGGTGACCGACCGGGACGTCCTCCGCGACGTCCGGTCCCGCATGAACACCGGCGGCCGACTGACGCAGGGCCATGTGACCCACGTCCACCGCAGACTGCGAGAGGAGGAGGGGACCTCCTTCTGGCGCCTGACGTTCGACGCACGGGCCGACGCCCTGGCCGACCGCCTGGTGCAGCTGCTGCAGATGGCCCCCAAGGTCAACGAGTTGCTGAGCGCGCTCACCGGTACCGAGGCCACCTTCCGGCAGGCGGCGGATGCCCACAGCCACCTGCTGCGGCACTACGGCTCCGAGTTCACCTCGCTGGAGCCGGGTGCGCAGATCAAGGCGGTGGCGGATCAGGTCGTCCGGACACGACCCGTCCCCCACGAGGAGTACGAGACAGACTTCGCCGGCTTCAACATCGAGGACCTGATCGCCAACCGCACGGAGTCGAAGGCCAAGCACAAGGAGACCGACCTCGAAGCGCTGACCGAGCCCGTCCACGAGGCCTACCGGACCCAGGAAGCACGCACCGCAGCGGCCGTCGCCGAGGCACGCAGGACGACCGTCGACAAGGCAGCCCAGGCCAAGGCCGTCGAGAAGGCTGTCCGGACCGAGGCGGCACGCACCGCGGCGGTCGTCGAGGAGGCACGCAGGCAGGCCCGCGAGGAAGCCATCCGGACCGAGTCCGCGCTGCGCGGCTTCACCTCTGCCGAGGTCGAGCAGGCCCTCGACATCGAGCAGCGCTACGGGCTCCGCCGAACCGTGGTCGGCAATGACGCCAAGGCTGCCGCGCAGCGTCAGCAGCGGCTGAACGATCTGGGCCGCATCGCAGGCGAGCTGCGCGGGAGCGGTAGGACCGCGGCGGAGCGGCTCGCCGGGAGGCTCGCGGGTGAGTGGAGCAGGCCGGGCCTGCTCGGCGGCAGCCCCGCGACGGCTACGCGGTCCGTCGACCAGGCGCACGCGACGACGGTTCCCGCGACGACGGTTCCCGCGACGACGGTTCCCGCGACGGTCCACGGGACGCCTGAGGTGCTGCTGTCTGCCGACCCCAAGGCGTTCCTGAACGCGAACGTCCTGTCGATGAACATGAGCGCGGCGCTGGAGATCCATTCCCCCGGTGTGACGGCGTACGACCGCAGCCAGTTCCTGGAGGCGCTGGACGCGAAGGATCTGCCGGAGCACCGGTTCGTGGTGGTGCGCCAGGGCGAGGACACCAACGGGAAGCCGCGGTATGTGCTGGCGCCCGCGGTCGAGTGGTATGTGCAGCAGTACGGCGCCACGGAGCTGAACCTCCCGGAGGGTCTGTCGCTTCCGGCGGTGCGTGCCGACGGCGAGTACGTGAACGCCGTGTACGTCCCGTACCTGACGGGCACGACGCGGGACTACGCGCAGCAGGTCGGGCACACCGCGATGCTGCGCCGGCCCGGCGAGTCCGATCCTCGCCTGGTGGTGACGCCGACGATGAACGGGTGTGCGTACACCCTGACGCGGCATCAGGATCCCGACAAGATCAAGGTGTGGCACTACCAGTCGCCGGATTCGAACATGCCGGGCCCGGTGCAGTTCAGGCGTGAGCAGCGACCGCTGGACTGGTTCGGCGTGGGTGAGTACGCCAACCCCAAGGGCGAGATGTTCGAGGTCGCCAACCTCATGTGGTACGGGCCCGGCGGATGGGAGTTCATCGGCCAGGAGAACGAGACGACCTCGACGGACACCTCGGTGACCTTCGTGAGGGTCCGCAGCCGTGCCGCGGTGATGCAGCCGGGGCGTGAGGCCAAGCAGATCGCGCGTGCGTACCAGTCGCTGCCGCGCAGTGAACTGCGCGACTGGGAACTGCCCCAGGCGATGCGGAACATCGCGGCCACCAAGGGCCAGGCCGCGGACACGGCGGTGCTCCGGCAGGTGTGGAACAGGATCGAGAGGCACCTCAAGGGCGAGATCCGTCAGCTCCGCAATGTCGCCGACAAGGGACAGCTGCGTGAAATCCCGGACAAGTTCGAGAAGGAGCGGCGCGCACTGCGCGGGGGCCTGGAGGACCTGATCGCGCAGGCGAGTGCGGCCGCCGCGCCTGAGGCGGCGAGGTCGGCCGATGTCCGGAGAGCGGTCCTGGAGCGCCGTCAGCTGGCTGTCGACATGGTGAACCAGTTCATCGACAAACCGGCGAAGAACTGGATCAACCTGCTGCGGAGCGAGGCGGCTCCGCCGAGCCCGAAGACGCTGGCCTCCACATACGCGCTGAAGGCGCGCGAGGAACTGGACGGCAACTACTCCACGGTGAACCTGGAGATCACGCGCGTTCTGGGGCTGAAGTCCTCGAACAAGATGAAGGACTATCTGAACGCGCTGACGGAGACTCTGCGTGAGGCCATCCGGAGCGAGATCGAGGCTCTGGGCAAGGTGGACGACCTCGCCCGCCTGAGGGCTCTGGCTGCGGAGATCAAGACACGGCGTCAGGAGCTGTTCGTCTTCGAGAAGGCGCGATTCCAGGCGGAGACGGTGAAATGGTCGGGCAAGGAGCAGAAGGAGGCGAAGAACTTCGTCGGCCCGATCGACACGTTGCTGATGGCGCTGGTCCAGCCCCGGATGGACGACTGGATCACGGATCTGCAGCGGGAGGCGGAGGCGCTGGCCACAGGTAGTGCGTGGCAGCGGCTGCCGCTCGGAGAGCAGCTGGGTCTGGGGGATGTCGCCGGGCAGCTGCCCACGGCTGTCCGGGAGGACGGCTTCCTCGAGGTGCGGGTGCAGGAGGCCTACGACGAGCTGAAGTCGCCCGCGCGTGCGCGGCCGCTGGACCAGCGGGTCAATCTGGTCGCCCATGTCCTGATGGGTGGGAAGTCGGCCACCACGGATGTGGACCACGACTTCGTCGCGAAGGTGAACCGCCGGCTGCCGAAGGAGCGGCGGGTGACGTTGGAGGGGGCGCAGGAGGCCTACCGGGATCTGGTCGCTTCCCGAGGTGCGACGTTCACCGGTGAGAGCAGGAACAGTCGGATTCAGGACGTCGCCTTCCATCTGTCAGCCGGGGACACCACCCTCGCTCCCCTCGCTGTTCCGAGGTCCGCGAAGTCCGCCGACGTGGTGCCGGAGGTGTCCCGGCCGCTGGGTCCGCAGGCGCGGCGGCAGGTGTCGGACGCAGACCGTACGGAGCAGCTGTACGCGGTCGCCGAGCCGCCGCACGCCCAGGAACTGGTCCGTGAGCTGCCGCTCATGTCGCCGCAGGACCGCGCGAACGTGCTGAACGGCCTCAGCCTGGGGCACCGCCGGTGGCTCGCGCAGCATGCCCCGCTGGTGGACGGGCTGCGTGCGGCGCTGCCGCCGCGGGAGTTCGCCGAGACCGCGGCCGCGCTGCTGGTGCAGGTGGACGCACGCGCACACCAGCCCGCCCTGGCCCGTCAGGAGGCCCAGGCGCAGGTCTTCCGGATGGTGCAGGACCCGGATGTCGCGGCCCGGCTGCTGAAGAACGGCTCGCAGGTGTTCGTGGTGCCCAGGGACGTGTCCGCGACCGATCTGCCGCCCTTCCGGCAGTGGAGTGGTGTGCGTGCACAGGATTCCGCAGGGCAGGGCCGCCTCTACGACGACATGCGAGGGCTTGCCACGGAGCATGCCGCTGTGTCGGAGGAGAACCTGCTCGGCGAGGACACCACCGTGGGTTCGAGCCGGGCCCTCACCGACGGCTACTCGTCGGCCGTTCATGAGTTCGCCCACGTCCTGCACCGTTTGGGGATCACCGAGAAGGATCGGGCAGCGATCAAGGACAGCTTCGACCGGCGGACCGACCGCCCGAAGGCCAGCTGGCCCGACGGCACCAACAAGGTCGAGAAGGGCGTCGTCACCAAGAGCTACTCCGCTCAGAACGAGTACGAGTACTTCGCCCAGCTGACCAACGTGTGGCTGGGGGCCAACACCGGCATCGACGCGGACACCGGCAAGCGGCGCAACAACGGGGACGTCTGGGTGCGCAGGCATGTGCCCGAACTGGTACCGCTGATGGAGCGGCTCTTCGGGAAGGACCCCTCGGCGTTGTACCGGGGCTCGGCCAACCCGGTCACGGCGACGCGTGCCGACAACGCCATGTACGACGGCTTCCGCGACTTCATGCAGCAGACGGACGCGCCGCAGGGCCGGGCGCGTCGGTTTCCGCCGCCGCCCGAGGGCGTGAAGGTGCCTGGTGTGCAGCATCTGGAAGGTCGAAGCCTCCAGGAGGAGTCCGCGGCTGCGCAGCGTGAGGCCACGGACTCGTCCGAGTCGATGTCGGGCGTGTCCCAGCCGTGGCTGCGGCAGCTCCCGGCGGGAGAGGCCGAGGCGGACGGATTCGTCCGCTCGGTGAACACCCGGCTCGAGAGGCTGCGGCACGCTCCCGCATCACCCGAGGCGGTGCGGCAGGTCTACGCGGTGCTGGCCGTCTCCGAGAGTGCGCAGTTCATCGAGGGCAGCGCCGCCGACCGGCAATTCGCGGTCGCCGACCACCTCGCGCGGCTGCGCTCCGTCGCTCCGCTCACTGCTCCCAAGCCCGCGAAGTCGGCCGGTGGAGCGCCCGCCGATGTCACCCGTCAGCCTGTGCGCAGGCGGTTGCAGGACACCCGGATCTACGGCCGGCCGGGCGGGCTGCGCCGGCCCGCGGAATCGGATCAGCTGGCGCTGGAAGACGTCTTCCCCCGTGCCGAGAACGGCAGGTTCGAGCGTTTCCCCAACCCGCGTGGCCTCACCTACCCGGCGGCGGGTCTTGCCCGCTCGTTGAATGCGGCTCGTGTGCGGAACGCCCTTTTGACGGACATGGGCAGCGCGAGCTGGCTGCAGCGCATCAACAGGGGCTGGCGGCAGGACCCGGCCCGCCTGTACAACTGCCTGGACACCGCCGCCAGCGTGCTCGCCTCGTGGTACGGACAGCCCACGATGGCTGCCCCCGTGCACGCCGAACCCGGTGTGCCGCTGAGGGTGGAGCAGGACGGCCCCACACGTGTCTCCAGGTGGCTCAACGCGGGCTGGCGGACGGGCCAGGACTGGGAGGCCGTAGCCGCGCGGGTGCGCGACGGCGGTCACGGTTCGTCCGCCATCGTGGTCTTCCGGCTGCCGGGGGGCGCTGTTCATGCCGTCAATGCGCTCAACTACGACGGGCGAGTCGTGTGGGCCGACGGACAGCGCGGGCGAACCAACGAGAGTCCGCTTTATCAGGGCGAAAGCTTCATGTCCATCGAGTTGGACCCGGAAGGCCGGCCGATCGACCGCCGGCCCCTGCTCGAGGAGGTCACGGCTCAGAGCCGCGGAGTCCGGCCGTCTCCCAGCCAGGTGGACCACGCTGCCGCCGCAGCCATGGACTCCGAGCGGATCCTCGACGATCTGCGTGACATGCGGCTGGACCCACCCCCGCAGTCGGGCCGACCGAGGCTGCAGGCCGACACCTTCACGTCGCGGCCGGGTCCGTCAAGGGACCTTCACACGCCGGTCGCCTCCACGTCCTCCGCATCGCAGACGCGCGACGGACACGGCGGTGTCCAGTCGGCGGGTCCTGTGGGAGGCAAGTATGCCCGGATGAGGACGGTGGCGGGTCATGCGGGTCTGATCGCGCACGATGTCCGAGGTGATGGCAACTGCTTCTACTACTCGCTCGCCTCGTTGATGGGGTGGGACCAGACGCAGTCGCTGGCGGAGGCAGCGCAGAGTCTGCGCAACCATCTGGCTGATGTCCTGCCGGATTACTGGGATGAGATGCAGTACCACCTGGTCCCCATGTACGCGGATGGGCTGACGCCTGACCCTGCCGAGGCGGATCGCATCGCGCAGAAGCTGGCTGACAGCCCGGACGGGGGCTATGGCGTGGTGGTTTCCGCGATTGCACATGACATCCGCTCGTCGGGCAGCTTTGCCAATACCGGTGGCGATGTCGCTCCGATACTCGCGGCGCGTGTATTCGGCCTCTCTCTGAATGTGGTGGAGGCTGCGAGCTCGGCGGTGCACCGCATCGGTGACGGACCGACGGAGCTTCACCTGGTGCGTGACGACGAGGCGTTGCACTGGATGCCGGCTCGGCCCGCAGATCCGGGCTGGAACCTGGAGCAGGCGAGGGCGATGCTTGCCGCGCAGTCGCATGCTGCCAGGAATGAGGTGGAAGCGTCGGCGCAGGCCGAGGCTCCGCAGCGGGCTGCCAGACGGCTCCCGTCGACACCGGTGGCGCAGGCCCAGGGTCCGCAGCGGGCTGTCAGGCGGCTTCCGTCGACACCGGTGGCGCAGTCGGAGTCCGGGGGGCACACCCAGGAGCAGAGCAGGGGCACCGACACGGTTCGGCGGCCCAGGGTGCTTCCGCAACTGCCTGTTCGTGAGACCGGGACGACGCAGGATCCGGCGCAGGCGGAGCAGGATGCGGCCGAGAGGGCGGCCGACTTCTTCAACCTGACGGACAGCGCCGCCAGTGCGGCTCGCGAGAACCGTCGGCGTGCGCGAGACCAGCGTGCGGCTCGGGAGGCCTCCTTCGGGCCCCTCCCGATGCCGCCCGCGCCCGAGGGGGTTGCCACGCACACCCCGAGCACGGCGCCGGCCCCCGCCGACCTGACCTCCGGAACACATTCGACGGTCGGGATCGGCGACGCCTCGGCCAGGGCTTTCACCTGGTCTCGCCCCACCGCGAGAGAGGTCATGAAGCGCGCGTTCCGCTGGTGGCCGGTGAGTGAACTCCAGCGGATGCTCGAAGACCAGGACCACGGATCCAGCTCATTCGTCACCGGACTCGAGCGGCCGCTGCACGCCGTCAACCATCACGGCAGCGTGATGTGGATGGACGCCCGCGCCGGTACGCGTGTGGAGCAGCCTGATCCCACTCTCTCTGTGGCCTCGATCGACCTGAACGCCGATGGTTGGCTGATCAACCCGACGGCCGAGGTCCGGCGCAAGCGGTGGGAGTACCAGCGTCTTCCGGGCCTGCTTCCCCGCCAGGAGGCTCTGCGCAGGCTCGAGGCGGAGTTTCCCCGTAGGACCGAACGGCTCGAGCACCTGCTGGAAGGCGACGACGAAACCGGGTTCCTCATCCCCGCCGGGGCTGACGAGACCGGGGTCCTCATCCCCGCCGAAGCTGCTGAGGTGCTGGTGCCTTCCGGGGTTGCTGGGACGACTGAGTTGTCTGAGCCTCCGAAGGTCACCGAAGCTGCTGAGGTGCTGGTGCCTTCCAAGGTTGCTGAGGCGACTGAGTTGTCTGAGCCTCCGAAGGTCACCGAAGCTGCTGAGGTGCTGGTGCCTTCCAAGGTTGCTGAGGCGACTGAGTTGTCTGAGCCTCCGAAGGTCACCGAAGCAACCGACGTGCAGGAGCCCCCCAAGCCCGAGGTGGTACCCCCGTGGTATGTCGGCCACGGCAGTGGCGGCATGCTCGGCGAGTTCTCGGTGACCGATGTCAAGGTCAGTGCGGTCACGAAGGCCAACGAGGAGTGGGCCGACGAGGTCGTCAAGGCCCTTCCGGACACCGTCCGCAGCGCCGTCCGCAGCGGGATCCGCAGGGCTCTTCTGGACATGATCGCGGTCAACACCCCCGAGGACTGGTACCACCTGCTCGTTGACGGCAAGACGATCGAGGCGGCAGGCCAGGTGGTCTGGCTGCGTCCGGTTGTCCACAACGTGCAGTCGGTGAAGCCCGAGGAGGCGGCCGACGCTGTCCACAACGTGCAGCCGGTGAAGCCCGAGGAGGCGGCCGACGCTGTCCACAACGTGCAGCCGGTGCAGCAGTCGGTGAAGCCCGAGAAGGCGGCCGACGCTGTGAGGAAGTACGGCGTCAAGTGGAGTTCGACGAGCGGAGCTCAGAAGCACTCGCACATGTCGTCGCGCGCCGCTGAAACGGCTCTGTTCTCAGCCCTGATGCTCTCGTCGGCCGCCGCCTCCGCGTTTGTGCTCGGCGCTCCACGTATCGTCCTCGAGGCGGGGGTGGAACGCGACTCCGCCTCCCGGCAGACGGTCATCAGCGGCCGAAAGCTCTTCGTCACCAGCAGCACGCTCTTCAGTTCCGAGACGCGGGTCCTTGTCTTCGTGGACGGTATTGAGCAGGAAACGGGCAGCAAGCCCGCACCTGTCGGTCTGGCGATCGAATTCCCCTCGGTCTTCGTCGACCAGGGGAAGCGGAACCTGGAACCCGCGCAGGATTCGATCCTGGACGCCGGCCGGACCGGGACGACTTCGGCGAACCAGGGTGCGGCCTTCGCCAGGCCCCGGATGTCGGAAGAGGTGCTCAACGCGATCGACGTGACACCGGTCGTCGCCGCTCTGCACCGCGATCTGCGCAGTGCCGGGCTCGACGCCGCCGAGGTGATCGCGATCTCGCACCAGGTCCAAGAACAGCTGGTCAACGAAAGGACCATCCGTAACCGGCAGGCGTGGCAGCTGGGCGGCGGAGACGTCACCAACTCCATCCGCATCGGAAGCGTCCCGAAGTGGAACGGCGTTATCGTGCACGGCCGGTCCCGGATTACCCTCAAGGCCGCACAGCTCGTCGATGTCCGGGACGCCGTCAGCACACGCGCGGACCTCGGTGCCGGTGCGGCCCGGGGATACGGCAGGGGAGGTACGAGCTCGGCGGCGATGACGTTCGCCGCCAATGTGACCGGCCTTGTCGACCCCTTGATCGACAACCACATCGTGAAGGGTGTGGCGCCGTACGTCAGCGTCAGCGGCAACAGCCACCGGCGTTGGAACTACGGCCTCACCGACACCGGGCTCAACCACACCGTTCTCGTGGCCTCGGGGCCGATGGCCCGCTACCTGGCCACGCTCGAGTACACCATCACGTGGACGTCCCCGACCCATCGCGGGCTTCGCTCGACGAGCGTCGAGATCCCCGCCGAGCTGGGTGTGCCCTGGCGCGGCGCTGCCGAGTTCGAGCGCCGGGGACTGGGCCGAGTCGCCTCCCCCGTCGTGCAGCAGGGGAGCCTGCATGATCTGGCCACCCAGGTGGCCGCCCAACCGAATGTCAGGGCGCTCCTCCAGATCTCCGGCGTCAGGCCGGACGTCAGCGTGGTACGGCCGGCGCGGCTGGACATCCCGCGGCCCAGGCCTGCCCAGGACGAACCGCTGCACCTCGCCCTCGGCGGTCTGGGCTTCGGCACCGCCATCGGCCTGCCCGGGGCGCAGCTGATCGAGGACTACCTCCTGGCCACGTTGAAGGGCCTGGCCGGCAAGCGGGCGAAGGTCGACTGGGCGGCGGTCGAGCGGCAGCTGGGGGTCCGGGTCGGACGGGCGGTACTCGAGGGCGACCTCGACAATGTGCTCGCCGGCATGAGCTTCGACATCAGTGTCGGCAAGAAGACCGTCACGGTGTTCCTCAAGGGCACCCTCTCCACCCCTCGCGACTCCTTCACGTCGGAGAACCTCACGGTCAACACCCGTGCGGCCATGACCAGCGCGCTGAGCAGCAGCTCCGACAGCCGACGGGCCGTCACCGTTGCCGGCGGGGCCGCCGCGCGCGTGAGTGCGGCCAAGTGGCTGCGGCTGCAGTTCGGCGCCGTCCGGTTGCAGGCCAAGTTCTCGGGCGGCAAGGAACAGAGCCTGTCCGACGCGGTGACCGGGTACCGCCGAAAGGAGAACCTCGGCCTTGAGCACCCCCCTCTCGTGACCACCCGGGACATCGTCTACGAGATCACCGTGCGCACCGAGGACGGCCGGTTCGACGAACGGGTATGGCTGGACAGGCCCGGCGACCTGGTGGCCGAGATCGTCACACCGCGCGCCTTCACCCCGGCCCAGCGCGTCACCAGGGAGGAACTGGCGGATACGGGGAAGACCACGTTCGCGCGCAAATGGCCCGACCGGCAGGAAACGCAGATCGACTTCAGCACCGGGTCGACGGGCCTGTACCCGGCGTTCGTCAACATGCCCGCGCTGACGGGCATGGTCGCCCGTACCTACTTCGATCTGCATGGTCTGCGCTGGACGGACGACTGGACTCAGTGGCCGAGTGAGATCGTCGACGCGACCCGGCCGGCGAGACTGGAGCAGTTCTTCGGCCTGCTCACCGACGGACTCGGCCGTGAGGTGCGGCTGCCCGACCACGACGGCTGGGAGACGACCCTCAACCTGCAGATGCGGGCCTATGCGCCACGTCCCCTCCAGCTGACCAAGGCCAAGACGGAGATCGAGCACTATCTCAAGCACCAGTCCAAGTACGGGACCGCGAAGGCCCAGAGCAAGTCGGTGAGCCTCCAGGGATCCACCTCCGCCATGGTCCGCCTGGGCTCTGACCAAGGCGGCAGCGGCATCGTCCTGGCGGACCACGCGGAGGTTCGCGTCGCGCAGCCCTCGCACTCGCAGTCGCGTGCGCCCGGTGGTCGCCTGGTGGCGCTCGCCCATGGGGACGTGGGCGCTGAGTGGGGCTCCACCCACGAGAAGACCGACGGCGCGATAGAGATCTCACGCGGTACGTACGACTCGGAGGCGGTGGCCGGCTACCGGTCGGATCCGGGGTTCCTGGCCACCATCACCCGTCGCCGAGGCGGGCGGACGGAGACCTCGAGGCGCTTCGTCAGGGTGAGCGGGGCGATGGACCTTCTCGTCCCGAACCGCCGGATCGAGGACCTCGGACTGCCCGGGAAGGCGACGGACCCGGCCCAGGACCTCAGCGCCGAGGGTGCCAAGCCCGTTGAGGACCCTTCGAAGCGGTTGACCTATCTGGGCGACCGGCTGTGGACGACTTCCGTCTGGCCGGAAGTGCTGAAGGCCGACGGTGTCGTGCCCGAGATCGTTCAGCGGCTGAGGGAGCGGAACATCCTCCCGCTGGAGAAGGACAAGGAGAGCATCGAGCAGGTGCGGCTCCGCGAGACCGTGGCGGCGGTCTTCCGGTCGGAGGCACTGAAGAGCGGTCACAGCGCCCTGCTCGGTTCCGGTTTTGGAGGCTGGTTCCCGATCACGGAACGCGGGGGCGCCGTCCGCTATGTGTGGATCAACGTATTCGCAGAGGGTCTGGACCCCGCGCACGCGCAGCGCGACCGTGCCGAGATCACCCTCACGCTGCGCAGCGAAGGTGTCACCGAGGTCAAGGACGTCGGCAAGCAGGGCGTCTCGGCATCGGTCGGCGTCACCGTGTCAGGGCGTGCGGGAGACCACCAGGCGGTCACGAACCAGCAGGGACACGGCGGAATCGAGTACAGCCGCGGATCCGACTGGCAGCGGGGACAGACGAACACCTCCGTCAAGAAGAGCACGCAGATCTACCGGGCCAACACCAAGGACGGTTCGGTGGAGTTCGAGCACAGGATGCACTTCCGTGTCCAGCTCGGCATGACCCTGAAGATGCCGGAGTTCCTCCGACCCTTCGTCCACTACGGCTACGTCCTCTACAACGTCATCGGCAACGCCCTGGCGGACGCTCCCAGGGCGGGGACCGTGACCCAGGAACCGACGCCGTGGACGTGGTACGACAACGGCATGGGGGCGGGACGCACCGTACCGGGCGAGGTGCGGTTCCTGATTCCGCAGCATCTCACCGTGCCCGCTCCTGCCGTGGGTCCGATGCCCGCACCGTTCGAGCGGACCTGGGGCGAGAACGCTCGCTGGCTCCGCCTCCCGAGCGCTGACCTTCCCCCCGCGCTGGACGCTGCGCTGGTGGAGCACCTCCACCCCTGGGACGTCCCCGCCGCGGGCGCTCTCCAGCAATGGGTGAAGACCGCCGCACGGCAGTCCGGTTCCGCCGCGGATCTCGTGTCGTCCCGAATCCAGGGCCTGCCACGTCCCGACTTCACCAGCCTGTCCGGACTGGCCCACCAGGCGCAGACCAGTCAGGACATGGTGCGTGCGAACATCAAGGACCTGCTCAAGGACGCCTACATCGTCGACGCGGGCGGGACGAAGGTCCGGGTGGGACTCGAACTCGTACGAGCGGAGGAGTTCGAGCCCACCCCGAGGATGAAGGGCCGCGGCTACACACAGGACAACCATGACATCGAGCGCGGTGTCGAGTGGAGCAGCGGGCGCCTCCAGGGCGGTGGCCTCGACGGGGGCGGGGGCTCGGACCACAGCGCGGTGCTGGCCCACGCCGTGGGGGACCGGTCCGAGCGGGACAGCTCACGGTTCGAGGGCGGCGCCTCGGAGACGTACGAGAACAACCGTGAGGCAACCAGGGAGTTCCGCTACTACCGCATCGACGTGCGCATGATCGCCAGGCCCGTCGAGAACGCCGCCTACGCGCTCAGCGTCGACGTTCCGGGCGGCCTCTACGCGATGCTTCCGCTCAAGTCGAGCGGGGCCCTCGCGGAGGATCTGGCGACCCCGCTGGCCCGCATCCTCGTGCCCGCCACAGAGCCGCCGAAGGACCTCACGAGCGAGGTCGAAACCCCGCCGGCCGACAAGCTGACCACGATCCCGGAGGAACCCGAGCCGGCCTCCCGCCGTGAGGCGGCGCCGGTCGAGGAGACCCCCGTACCCGAGCACCTCGACACCGAGGTGCAGAAGGGTTCCCGGTGGAAGGGCAAGCAGCGGGCGACGGACGCTGCCTCCGAGGACGACTGGCGGTGGGAGGGCAGGGAACGGGAGACGGACGAGGTCTCCGAGGAGGGTTCGCTGAGGGAGGACGAGGACTGGGAGACGGACGATGCCTCTCACGATGATTCTCTGATCATCCTTGTCAGAAGCCGACTGGAGCAGATGCTCGGGGAGACCGGGTCGGTGCTCTCGGACGAGCAGATCCGCGAGGAGGCGGCCCGACAGGCCGGCGCCGACGGCGCTCCCGCCACCTTCGCGGACACCGTCCTGCTTGCGCGACAGGTGGTCGAGGCGCTGCTGGAAAGCCCGTTGCTCGCCCGCGAAGTCGCGCGGTACGAGCAGCGTGTGGCCCGGACCGGCGACAGGGCGTCGGACGCCGCCCGTCCTTCCACCCGCTCGACGGGCACCGGGCAGAGTGCGGCGATGCAGGCGTTCCTGGACGCACCCCGCGGCCTGCACAGAAGGGTCGCCGAGAGCGCCCGGAACCGGCAGAACCTGCCGGGTGACCGGACCGTGGCCGGTGTGGCCCAGCGCGGGTCGGACCGGCCGGTTCACACCCGTGCAGAGGCGATCACCCGCGAGGAGGGCGTCGTGACGGACACGGCGCCGGCCGCCACGACCACGAGGAACGGCCCGGAAGAGGCCCGGCGGGAAGTGCCGGTGCTGGTCGACGAAGGGCCGGTCCTGACTCCGGTCGAGGTGCTGGAGAAGGGTGCGCCGAGTCAGGGTCCGACGCCGGAGGTGGTCGTCGAGGACGCGGCAGGCGGGCAGGCGGAGCATCTCGCAGCTCAGCCGAACTCGTCGACCAGCGGCGGCCGCACGCTCGTAGGGGGCGCGCCTCCTGCTGAGGAGACTATGGAGGTGCCGGTCCCCGCGCCGGGGATGCGGCTGTCGGTGGAGGCGATCAAGCACCCGGCACGGTTCACGGCTGAGGAGATCACGGGCCTGAGCGCGGCGCAGGCCGAGGAGATCCAGGGTATGGACACCACCTCCAGGGAGACCGCCCTCGGTCTCGCCGCCCAGCGGGCCGCCGACGCGATCCTCTGGACGGTCGCGCAGGATTCGGGCCGGAGCATGACCAATACCGATGTCCTGCTGACACTGCCCGGCCCCGAGAGCGGAGCGCTGGCCATCTGGATCTCGATCTCCCAGCTCATCGCCAACCGACTCCGCCACCGCGTCAAGGCCCTCATCGGAAGCGAAGCAGTGAACCCTGTGGAAATCTGCCCGCAGTGACCAGCGATCAGCTCGTCGGCGCGCCCGCACTATCGACAGCGGGCGCGCCGACGGGCCCGACACCGCCGACGGCATCCGCTCACAGCGGATCGAACCCGCACCCCCAGGCCGGCCGGAAAGCCGATCCGGCACGGCCCGGCGGGCGGCGCACACGTCCTAGGCGGGTATTCGATCGGATCAAGGGGTGGTCTTGGTGCGCCGGAGCGCGATCGTTGTCACACAGCCAGGTTTGCTGTCACCCGCGAGGTTGGGTGCCGGACTCGGGGGTGCCGGCCGACCCCGTGGTGGTGGGTCGGCGTCCGCCGCAGCAGGCCACCACTTCTGTCGCCGCGAAGTTCAGGAAGATCGTGAACCAGGATGACCTGTCGACCGCGTTGATGGATCCGGTACGAAGCGGCTCTTCCCCGGCTCGCCGAAGGATGTCGACGCTGTCGGCCAGGCCATCGATCGTGTGGCCGCGCTTCAGGGAGTTGTGCATTCGACGCCGGAAGACGCCCGCGTGCTGGTTGGCCGGCACCAGGCCGTCCCAGACGACGAAGTCAGCCCCGGCGATCAAGGCGTCACGTGCGGGCCCGCACGCCGGAGTCCGTTCGAGGAGCATGGCGATGAGGTCGTCCCGAGTCACAGTGCGCCCCGGCGACAGGGAGACCAGTGATCGGCTGTGTGTGACAACTCCAGCGCCTCTCTGGTGACAGTCCGGCTGCTTCGACCTGGTTTCTGCGCAGCCTATGCGGTGCCGTCGGTGACGACTACCGAGCTGTCGACGGCGGGGGACGAGGCGGCCGTGTCGGGCGAGGCGGTCGCCTCGCGAGCTCGCCGGAACCGCTGACGGCACCGGCGTCCGCGCAGCCCGGGGGGCTCCGCGGACGCCGGTGCCATGTCCCGGGCGACGGCCGTCTTCCGTGTGAGTCGTGATGCTCTCGGACCGCGCGTCCGGGCTTCGCAGGACGGTCGGTGTGGGTGAGACGGCACCCCGCACCGACCGTCCGGCGTCCAGGACCGGCCTGCGCTCCCAGTCGTGCCCAGCCGGGCGACTCCGCTACGCCCGGCCCGTCACCTCGGGCACGTTGTAGCCCTCGGCCCTGAGCCCCGGCCGGCCCGCGTGTGCGTGGTCGGGCCAGGACACGGTGACCGTCCTGGACTCGCCGGGCAGCAGCCACAGGTAGTTGTCGCCGTACTCGGCGGGCAGCACCCGGTCCCCGGACTCCGTGTCCACCAGGGACAGGCGCACCATCGCCGCCACCGACGAGCCGCGGTTGGTCACCTTGGCGGTCAGTGCGCGCCGCCCGCCGGCCCCGCCCGTCGAACCGGTGACGTCGAGCGAGACCCTGCTCTGCCGGACCGCGTTGAGCGCCTGCATGTCCTCGGGGGTCCGGTACCGCCAGTAGGTGTTCTCCGCGAGCGCCTTGCCGTGCTCGTCCGTGAGCTGCAGGCGCAGCAGGTACAGGCCGGGCAGGGGCCCCTTCGGGTCGGCGGTGAAGGCCCGCGCGGTCGCGGATGCCGCGATGTCCACGGTGGCGCTCTGCTCGTCGGCCACCCGGCGGCCGTCGAGGTCGTACCAGCGGGCGGTCACCGTGGCCCGGCGGATCGGCTGCGGGGTGTGGTTGACGGCGATGACCTGCCCGTCGACCGGGCCGGCCTGGACGTGTACGGGCTCGGAGGCCTTGCGGGAGCCGTAGTAGGCGCCGTTGACGTCGAAGTCGTAGTCGTACGTCTGCCAGACCGTGCTGTACCAGGCCGGGTGGGACATCCACAGCAGCAGCGCGCTCGCGTCGTCCCAGAGGTTGGCGTTCCAGGCCTCGAACATGGCGCGGTGGTTCTCGTAGTTGAGGAACTGCGCCTTGCGGCAGAAGTCGTCCAGGTCCTTCGCCGCGCCGAGCCGGGACTCGATGGCGGCGCGGTAGTTCTGCGGGGCCTGGTTCCCCCTGGTGCTCCAGTCGTGGTAGTACCAGGCGCCGCCGATCGGCCACTCGGGCTCGTCGCCGACCAGCCGCCGCACGGTCTCGGCCGTGGACACCACCGGCATGCCGATCTCGGTGTGGAAGCCGTAGTTCTTGCTGCCGTAGGTGGCCGCGGAGAAGTACTTGTCCGGCTCCACCCAGCCGTAGGGGCCGCCGCCGGTGACGATGCCGTCCGCCGAGTTGTTCTGGTACAGCACGCCCGGCGCCCCGGAGCGGACCGCGTCGCGCATGCCGTCGTCGATCGCGGCGGGCGGGTTGCCCTCGTTGGCGCCGCACCACACGACCACGCTCGGGTGGATGCGGTAGCGGAGCACCACATCCCGCGCGGTGGCGTTGAAGGCGTCGTGGTCCGGCGGGTCCATGCCCCAGGCGTTGGGGAAGTCGTTCCACACCAGCAGGCCGTGCTCGTCGCAACTGGCGTAGAACTCCTCGCGGTTGCTGCATCCGACCCAGTTGCGGATCATCGTGAAGTTCATGTCGCGGTGCATCCGCACGGCCGTGTCCATGCGCGTCGCCGGCATCCGGCGCAGCAGTTCGTCCCAGCCCCAGTTGCCGCCGCGGCAGAACACCCGGACGCCGTTGACGCTGATCTTCAGCGGCGCGATGGAGTTGTCGACCGACTTGACGTCGGTCCAGTCGGTGCCGTTGTCGGAGACCTGGATGGTGTAGGTCTTCGCGTACGCCTGCTCCCAGGTGATCGCCACCCGGTCGAAACGCTCGGGTGCGCCGAGGTCGAAGGCGATCCAGCTGTCGTCCTCGTAGGCCGATGTCCAGCGGGTGTTGACGTCGCCGTCCACAGCGTTGCCGGCCACCGTCCCCTCGCCCTCGGTGGAGGCGTGGGCGGTCTTGTGCAGCGCCAGGTTGGTGCCCGGTCGGGCGCTGTCGGCGACCGCCAGCTCCCACATCGAGAAGCCCCACCCGGTGGCGCGGGTCCGGCAGAACACCCGTATGTGCCGCGCGGTCAACGCGTCGAACTCGACGTTCTGCATGCTTGCGGCGCCGGAGGTGTTGAACGGCAGCGGCGCGGCGGCGTTGTCCACGTCCCGTACGTCGGTCCAGTCGTCGCCGTTGTCGGAGACCTGGACGGTGTACGTCTTGGCGTACGCCTGCTCCCAGGTGATCGCGACCCGGTCGAAGGAGACCGAGGAGCCCAGGTCCACCTGGACCCACTGCTCGTCGTCGTAGGAGGACGACCAGCGGGTGTCGTTGCTGCCGTCGGTGACATTGGCGGCCCCGTGCGAGGGGTCGTCGTGGGAGTAGGCGTCCGCCGGCCTGCCGAGGGCCAGGTCGTCGTCGGGAGTTGCGCTGTTCAGGACCGACAGGCTCCACATCGAGAAGCCCCACTGGGTGGCGCGGGTGTGGCACAGGATGCGGACGTAACGCGCCTTCTGCCGGGGGAGGTCCACGGTCTGGGTGAACATGTCGCTGCCCCACCGGAACGTCATCGGCACGGCCCCGTACTCGTAGCCGAACTGGCGGATGCCGAATCGGGTGGTGCGGCGGTCGCTCTCCCTGCCGTCCACGGAGGCGGTCAGCGTGAGGTCGTGCAGGTTCGGCTCGCCGTAGCCGTTGGGCCACCACAGCTCGGGGTCCCGCAGGCGCAGCTGGGGGTGGTCGGCGGGGGCGAAGGTGACGTCGGTGCTGTCACCGGCGGGCACCGTCACGGTCCTGCTGACCTTGACCTTGTCGAACGCCGCGGTGACGGTGATGCTCTTGGCCGTGCTGCCGGCGTTGCGCACCGGGACCACCACGGTCAGCTCGGCGGTGCTGGTGGCGGGCAGTTCGGGGAGCACGGTGTCCACGCGCGGGTCGCCGATGACGGCGGCTCCGGTGGAGCGCAGCCTGACGTGGTTCCAGATGCCGGCGGCGCGGTCGCGGACGGCGGGCATCCAGTCCCAGCCCGAGGAGGCCAGGTAGGTGGGGGAGTTGCGGTTCATCATGTTGGCGCCGGCGTCGACGAACGCCAGACCTGCCGGGCCCTTGTCGGTCGGGCTGCCGGGGAACGGCATCGGGGTGATCCTGACGGCGAGCGCCTGGCCGCCGGAGGCGAGCAGCTCGGTGACGTCGTAGGCGGCACGGGAGAACGGGTTGGTGAAGGCGCCGACCCTGGTGCCGTTGAACCAGACCTCGGCCTCGTGGTTGACGCCGTCGAACTCCAGCCAGACGTGCCGGCCCGCGCCGGTCCGGAGGCGCGCGGGCAGGGTGAACTCGTGCCGGTACCACCAGGAGTGCCGGGACAGGGCCTCGGGCACGTGGAGGTTGTTGAACCCGGCCACCGGGTCGGGCAGACGGCCCTGGTCGACCAGGGAGGTCAGCACGGTACCGGGTACGGTCGCCGGGAGCCAGCGGCTTGTGTCGTGCTCCGTACGGGACAGCGCGGCGCCGTCCGCGCCGGCCCAGTCGTCCATGGTCAGGTCCCAGCCGGACTCCAGGGGGACGGTGCCGTCGGCGGCCACCGTCAACGGCTCCGGGTGCCGCTTGCGGACACCCCAGTCGGTCCACCCGGTGACCTCGGGGCGCCGGGTGTCGCAGGTGCCGTAGACCTGGAAGCCGTTGAGACCGAGCGGGTTGGTGTTGGAGCGCTTGTTGACCGTCATGCGCACCCAGCGCGCAGTGACCGGCTGGGGCAGGGCGATCTCCATCGCGCCGCCCTTGCCCGAGTCGGTGCGGTACACCGCCGTCCAGGCTTTGCCGTCGCGTGAGGTCTCGATGACGAAGTCCACGGCGCAACTGGAGAGGATCTCCTGGCCGGTGGTGTTGTCGCGGGGGCTGCCGGACGGGGAATCGGTGAACGGCGGGTCGTCCGAGGTGGCCTCGAACACCAGCCGCAGCGAGGAGACCTCGCACAGCGCCTGCAGGTCCACCTTGATCCACTGGGGGTCGCCCGCAGCTGCGCGCCACCCGCTGCCCTTGACCCCGGGCACCGCGAGAGCGTCCACGGTGAACTCGGCAGGTGTCGGCGCGTAGTCGGTCGAGGAGACCGAGACCGGCCGGTACGCGGCGAGTTCGGCGGGGGGAGTGGTCGGCCCGGGGTGTCCGGGGCCGGAGGCGGAGGCCGAGGCGGCGGAGGCGAGCGGCCCCATGCCGAGGCCGAACCCGGCCAGCAGCGTGGACCCTGCCGACAGCACGGTACGCCGTGAGGGGGCAGAGGACTGGTTGGTCATGAGCAAGGCTCCGATCGGGGAAGACCAAGAGTGGGCGGGCCGGTCGACCAGGATGGATGACAACGTTGCCAACCCGCCGAACACTGCCGCCGCGCGCAGCTGACTGTCAAGGTGCCGGAGTGCACTTCGGCGATGTTTCTCGTAAATTACGAAAAGATATTGACGTCATGTCGGGCAGGTGTCACAGTCGTCGCTGTGGCGCCGCAGGACCTGTCCGTCCGGCCGTAGCGCCACATCCTTACAGCATGTGAGTCCCTCTCCTGGTGACCGCAAGTCAGGTGCCAGCAGGCGAAAGGCCCGCTGTTGCTGCTTCTGCTCACACCGCCGTCGGTCTCCCCGCGTCCCGACCACCTCTGTGCGCTGCAGCGGCGTCCGGCCTGTCCGTCGGACGCCGCTGCAGCGGCCCGGGTCGAGGCGGCGCACTCGGATGACGGATCACTCAGGAGCCGGCAGCAGCGATCAGGGACAGCGAGCGCATCCGGTCCTCAGGGGCGTACACCGGGGTCGACAGCATCAGTTCGTCCGCCCCGGTCTGGGACGCCAGGTCCGACAGCCGTCGGCGCACCTGGTCAGGCGTCCCGTACGCCTGAGTGGCACGTATCTGGCCGAGCTGGTGCGCCAGCGCCTCGTCAAGAGGCTCCGCCGCGGCCTTCTCCGGGGACAGCAGGGGCGTCTCCGCGCCACGGCCCTCCAGAAGCGCAGCCATGACCAGCAGCGCCGGGCGGCCGAGGCGGGCGACCTCGGCGTCGGTGGGGGCGCAGAGCGTCTCCACGCTCACCAGTACCCGGGGCTGCTCGCACCACCGCGAGGCCTTGAACTGCTCCCGGTAACGACCCACCGCCTCCAGCGTGTTGTGCGGCCGGATGTGATGGGCGAAGGCCAGCGGCAGTCCGAACTCGGCGGCCAGCTCGGCACCGGCGGCGCCGGAGGAGAGCAGCCACGGTGCGGGAAGTGTGTCCGCTCCGGGCAGCACGCGCCGGGTGTCCGCATGGGCCAGATACCCCAGCAGCTCGACCAGGTCGGCGCGGTACTCCTGGCCCGTCGCCTGATCGGCCCCTCGACGCAGCAGACGGATGGTGTCGAGGTCGGCGGTGCCCGGACCGCGGCCGATGCCCAGGTCGATGCGGCCGGGATGGAGCGCCGCCAGTGTGGTGAACTGCTCGGCGACGGCGAGCGGGGAGTGGTTCGTCAGCAGCACCCCACCCGAGCCGACCCTGACGCCGGGGGCCGAGGCCGCCAGATGGGCCGCCAGCACGGAGGGGGCGACACTGCCGACCGGCCGGTACCTGTGGTGCTCGGCCACCCACACGCGGCGGAATCCCAGCTCAGCTGCCCGCCGCGCGGTCGAGACCACCGCGGCCAGGGCGTCGCGGGCACTGGTGCCCTCCTCCGTCAACGCCAGCTCGAGGACGGACAACGGCGGCAGAAGCCCGGCTCCGGACGGGGGCTTCCCGGTCCCGCTCTCCGAGGGGACCTCGCTTCGTCGGTACTGACTGTCTTCCACGAAAGCTCTCCTTGAACGATGCGGTGTGCCGGCCGGTCACTCGTGAGGCCGGCCGGTGGGGTCTCCTGCGGACCGCCCGCAGGCCGGGCCCGCCCGAGGCGGCCCCCGTACGCCGTGGGCGCCCGGACGGGTGCACCAGCCGAACGGGGCGCGGGCCCGGGGTCGCGGAACCCCGGGCCCCGCCCCGGCGGACGCGCCGGAATTGTGTTGCAGCACGCCCTGTCGGGGCGTCAGTTCCGCTCCAGAGAAGCGGAACCGCGTCCCGACCGCCGTCGGGACGCGGTTCCGCGGTCATCACCTGACGGCGTGACGGTTCCGCGCCAATCAGTGCGCCGACACCGGAGTGGTGACGTTGCTGAAGGTGTTGGCGCCGGCGGCGTTGGTGGCCGTGACGGGGCCGTGCGTCCAGATGCCGAAGACGTTGCCGGCGATCGTGTTGCCGGTGATCTGGACGGACACCGGGTCCACGGTGCTCACCAGGACGCCCGTGGTCTGCAGGTCGGCGGTGGTGCCGGTGCGGGTGTCCCCGACGGTGTTGTTGGTGCCGATCTGGTTGTTGCGGACGATGTTGCCGCCCAGGTCGGAGCCGGAGGCACTGCCGTGCACGGTCACGGCGGCCCAGCCGTTGCCGGTCATGACGTTGTTCTGCACGGTGTTGCCGTAGACCGCGCCTCCGGCGGAGGCCGATGCGAGCGTCACCCCGCCTCCGCCCGCGCCGAGCCCGTTGTCGAACACGTTGTTGCCGGTGATGGTGTTGCCGAAGACACCGCCCGCGCCGGGGGCGCGTACGCCGCCGGGAGCCGCCGCGCCGTTGCGCGAGACCAGGGTGAAGCCGGAGCCCGAGGCGTTGCCGTGTACGGAGTTCCCCGTGAAGGTGCTGCCCGACGCGGGACCGGTCTCGTCGCTGATGAGGATCCCGGTGCTGTTGCCGCTGACGGTTCCGGCGGTCACGGTGACGTTGGAGCTGCCCAGCAGGTGGATGCCTCCGCCGCAGTCACCGGGCTCGCCCTCGGCCCCCTTGCACGGGGGGTAGGCGTTGGCGACGGCGTTCGGGCCGGTGCCGGTGTTGTTGTCCGAGACGATGGTGTTGGCGATGGTCACGTTCTTCACGCTGTTGACCAGGATCCCCTCGCCGACGGCGTTCTTCACGGTGAAGCCGGTCACCGTGACGTCGGAAGCGCTGATCTCGATGCCGTTGACCAGGCCGGTGGCGTCGACGGTGACGTTCGAGCGTGCCTCCAGACTCAGCGGCTTGGTGACCGAGACGTCCTCGCGGAACGTGCCGTCGCAGACGACGACTCGACCACCGGCCGCCACCCCCCGGATCGCCGCGTTGATCGACCTGAACGTGGGGGTGCTGCAGCTGGTGCCCGCTGCGGACGTGGCCGCGGTCGGCGAGACATAGACCGTCTGCGGCAGGGACTGCGGCAGGGAGAAGGCGTAGAGCTTGTTGTTGTCACCGTTGGCCGGGAAGAACGGGCCGAGGTTCTGGGTGTGGTAGCCGGAGCCCCAGTACACCGAACCGTCCACGATAGACGCGCCGCCGAGGACCGCGCCCCCGCTGGGGAAGCCCCACTTGACGGCGCCGGTGGCAGCGTCGAGGGCGTACATGTTGTTGCCGGCCGGGTTGGTGGATCCGCCGTAGACGACGCCGTTCGCGCTGGACACGAAGGACATGGGGGACGCCGAGCCGGGCGTCGCGGTCTCCCAGAGGATCTTCCCCGTGGCCGGCTCCAGGGCGGCCCAGAAACCGCCCGTGGTGGTCGACGTCTCCCCGGTCGCGGAGGTGAGCTGCACGGGCAGGTGGTTGGTGTTGGTGTTGGCGACGTAGATGCGCTTGCCGTCGACGGCGGAGCCCCACTGGAGGCCGCCGAGGTTGCCGCCGGGGCCCACCGCGGTGGCCCAGACGATCTTTCCGGTGGCCGGGTCGAGCGTCCAGTAGACGCCGCTCTTCTGGCCGATGCCGAGCAGGTCCGTGGCCTTGCCGTTGACGGTGGTGGTAAAGAGGTTGGGCCCAGCGCCGAAGTCGAAGTCGTCACCGAACCGCTGGCCGACGGTCCAGGTGTCGGCGGTCAGGGTCTTGGTGGCCCAGACGATCGCGCCGGTGTGCATGTCGAAGGCGACGATGGCGTCCTGGTAGTTGTCCTCCGCCCCGGGGTCGCAGCCGGTCTCGTCGGGCGAGGTGCAGACACCGGGCGGCACGGTGTAGTTGTTGCCCGTGCCGACGTACACCAGGCCGGTCTTCGGGTTGACCACCGGGTTGCTGCCCCAGACGGCGCCGCCGGTGTAGCCCTCCGGTACCACGTACGTCTTCCACAGCTTCTGGCCGGTGACGGCGTCCAGGGCCACGACACTGCCGCGGAAGGTGTACGGCGGAGCGAACTTCTCGGCCTTGGACGACACCCCGACGTAGACGACACCGTCGGCGATGACGGGCGACGACGTCACGATGGCCGCCGGGTCGGCGTCGATCTGGGTCTTCCAGAGCCTGTTGCCGGTCAGGGCGTCGATCCCGAAGAGGAACGCGCCGGCGGTGCTGCTGTTGCGCTGCTCACCGGAGCCGGTGACGATCGTGCCGTTCCAGTAGGCGGGGCTGAGCCGTGAGATGTCCCCGGCGATCCCGGTGTAGTCGCTGACCTGGTGCTTCCAGATCTGCTGCCCGGTCGTCGCCTGCACCTTGTAGAGGTTGCCTGCCCAGTCCGGCGCGTACACATAGCCGTCCGCCACGGTAGGCGTGGCCGAGACGCTGGCTCCGGTGGTGAAGGTCCACTTGGTCTGCAGGCCGGCGACGTTGCCGCTGCCGATGGTGCGCTCCGCGGCCGCGTTGTGGGTGTCGCCGAGGTCACCTCCCGCGTACGGCCAGTCCGACGCGGAGGCCACGGGGGTGACCGGCGCGGCTGCGCTCACAGCCGGTGCGGCCGGGGCCGCCACCGCGGTGGTCGACAGGGCCGCCGTGACTCCGGCGAGGACGAGCCCCGTCACGAGGGCACGCACCCGACCTCGCCCGGGGCGGGCGGGTATCCGGGATATGGGCATGGGGAAGCATCTCCAATTGTTGGTGATCTTGCGGTCGAGAGCATAGGTGCACCGCCACCGGGCCGAATGTTCACCTTCAGGATGCGGAATACGGTGGTCGGCCCGCAGGGAAAGCGGCGGGGCGGGCTCCTTTTCGGGGAGGTCCGGGTGACGGTCCGTGAGTGCCGGGGCCGTGGGAGGAGGGCGCTTCCTGGCCGACCGGGTTTCCGGGCCGCTGATCACATTGCAGGCGGGGTGAATCCTGCGTGGGGTTCGTGCCGCCTGATGGATCCGAGAATTTTGGACGGGGCATCAAGGGGGCTGCTGCGAACGGATGGGAGTGGTCGCTTCGGCGCATATTCACCGCGATTCTCCTGAGCAGCACTCAGCCCCCTGCCCGCCCTGCGAACCTGAGGCGGACCCGGGGCTGCGTCGGCGGGTGATCCGGCCGGTCTCTTGCGTCCGGACGCCGCATTCGGCGATCCGGCGCGGAGGACCCGGGTCCGGAGGTGCGGGGGAATCCTGCGAAGGAGTCGCGGCTTCCCAATGCGCCGGGTGATCGATCACATGTGACTCGGACCGGCGCGGTGACATGGCGGACTTTCGCTGCGAGCGGAGCGGTGTCGTTCTCGTTTCCGGTGCTGCGACCCGCCTGGCCCGCCGACATCTCCAACGGTCCGGCGGCGGGGGAGTGGAAGCTGCCCGTCCTGGGGGCCGACGGAGGCGCCCGGCAGCGGCTGGCGCCACTCATCTACCTGTCATGACCTGCGATGACGTGCACTGCACCGCGGGACCGGGGTCGGTCCGCGTTGCTCGTGCGCCTGCTCGGCCCCGAGGCTCCCCGCCCTGGTGCGGCAACGCTTCACCTGTGTGCTGAGGCTGTCGGACCGCGATGGTCGGGCACCCACCTCCCGTATGAGAGGAGAGGGGCTATGCCTGCCATATTACGGTGCATCCCCTCTGGTGGGGGGCGACTGCATGAGACGGGCGTTGCCGACTGCTTCACGGGGGGAGCCGTCGCATATTCAACGCAAGGCCGGCTCCAGGGCCTGCTGCTTTCCCGAACCGCCGCGATGCTGCGCGGAGCAATCACTCCTACCCGGCGTCCGGTCTGCCGAGACTGGTGGAACAACCGTATGTCGGCGAAGTTCTGCTCGAAGTCCCAGGGGCCGGCCCGGCGGCGATCTCTGGGCGTGTCGAATTTTTCACCGCGCCCGGGGAGCGTGCTGTCGGAGTGGCTTCCATGGCCCTGGAGGGGCGGGCGAGCCGGTTCCGCGGGGGGCATTGTGATGGAACGGCGGGGCCGTTCAGTCAGCGGTGGTCCGAGGCTGAAGTGACCATTCTTTAAATCGCCGCCCGGGACCGTGGGAAATCATTTCGAGGAATGTGGGGTCTCGAGTCGGAAACCGCGGCGCCGCACGGGGCGCGAAGCGGGTCGGCGGGCATGCGTCCTCCTTGAATTCCGGCAGACATGGCGCGCAGGTTCAAGTAGTCGGCACTGGTATTCCGGGAGGAGGCGGGGGATCGGCCGGTCACGGAGTGCCGGGACGGTCAGGTAGGGGATGGCTGCAGCGCCCGCGTCGTGCGGCGCACGACCCTGAGTCCGTGAGTCGGCGGCCGCTGACCGTGTCGGCCGTCGGCTGGGAGGCCGTCCCGCGGAATGATCCGCACCGTCGCAGGGCTTCCCACCAGGCAAAATTCATCTCAGATAAGGATATATACTTTGGATTGTGACTACGTCAGGAACCTCGGGCGTCAGCTCGCCACTCATGTCCAGTTCACCTGAAATACATATTCAGGTCCCAGCGGCTCACGCGCAGCGTGACGAGTTGCTGAGACAGCGCTGGCGTGATCTGAACAGCAGTGGATTTTGGCATGTGCACTCCTTGCGAATCCCCAAGCGGCATGCGGCGGGGCATTACCGGTGCTGGTTCAAGCCCTCGTCGATCGGTGACATCTCGATCAGCGAGCAATACGGCGACGCTCTGGAGGGAAGCTCCGGGGGAACGGGAATGAAGGGGGCCACGCAGCGGCGTCTGGTGGTCAACCTCATGCAGACCGGAGGGCTGAGCCTCACCGCCTCGGGGCGAACGGTCCAGATCGCGCCGGGCACGCTGAGCGTGCGGAACGCAGAGCTGCCGTGGGAGTTCTCCTGCCTGCCCGGCACACGGGGGCACTCAATGCTGCTGCCGTACGAGATGCTCGCCGCCGCCGGGCTCGATCAGCTGCCGACGCTCACGCTCATCTCCCAGAACGCACCCGAGGTGCGACT
The DNA here is from genome assembly GCF_001418575.1 of Peterkaempfera griseoplana. Lineage (GTDB taxonomy): Bacteria > Actinomycetota > Actinomycetes > Streptomycetales > Streptomycetaceae > Peterkaempfera > Peterkaempfera griseoplana. The sequence goes on from NZ_LIQR01000232.1 coordinate 38,577, forward strand.
TCTGATGGGGCAACTGCAACTGATTCGCGAGACGCGCGGGGAATTGAGTCCGGCCGGCGTCCGCGCCGCCCAGGAATCCGTGCTGCAACTGCTGGTCGGTACGATCATGGCGCAGGGGGTCTCCGCCGACCCGGCATTCCGTCCCTCGCTGCGGGCAGCCGCCCGTCACTGCGTGGATTCCCGACTTCTGGACCCCGACCTGTCTCCCGCCGAAATAGCGAGGGCCCTGTCGGTCTCGGTGCGCACACTGCACCGGGCGTTCGCCGATTCCGACGAATCCCTGATGGCCTATGCGCGGCGGCGCCGTCTGGAGCGGGCCCGCGAGGAACTCAGCACTCTCGGAGGAAGGTACACCCTGTCCGCAGTGGCGGCCCGATGGCACTTCTCCGACGCGAGTCACTTCAGCCGGGCCTTCAAGCGGCAGTTCGGCGAGACGCCCAGTTCGGTCATCCGCTGACCACATTCGCGGCCCCCGCGTCGGCGGCCCGGTCGGGCCGGTCGGGTTCCCGTACCCCGTGCGGCGGATCTTGATGTGTGCCGGTGGCGTGGTCGGCTGAGGGAGATCTGCCCGCCCGGGGAGCACCGTCGGGGTCGGACGACGGTGTTCCCCGGGCGGAGACTGGGTGGCGCCCGGGTCCCGCGTCGGCGGCCGGGTCGGGCCGGTCGGTTTTCGTACTCCGTGCGGCGGACCTTGATGTGTGCCGGTGGCGTGGTCGGCTGAGGGAGATCTGCCCGCCCGGGGAGCACCGTCGTGGTCGGACGACGGTGTTCCCCGGGCGGAGACTGGGTGGCTCCCGCGCCGGGCTCAGACGAGGAACGAGGGCTGTTCGTCCGCGCCGACGAGGGCGCGGCCGTAGAGCTCGCGGGCAAGGTTGGGGTTGCAGGCGGCATGCCGGGACGCGGTTCCCAGGTCGCGCCAGATCTTCTGCAGCAAGTTCGCCGAGGCGAATGCGCCGGCTCCGGTGACGGAGAGCAGCAGTTCCACCGCCTCCCGGCACCGTGTGGCGGCGACTCCGGTGTCCATGCGCACCCGGGTCCGCTCCAGCTCCGTCAGCGCCCGCCCCTCCCGCAGGGAGTGGTCCACGTCGTCAGCGGCGCGGTGGGCGTGCAGCAGTGCCGTGTCCAGCAGGGAGGCGGCATCCGCCAGCGCCAGCTGCGTACTCGGGGAGTCCGCGAGACGCTCGTAGAAGCTCAGTGACATGGGCTTGCGCCCGGACGTCTCCAGGGTGGCGTCCAGGGCGGCGCGGGTCATACCGATCATGGGACCGACCAGCGGCAGCGCGCTCAGGGCGGACAGCGGTGTGCGCAGGAACCGCTCCTCCGGATGCCGGTCCGCGTAGGCTCCGGAGAAGATCCCGCCCAGCGACAGGACACGGCTCGGCGGGACCTGCACCTCCTCGCAGACGAAGGTCTTGCTGCCGGTGCCGGCCATACCGGCGACATGCCAGGTGTCCTCCACGGCCAGCTGGTCGGCCGGCACCAGAACGACTGCGACCTCCGGCGGACCGGCCTGCCCGTCCAGCACCGGAACGGACAAGGCGGCCCAGTCGGCCGCGTCCGCTCCCGAGGCCCACGCCCAACGGCCGGAGATCACCAGGCCGCCGTCCCCGGTCGGCCGTGCCGTCCCCGCCGGGGTCAGGGACGTGGCGATCGCGGCGTCCGGCACGCTGCCCCAGATCTCGTCCCGGCCCTGGTCGTCCAGCAGACCCGCGGCGTAGGCGCCGCCGGTCATCACCATGGCCACCCAGGCCGCCGCCGCGTCACCGCGGGCCAGCTCCGCCGTGACCTCCACGATCGTGCGCATACCGGCGCCATGTCCTCCGTAGGCGGGAGGCACGGCCAGCCGGAACATGCCCGCGTCGCGCAGCACCGTCACCGTCTCGTCGGGGAGGCGGCGCAACCGCTCTCCCTCGGCCGCGCAGCGCTCCAGGGTGGGCACCAGCTCAGCGGCTGCGGCGACCAGCCTGCGTCGCTGTCCGGGGTCGTCGTCATCCCCCGACCGCACATCGCTCATCCTGACGGCTCCGTTCCTCGTGCTCCGGACGACACACCGGCGACAGGCATGCCCCTGATATGTGGATCCTCAGCCCCTACCAGGTCTCGTCATAGAACTTCCGCGCCAGGGCCATGTACCTCCGTGCCGAGCCGGGGGGAATCCCGGACGTGGCGGGGATGTGCGTGTGCGGGTCCCGCGCCGCCGTCAGTCCGCCGCCAGCAGATGGGCGGGGGCGATCCGGGAGTGGGCGCGGATGGGGAACGCCAGGGCCGCGCTGACCAGGACGACGGCGGCGGCGGTGGCCAGCAGCGCGGCACCGCCCACCGCGAGCAGGTGTCCATGCAGCACCCCGCGGCCGATGCCGAGGACCAGTCCCAGCCCGGCCAGCGCCCCGGTGAGGCTTCCCAGCAGGGCGAGCAGGACGCCTTCGTACGCGGTCAGCCGGGCGAGTTCGGCGCCGGTCCAGCCGGTGGCGCGCAGGACGGCCAGGTCGGCGGCGCGCTCCCGCTGGGAGAGCACCAGCACGTCGACGGCTCCGGCCGCGCCGAGGAGCAGCGACAGGGCGACGCTCAGATAGTCCGCGGTGCGCGCCTGCGCGACGACGGCGTTGCCCAGCAGGGAACCGGCGACTTCGCCGCGGAAGGCGAGCGTCAGCGCGAGGAGCACGGTGAACGCCGCGACACCGAGCGCGAGTCCGGCCGCACCCAGGACCGTGCGGCCCGGCACCCGCAGCAGGTTGCGCACCGAGAGGCCGAGGACGGTGCGTACCGGCGCGGCACGTCCGGTCGCGACCACGGGGGGCCTGATGGCGTCCAGCGGTCGCAGGCGGGTGGCACGCCAGGCGGGGACCACACCGGCGGCGAGTGCCAGCAGCAGGGCGACCGGCAGTACCGCCGCGGCCTTCAGCGCCGCGTGTGGCAGGTCCAGTGCCCAGCCCAGGACGAACGCGAGGACTGCCCCGGCCGCGCCCGCGGCGAGGCCGATGACGGCCAGTTCGCCGAGGACCAGCCGCAGCACCTCCGACGCCGTCCAGCCCATGCAGCGCAGCGTTCCGATCTCGGTGCGGCGTGAGCGCACCGAGGCCAGGGCGGCCTGGGCGAGGAAGAGTCCGCAGACCACCAGGACCAGGACGAAGAGCACGGCGCTCTTGGTGTCGACGGCCTTGAGGATGCGCAGGGCCACGCCCTTGGCGGTCCAGTACTCCTGCACCTTCACCGAGGGCAGTGCGATGGTCTGCGGTGCCGGTGAGCTGCCGACGGTGATGTCCACCTGGAGCCCCGGGTAGGTGGTGCGGATGCGGCCGGCGACGGCGTTGACCCGGGCCTGGGAGGCGGGGTCGACGCCGGTGACTCCGGCGACCCGGATGCGGATCGCGCTGACCGGGGCCTTGTCCTGCACGGTGGGCTGGCGCCGGCTCTGGGTGAGGACGCGGAGCGAGTCGAGCGTGGTGAGCATGGTCGGCGGCGGGGTGAGGTAGCCGCCGAGGTTGCGGTCCGGGGCGAGCGGCTTGTCGTGCAGGGCCTTGCGTGCGGCCGCGTCGGCGCCGGTGACCTGGGGGGAACGGTAGGTCTCCAGGGGGACTACGGAGAGCGTGGAGAAGCCGGGGAGCTTGGCGGCGTCGAAACGGCCGACGGGCGTGAGATAGGGGATGGGGGTCCGCCCGTAGTCCTCGTTCGGGCAGTCCAGGGTGCCCCAGCAGGCAGTACCCGGGTGGCTCACGACCTTGCGGAACTGGGTGCCGGTGTTCTCCTCCGGAACCAGGTCCACGAACTGGCGCTCCCGGTTGGTGCGCCAGACTTCGGGCGACTGCTTGGGGAGGGACTGCGGGGTGAGGCCGTCCTCGGTGTGGCGGTAGTCGACGGGCCCGACCGTCCAGTAGCTGTCCAACAAGGGGGCGAAGAGGGAGGTGTCGGGAAAGGAGTTGGCGAGGTCGGCGCTGACGTGTCCGACGGACGTGCCGGGCAGCGCGTTGACGAAGTCATGGGCGGCGGGGCTGCCGAGCTTCGCGGGCAGCGCGGCGGGGTCGCCGGTGTCGAGCTGTTCGACGGTCGCGTTGAAGGTGCCCGCGGTGAGGGTCTGGTCGCTGAGGACGACGGGGACCTTCCAGTACGGCTTGTCCGACCAGTTCTCCTTGCGGTTCCACTGCGGCTGGTCGCGCTCGCTGAGCATCCGTCCGGAGGTGACGGCCTGGTCGAGTCCCACCAGCTGGTTCTCGGCGGTGGGGTCCACAGCCGAGAGGAGCACCGGGTAGTTGACGGGGATCTCGACCTCGGCGTTGTTCCGTCCCGGCTTGCAGGTCAGCCAGGAGTTCATGTCCGGGTCGAAGGGCGATTCGTTGCGCCGGTCCTCCGGTATGAGGGTGGGCTGCAGGGGCACGAGGGTGCTGTTGTCGCCCAGCTGGGTGTGGTACTCGGTCTTGTTGTTGTTGTAGTACCAGCACACCGGATATTTCTTATGGCCCACCTGCTCCTGCTGCAGCCCGTCGAAGGTGGTGTCGGTGTAGGCCGTGGCCTCCTTGATGGGGTTGCGGCTCAGATAGAGGTACTGGTCGGCGGCCTGGTAGTGGTTGGGCCCGGCCGTCAGCGTCGGCCTGATCCGGAGCATCTGGGCGGACGAGCCGCCGGCGAGGAAGGGGGAGAGGTCGAGCTTGATCTTGCCCTGGACCATCAGATAGCCGACGTTGGCCACCGGGGCGGCGATCTCCACCCCGGGGATCTTCTTGATCGCGCCGTACTGGCCCAGGGTGATCCCGCCGAAGATGCCGGACAGGAAGTTCGCTTCGACCAGGCCGTCGGTCTTCTCCACCTCGGTCTGGCTGCCCTTCGGGCGGACCAGGACGTCGTAGGCGGAGCGGGCGTTCGCCCGCACGGTCTCGGTGGTGCGGGCCTGACTGGTCGTCACCGTCGAGGTGAGCAGAGTGAAACTGGTGGCCGCCACCAGGATGCCGGCGGTCAGGGCCAGCGCGCGGGCGCGCTGCCGGCGCAACTGGGAGAGGATCATCGCGATCACGGACGGAGCCCCCCGAGCCGGTCGAGCACGTCGGCCGCGGGCGTCACCTGCTGGTCGGAGACGATCCGTCCGTCGTGCAGCCGTACGACCCGGTCGCAGTTGGCGGCCACCTCGGCGTCGTGCGTGGCGATCAGCATCGTCATGCCGTACCGCTCGCTCAGGGTGAGCAGCAAATCGATGATCTCCCGTCCGGTGGTGCTGTCCAGGTTGCCGGTGGGCTCGTCCGCGAGGAGCAGGCCCGGGAGGTTGATCAGCGCACGGGCGACGGCGACCCGCTGCTGCTGGCCGCCGGAGAGCTCGGAGGGGAGCGCGCCGGCCCGGTTCGCCAGGCCGACGCCCTCCAGCAGTTCCATCGCGCGGGCCTTGCGGTCGAAGTCCACCCGGCGGGGGAGTACGGGCGCGACGACGTTGTCCAGTACCGTCAGCGCCGGCAGCAGGTGGAAGCGCTGGAAGACGAAGCCGATCCGGCGGCGGTGCGCGTCCAGCCGGCCGGGGGTCAGCTCCGTCCCGTCGATCTCCACGGTGCCGGAGTCCGGCCGGTCCATGCCGCCGATCAGGTGCAGCACGGTGGACTTGCCTGCTCCTGACGGTCCGGTGAGCGCCACGGAGACACCGTCCTCGATGGCCAGGTCGATGCCGTCGAGTGCCCTGATGCCCGGGTACTGCCGGGTCACCCCCCGCAAGGTCACGCCCATGCCGTTCCCGCCCTGTCTACATTGTCACAATGCTGCAGTACATTGTGACAATACACAGCTAGAGTGTCGCAATACAAAGGGGGCCTGACATGCCGTTGCATCACGCAGTGCTCGCGCTGCTGTCCGACGGCCCAAGCCACGGATACGAGCTCAAGGGGCGCTTCGAGGCCGCGATCGGCCCCCAGTGGGGCGGCCTCAACATCGGGCATCTGTACCAGATCCTGGACCGCCTGGTCCGCGACGGCTTCGTCACCCGCTCGCATGTGACGCAGTCGGACCGCCCCGACAAGACCCGGTACACCCTCACCCCCAACGGCCAGGGGGAGCTGCGCTCCTGGGCCACCACCGCCTGGACCCGCACCGGCGGATTCCGTGACGAGCTGTTCCTCAAGCTCCTCGGAGCGGCCTCCATCGGCCCCGAGGAGCTGGAGACGCTGGTGGCGGCCCAGCGCCAGACCTACCTCTCCGAGCTGGCAGGCCTCACCCGGCTGCGGCGCGGCCACGCCGACGACCCGCTGGTGGCGCTGCTCATCGACGCGGCCATCGCCCACACCAAGGCCGACCTGGAGCTGGTCGACAGTGCCACCGGCCGCCTCGCGCCGCTCACCCGCGCCCGGGCGGACGCCACCGCCGTCACGACCCCGGCCGAGGAGGACCAGGAGCGCGTCGCGAGGTAGCCGGGACGACGGGGGCCGCACCGGCACGACGCCGGGCCGAGAGGCGGCCTTCCGCAGCCGGGGCAAGGCGGACAGCCTGGCGGCCCGAGCGCCTTCCACATCTCTGCGGTCCGGCCCCACCCCGCGTGCCCGTGACGTGCCCGGCGCGGCCCCGGGCTCAGCCGGTGAGGTGGTCCTCCAGCCAGTCCGCCGCGGTCCGGCGGAACAGGACCCGGTTGCCGGTGCGCAGGAACTCGTGTCCCTCCTCACGCAGGACCAGGAGTTCGGCGGGGATGCCGCGTTCACGCGCCGCGCGGACGATCTGCTCGGACTCGCCGGGCGGAACGTTGGTGTCGTGCTCGCCGTGGACGGTCAGCAGCGGGACCCGCAGGGCCGCCACACGGCTCATCGGCGACAGGGCGTGCAGCAGGTCCCGGTCGCGCTCGGGGTGGCCGTACTTGGCGGCGGCCGACTCGGCGATCCAGGGTTCCGTCCCGGCGAAGAAGGTCAGCAGGTCCGACATGCCGCAGACGCTGACCCCGGTACGGAACAGCTCCGGATGCCACACCAGGGAGGCCAGCGTCAGATAGCCGCCGTAGGAGCGGCCCATCACCGCCAGCCTGCCCGGATCGGCGAGCCCCGTCTGGACGGCGTGGGCGGCGCAGTCGGCGACGTCGTCGATGGCGGAGAACCGGCCGCCCCCCAGGTCGGCGTCCATGAACGACCGCCCCCACCCCGAGGAGCCGCGCACATCCGGGGCGAAGACGTCGATGCCCCGGCCCAGGATCTCGTGGTACAGGGGGTCGAACACCGGCCGTTCCTGGTCCTCGGGGCCGCCGTGCAGGTGGATCACGCAGGGGGCCGGACGCTCCGGTCCGCCGCCCGGCGCGCGGTAGTACCAGCCGCCCAGCGGCAGGCCGTCGCGGGCGCGCAGCCGCAGCAGGTCGGGCCGCACCGGCGGGCGTCCGGGAGCCACCGCGTCCTGGTCGCGTGACGACCAGGTGGTGCGGACGGGAGCGGTGTCGGCACTCGTCCACCACACGCCGGGGCGGCGTACGGATCCGGACAGGGCCAGCGTCAGCCCGCCGCCGGGCCCCGCCGGGTTGATCCGGGTGACCACCTCGTGCGGCAGTTCCACGGTGCGGGCCGGCCCCAGCGGGCCGGCCTGTCCGGCGCCGGGCAGGTCGACGACCTCCAGCTCGGTGCGGCCGCCGACGTTCCAGGCGAGGGCCGCCGACCGGCCGTCCTGGGTGAAGGACAGCAGTTCCAGGTCCGCGTCGTCGCGCCCGGCCGCCACGGACAGGCCCCGGCATTCCCCCTCCGGCCCCAGGTCGGCGGTGAGCAGGGCGGCGAACTCCCGGCCGGTGTCGCTGCGCAGCCACACCCGGCGGCCGTCCGGGGAGAAGCGGCCGATCCAGGGGTCACCGTCGGCCACCGGCACCGTGCAGGCCGCCTCCAGACCCGCGGTGCGCACCACCACCGCCTCGCGCCGGCCACGCGGGCCGTGCAGCAGCAGGGCGAACCGGCTGTCGGAGGTGAGGTCGCAGACCCGCAGCACCGCCGCCCCCACCTCGGCGGCCAGCAGGACGGGCGACGAGACCCCGTCCGGGTCGACCAGATAGGCGGCCAGTCCCCCGGGGGACGAGCCGGCGGCGGGGAGCGGCGTCAGGGCCGGGGCCGGGATCTGCAGACGCTCTCCCGGCGCGGACGGCACGGGCCCGGCGCCCTCCCACGGGGCGCCGCCGAGCAGCACGGCAGGGCCGTCCCGGCAGTCCCACCCCGGGGGGCGGGACCCGGTGCCCGGGAAGGTGGTGAGCGGCTCCTCGGCGACCGTCACGGCTGCGCCGTCCGGCCCTGGGGCGCCGGGCCCGGCGGCCGGGGCGACGGTGACGGCCACGGCCGTCCCGTCGGGTGCCCAGCGGCCCAGGTAGGCGGTGGTTCCGGGCTCGGCGCCGCCCAGGATCCGCCTGCCGGTGCCGTCGGGGTGGACACACAGCACCCTGGTGTGCTCGCCGCCGCCCGGAGCGGTGGTGTACGCGATCCAGCGGCCGTCCGGTGACCAGGACACCTCCCGCACCGGGTCGGGCCCGGAGTCGAGCAGATGGGACTCTCCGCCGTTGACGGGTCCCGTCCACAGCTGCGGTACGCCGCCGCGGTTGCAGATGAAGGCCAGGTGCACACCGGAGGGGTCCGCGGAGGGGTACCAGCAGCCGTGGGCCGGCACCGGGTCGTGGGCGTCCCCCAAGCCCTGCGCATCGGGCAGCGGCACCGCGACGGGCGCCGCGGGCACCCCGGGGAGGGGGCCCGGCGAGGGCGTGACCGGGGGAGCGGAGGGCGCGGCGGCGGTCTGCGGCGCCCGCCCGCTCAGGTCCGCGGTCAGCTGATTCCGTGTGTCTGCAGCCATATCTCCAGCACAGCGATCTGCCACAGGGCGTTCGCCCCGCGCCTGGTGCGGTGGTCCCGAGGTGCGGACAGGAGCTCGGCCACGTACTCCTCGCGGAACAGGCCCCGGTTGCGGGCCTCGGGGGCGGAGAGCGCCTCACGGACCCGGCCGAGGACCGGTCCGGCCATGTGGCGGACGGCCGGGACGGGGAAGTAGCCCTTGGGCCGGTCGATGACCTCGCGCGGCAGCAGGCGGCGGCCCGCGTCCTTGAGCACGCCCTTGCCTGCCTGGGCGAGCTTGAACTCCGGAGGGCAGGCGGCCGCCAGCTCGACCAGCTCATGGTCGAGGAACGGGACGCGTGCCTCCAGACCCCAGTCCATGGTCATGTTGTCGACCCGTTTGACCGGGTCGTCGGCCAGCATGACGTGGGTGTCCAGGCGCAGCGCCGCATCCAGCGCCGTCTCGGCGCCGTCGGCGGCCATCTGCTCGTTCACCAGGGCGGCGGACGCGTCCTGGGCGACCAGCATGTCCGGTTGCAGCATCCGGGCCAGGTCGGCGTGCGGCCGGTCGAAGTACACCTCGGCGTACCGCTCGGACGCCCGCTCGCGCTCCACCGCCGCCAGGTCGGGGTACCAGTGGTAGCCCGCGAAGACCTCGTCGGCGCCCTGCCCGCTCTGGACGACCTTCACCTCCTTGACGACCTGCTCGGAGAGAAGGTGGAAGGCGACCGCGTCATGGCTGACCATGGGCTCGCTCATCGCGGCCACGGCGCCGTCGACGGCGGTGGCCAGCCGGTCGGAGGGGACCATGAGCTGGTGGTGCTCGGTGGCGAACCGTTTCGCCACCAGGTCGGAGTAGAAGAACTCGTCGCCCTGCTCGCACCCCTCGGTCTCGAAACCGACGCTGTACGTCAGCAGGTTCTCCTGTCCCTCCTCGGCCAGCAGCGCCACGATCAGACTGGAGTCCAGACCGCCCGAGAGCAGGACCCCCACCGGCACGTCGCCGACCATACGGCGGCGGACGGCGGTACGGAGGGCCTCCAGCACCGCCTCGCTCCAGTCGGCCGCGTCCATACCCCGGTGCTCGGGGCTGCGCACATAGGAGGGCTTCCAGTACAGATGGTCCTGGTGGCGGCCGTCCGGCTCCACCACCCGCAC
>NZ_LIQR01000233.1 GCF_001418575.1 Peterkaempfera griseoplana
CAGCTGGCCCATGATCGCGGCGGCGGCCACGCTGTGGCCCTCCACGTCGCCGATCACCACCACCACACCGCGCGGGGTCTCGATCACGTCGTACCAGTCGCCGCCGATGTCCATGCCCTGGGTGCCCGGCAGATAGCAGCCCGCGGTCTGCACCCCGGCGACCACCGGCAGCCGGTGCGGCAGCAGCCCCTCCTGCAGGCCCCGGGCCACCGCGTACTCCGCGTCGTACAGCCGGGCCCGCTCCAGGGCCTGGGCGATCAGCCCGCCCAGGGCGGTGAGCACCGAGCGCTCCTCCCGGGTGAAGGTACGGGGGCGTTCGAAGCCGAGGATGCAGGTCCCGACCGGATGGCCGGAGGCGATCAGCGGCAGGAACGCCCAGGAACGCATGGGGTCCAGCGCGATCCCCGGATAGGAGCCGGCGAGGTGCTGGTCGGACTCGAAGAACATCGGGCTGCCCGAGGTGAGCGCCTCCACACCCGGCAGCCGGGCATGCAGGGACACCCCTTCGAAGGCCTCCAGGAACCCCTCGGGGTAGCCCTGTTGCCAGGCCAGGTGCAGATGGCGTTCCCGCACCGTGTAGATCGCCAGCTCCTGGCCCGCGAAGGCCGGCAGCAGCTGCTCGGTGACCACCTCGCACACCTGCCGCACCGTGACCGCCTCGGTGAGGCCACTGGCCATCTGCAGCACCCGGTAGAGCGCCCCGGGCCGGGCGGGCACCGCGCGGGGCCCCGGCGGCAGCGGGCCGACCGGCCCGGGGGCGCCCGGTTCGGCCGACTCCTCGGTCGGCGGCTCCACCGGGACCACCCGGCCGGTGAGACCGTGCACATCCGGATAGAGCGTGAAGGCCAGCCAGTGCCCGGTCTCCCGGCGCACCAGGAAGGAGGTGGGCGCCTGGGAGAGCATCGCCGCCCGGTAGCGGTCCTCGTACGCCGGGTCGGACAGCCAGGGCAACGCATCCCACGGATGGCGGCCCAGCAGCTCGCCGCGGTCGGTGCCCAGCAGCGCCTCCCCGCGGCGGTTGGCGTAGGTCAGCCTGCCGTCCTGGTCCAGCGAGAAGAGGCCGTCGGGCAGCCGCTCCGCGGCCTCCGCGGCGATGATGCCCGACCCCAGGTCCACCAGGGCCCCCACCAGCCTGCGTTCCCGCCCGGTGCCCACCGCACGGGCCCACAGCTCGACCAGGCACGGGCGGTCGTCCCTGCCGAGGACCCGCAGCCGGTGCGCCGACAGCTGGCCGGTCCGGTCCGCCTCCTGGGCCGCCAGGTGCAGTTCGTAGGAGTCCTCCGGCAGCACCCTGGAGGCCAGCGCGGCGACAGTGCCGGCGAAGGAGGCCGGGCTGCGCCCCAGCATGGCGCAGCACTCGTCGTCGGCGATGAAGACACCGGTCGCCAGGTACCAGTCGAACTGCCCCACCCGGACCGGGATCGCGGAGGCCGCGGGCAGCCTCGTGGTGAGCGGCTCGGCCTCCCACCGCAGCGGGGTTCCGGCCGCGCCGAGCGCGGACAGTGCGGCCCCGGTCCGGTTGGCGGACCCGCGCAGCCTGCGCCGCACCGAGGAGGTGAGCACCCGGCCCGGCTCCGCGGTGCGCAGCACCACCAGCACCCCCAGGGTTCTGCTGCCGTCGCTCAGCGGCATGTACACCGACGCGAAGGGATACGGCAGGGTGATGGCCAGCTGCGGGAAGCGCCGCATGGTCTCGCCTGCGTCGGACAGCTGGATGCCCCGGCCCGTGCGGTACACCTCGGCCACGGGGAAGGGCGCCGCCACCGGCACCCGCCAGGTCGGGCGGAGCAGGGACCGGGACACGCCCGCGACGGCGGCCAGTACCAGCGAGCGTCCGCTGCTCGACGGCAGGTAGATGCCGCCGCCGTAGCCGCCGGCCGCCCGGACCGCCCGCACCGTGCCCTCGGCCAGCACCTGCTCGAACTCGTCGGTGTGCAGACCCGTGCTCATCCGCCGTCCGCCTTCGCCGCGTCACCGTCCGGCTGCCCGCATGCACCACCACCAGGCCTCCAACCTACGGCGCACGGCCGGGCCCGGCACCTCGGCACCCCCGCTCAGCGCGGGCGCACCGCGCGGGGTCCGACCACCTCGGCGCCCACCGCGGCGACCCGGGAGCGCAGCTCCCTGTCGGCCGTGACCACCAGACAGCGCCGCGGCCGGGCCTGCTCGGCCAGCCGTACCACCAGGTCGTCCCCGCTGCCCGCCGCGGACGCCACCCGCACCCCCGGGACCTCCTGGAGGCCACGGGCTGCGCCCTCCACGACCAGCAGCACCTCCAGCGGCCCGACGCGCGCCCACGGCGGCGCGCCCTCGGCGTCCGGCAGGCCGCGCCCGGCCACGGTCACCAGCGCGTCGCGCAGCCGGGCGGCGGCCGCCGGGCGGTCCCGCCACCAGCCGTCGGGGACCGAGCCGACCACATTGGCGCCGTCGACGATCAGCAACGGCGGAGCCCCGGGCGGGGCCGTCCCGGGCGGGGGCGGTTCCCGGTCCGCGGCGGGGCCGGTCACCGGACGGCCCCGTCCCCGGTGAGGCCCAGCTGGTCGGCCGCCCGGATCGCCAGCCACACCTCGGTGAACTCCGCGGTGGCCGACAGGTCGCGGCCGCTCAGCGCGGAGAACCGGCGCAGCCGGTAGGCGAGGGTGTTGGGGTGGATGTGCAGGGCCGCCGCGGCCGTCTCGGTACGCCGGTCGCGGTCCATCCAGGTCCGGAGGGAGAGCAGCAGCGCCGCGTCGTGCGCCGCGTCGTACCTGAGCACCTCGCCCAGCACATGCTCCACCAGCGCGGCCAGCACCGCCGGGTCGTCCGGCAGCCACCGTCCCGTGGTGTCGCTGCCGTACCTGACCAGCGGCCGGCCCGAGCCCTCGGCCCGGGAGACGGCCCACAGCGACTCCCGCTGGGCGACCCGCAACGACTCGCCGGGCGGGAACGTACGGCTCATGCCCGCCGCCACCCCGGGCAGCCCGGCGACGGCCTCGGCGAGTTCCGGCGGGCCCAGCACATAGCGGTCCTCGCCGCGGCTGAGCAGCAGATGGGGGAACTCGTCGAGCACCGGCAGCAGGACGTCGTCCACCACCCCTCTGACCACCAGCAGCGCGGCCTCGTCCGCGATGGACAGCCGGTGCAGCCGCCGCCGGGCCACCGCCGGGTCGAGCACGTCCTGCAGCAGTTCGGCCAGGATCTCCGCGCCCTCCCGGCGCAGCGTCTCCCGCTCGTGGCGGACCATGGCGACCTGCAACGCCGCGACGGTGGCGATGTGCTGGACCACGGCCAGCCCCGCCGGGCGGGCCCCCTCGCGCTCGAAGGCGACCAGGAAGCCGGCGGTGCCGCCGGGGGTGAGCACCGGGACCGCGAATCCGCCGGGGATCGTCGGCGCGGCGTCCATCGAGTCCGGCAGCACCGAGGGATCCGGAGGCACCGGCACCCCCGGCAGCAGCGGACGCCCCTGGGGGGTGCACAGGTGCACCTGGTAGCCGGAGAGCCGCTCCAGCCGCTGGAACAGCCGGGTGGTGTCCAGGTCCTCCGAGGCCAGCCAGCGCAGCGCGCCGAACACCTGGAGCTGGGCGCCGAGCCGCTGCCGGGCGTCCTCCTGCACCGCCGCGGCGACCTCCTGGGCGACCGCGATGAACGGCACCGCGAGGGGGACCTCCAGCAGCGGCATCCCGCGCTCCTCGGCCGCCGCGGTGAAGGCGTCGTGCAGCGGCGGCACATGCAGCTGGGCGGAGATCGCCAGGGCGGACACCCCGGCGTCGTCCAGCCGCTCCAGATAGGCCCGCTGCCCGGCCGCGGAGCGGGGCACGGCCAGGCCCGTGGTCATGATCACCTCGGCCCCCAGCAGCCAGGGGGTCGGGTCCTCCAGCTCGCTCACATGGGCCCAGGACACCGAGCGTCCCAGCCCGGCCTCCCCGGCCAGCACCCGCAGCTGGAGGGCCGGGAAGGAGAGCAGATCCTCCACCGTCAGCTTCGCTGTCTTGTTGCCGGCCACAAGGACAACCCTAGCTCTTTGTTCCTGCACCAATTGCCGCACCCGGCGATGGACCCGCACACTTGCGGCAATCCGGTCTCCGTCGTCCGCATGGACGCAGGCAGGCTGTCCGCATGGACGCAGGCAGGCCATGCGCATGGACGCATCACAGCCCACTCCAGGGCACGGATACCGCCCATGGACGGCAGGCCGTCAGCCCGGACGCAGGCAGGAAGGAAGGAAGCACCACCGTGACCCAGCCCCGAGGCCCCATCGACTCGTCGCGCATCCCGCGCTTCGCCGGTCCGGCCACCTTCGCCCGACTGCCCCGCCTGGACCAGGTGGAGCGGTGCGACGTCGCGGTGGTGGGTGTGCCGTTCGACACAGGGGTCTCCTACCGGCCCGGTGCCCGCTTCGGCCCCTCGGCGGTCCGGGAGGCCAGCCGGCTGCTGCGCCCCTACAACCCCGGCCTGGACGTCTCCCCCTTCGAGACCCTGCAGGTGGCCGACGCCGGCGACATCGCCTGCAACCCCTTCCACATCGAGGAGGCCGTCGAGACCATCGAGCAGGCCGCGGGAGACCTCCAGGACGACGGCGCCACCCTGGTCACCATCGGCGGCGACCACACCATCGCGCTGCCGCTGCTGCGTGCCGCCGCTCGCCGGCACGGCCCGGTCGCGCTGCTGCACTTCGACGCGCACCTGGACACCTGGGACACCTACTTCGGCGCCGAGTACACCCACGGCACCCCGTTCCGCCGCGCCGTCGAGGAGGGCATCCTCGACACCGAGGCGGTCTCCCATGTCGGCACCCGCGGCCCGCTCTACGGCAAGAAGGACCTCGAGGACGACAAGCGCCTCGGCTTCGGCATCGTGACCAGCTCCGACGTGATGCGCCGCGGGGTGGACGAGGTGGTGGACGCGCTCCGGCAGCGGATCGGCGACCGCCCGCTGTACGTCTCCGTCGACATCGACGTGCTGGACCCGGCGCACGCCCCCGGCACCGGCACCCCCGAGGCGGGTGGGCTCACCTCCCGTGAGCTGCTGGAGATCCTCCGCGGCCTGGCGGGGACCCGGCTGGTCGGTGCCGACGTGGTCGAGGTCGCCCCGGCCTACGACCATGCGGAGATCACCTCCGTGGCCGCCTCGCATGTCGCCTACGACCTGGTCAGCCTGCTGGCCCTGAACCGCACGTCCTGAACCGCACGTCCTGAACCGCACGTCCTGACGACCCCAGCCGCCGGGCCACCCCCCGGCGTGCCCGGACCGCCCAGAATGGAGGGACCCGTGACGACCTCGATCACCGAAGTCGAGCAGCACGGTGTCGAACGGATCCCCGACGAGGACCGCACCGCCCGCCCCATCGACCTCTTCCGTCTCGCCTTCGGAGGTGCCAACACCTTTGCCACCTGCGTCCTCGGCGCCTTCCCGATCCTCTTCGGGCTGTCGTTCTGGCAGGGTGTGGCGGCGACGCTGCTCGGCCTGGTGGTCGGGGCGCTGATCCTGGCGCCGCTGGCCGTCTTCGGTCCGGTGAACGGCACCAACAACGCCGTCTCCTCCTCGGCGCACCTGGGTGTGCACGGCCGGGTCGTGGGTTCGTTCCTCTCCCTGCTGACCGCGGTGGCGTTCTTCTCCATCTCGGTCTGGTCGTCCGGTGACGCCCTGGTCGGCGGTGCCAACCGGCTGGTGGGGCTGCCGGAGTCCAACGTCTCCTACGGCGTGGCCTACGGCGTCTTCGCGCTGCTGGTGCTCGCGGTCTGCATCTACGGCTTCCGCTTCATGCTGATGGTGAACAAGATCGCCGTCATCGCGGCCTCGGCGATGTTCGTCCTGGGCGCCTTCGCCTTCGCCGGCGACTTCGACCCGGGCTACGCGGGCACCTTCCACTCCACCGCGGACCCGCTGTTCTGGCCGTCGTTCATCGGGGCGGCGCTGATCGTGCTCTCCAACCCGGTCTCCTTCGGCGCGTTCCTCGGCGACTGGTCCCGGTACATCCCCGCGCAGGCCTCCCGCAAGCGGGTCATGGGCGCCGCCTTCCTGGCCCAGATCGCCACCCTGCTGCCGTTCCTCTTCGGCCTGGGCACCGCCTCGATCATCGCCGAGAAGGCGGCCAGGTACGTCGACCCGGCGGCCCCCAACTACGTCGGCGGCCTGCTGGCGGTCTCGCCCGGCTGGTACTTCCTGCCGGTCTGCCTGATCGCCCTGATCGGCGGCATGTCCACCGGCACCACCTCGCTGTACGGGACCGGCCTGGACTTCTCCAGTGTCTTCCCCCGCTTCAACCGGGTGCAGGCCACCTTCTTCATCGGTGTGCTGTCGGTCGGCTTCATCTTCCTCGGCCGCTTCGCCCTGAACCTCACCCAGTCCATCTCCACCTTCGCCACCCTGATCATCACCTGCACCGCGCCCTGGATGATCGTGATGATGCTGGGCTATGTCACCCGGCGCGGCTGGTACGACCCCGACGCGCTGCAGGTCTTCAACCGGCGGCAGCGCGGCGGCCGTTACTGGTTCGCCCACGGCTGGAACTGGCGCGGCATGGCGGCCTGGCTGGTCTCCGCCGCGGTGGCCCTGCTGTTCACCAACATCCCCGGCCAGTTCGTCGGGCCGCTGGGCAACCTGGCCAACGGCACCGACATCTCCCTGCCGCTGGGCCTCGCCGTCGCCGCGGTCCTCTACCTCGCGCTGCTCTGGATCTTCCCCGAGCCCCGCGGTGTGTACGGCCCGGACGGCCCCCGGCTGGTCCGCGCCGCCGACACCCCGGTCGCCCCCATCACCGGAGGTCCGGCGCCGGTCCCCGCCGCGGCACCCGCGGCGCCCTGACCGACCGCCTTCCCACCGACCGCCTTCCCACCGACCGCGTCCCGGCCGGCCGCCCCCGAGGCCGGCCGGGGCGCTTTCCACCGGAGTACCCATGAGCACCGAGACCGAAGTCCTCGCCGCAGCGGACGACCTGGTGGCTGCCTTCGCCGAGGGCAGACTGGACGACTACTTCGCCGCCTTCGCGTCCGACGCCGTCTTTGTCTTCCACACCACCGGGCACCGCCTGGTCTCCACCGCCGAGTACCGCGCGCTGTGGCGCACCTGGGCCGAGGAGGACGGCTTCCGCATCCTCGCCTGCACCTCCAGCCGGCCGCTGGTGCAGCTCCTCGGCGACACCGCCGTCTTCAGCCATGACGTCGAGACCCGTATCGGCACCCGGGCGGGCGAGGAGACCGTCCGGGAGCGGGAGACCATCGTCTTCCACCGCACCGCCGACGGCCGCTGGCTCGCCGTCCACGAGCACCTCTCCCCCGAGGCGCAGTCCTGACGCGTCCCCGGGGATGACCACAGCGGAGGCCGCCCGTTCTTCGCGGCCGAGCCCGCCCGCCGCCCGCTGGGCAGTCGCCACGCAGCGACTCAGCGACTCAGCGAGCGGCGGGCGGCCTTGTGCCGGTGACGGAGCGGGTCGCACCCGGAGTGTGCGACCGCGCCAGCAGCCCGGGCAGATCCGGCGGCCACAGCGCGTCCGGGCAGGCAGCCAGCTCCTGCGGCGACCACCACCGCCAGTGCAGGATGCCGTCCTCCGGGTGGGCGGTGACGGCGCGCTCGGTGGGCTCCCGCCGTGGGCCGAGTAGATGTGCTCGAACTGATGCACCGGGATGCCGGCCCTGGTGAAGTCGTGCTCCCAGGTGCAGAGCAGGGGGCCTGGGGTGAGATCGGTCCAGCCGGTCTCCTCGCGCAGTTCGCGTACCGCGCCCTCCACCGGGGTCTCACCCGGCTCCAGCCCGCCGCCCGGCATGGCCCAGTGGACGCCGACCTCCTCGTTGTCGTAGCGGAAGAGGAAGACCGCGCCGTCGGGATCCAGAACGGCGATACGAGCCGCCCGCCGGGGTGTCCGCATGGGAGCACGATACGCCGGTGCCCGGCACACCCCGCGGGGTGTGCCGGGCACCGGGCTGAGGCTTGACGGATCGTCAGGCGGGCACGGAGGCGACGCCCCTGGCCAGGAACGGCTTGCCGTTGACCCGCTCGGACACGCCCTCGCGGTCCAGGTACGGCGTGATGCCGCCCAGGTGGAAGGGCCAGCCCGCGCCGGTGATCAGGCAGAGGTCGACATCCTGCGCCTCGGCGACGACCCCCTCCTCCAGCATCAGGTGGATCTCCTCGGCGATGGCGTCGAGCGCCTTGTCACGGACCTGCTCCTCGGTGAGGACCGTGGAGCCGACCTCGAACAGGGCGGCCACCTCCGGGTCGACCTCCTGCTTGCCGGACGCCCAGGTGTAGATGCCGCGCTTGCCGGCCTTGACCACCCGGCCGAGGTTCTCCGAGACGCCGAAGCGGTCGGGGAAGGCGGCGTGGAGGGTGCCCGCCACATGGTGCGCGACGGCCGGGCCGACCAGCTCCAGCAGCACGATCGGGGACATCGGCAGGCCCAGCGGCTGCAGGGCCCGGTCGGCGACCTCGATCGGGGTGCCCTCGTCGATGGTGCCGAGGACGGTGCCCAGGAAGCGGGTGAGCACCCGGTTGACCACGAACGCCGGGGCGTCCTTGACCAGCACCGCGGTCTTCTTCAGCTTCTTGGCGGTGGCGAACGCCGTGGCCAGCGAGGCGTCGTCGGTCTTCTCACCGCGGACGATCTCCAGCAGCGGGAGGACGGCGACCGGGTTGAAGAAGTGGAAGCCGACGACCCGCTCGGGGTGCTGCAGCTTCGACGCCATCTCGGTGACCGACAGGGAGGAGGTGTTGGTGGCGAGGATCGCCTCGGGGGAGACCACCGCCTCCAGCTCGGCGAAGACGTCCTGCTTGACGCCCATCTCCTCGAACACGGCCTCGATGACGAAGTCCGCGTCCCCGAAGGCGGCGGCCTTGTCCAGCGAGCCGGTGACCAGCGCCTTGAGGCGGTTGGCCTTGTCGGGGCTGACGCGGCGCTTCTCCAGCAGCTTGTCGATCTCGCCGTGGACATAGCCCACGCCCTTGTCGACGCGCTCCTGGTCGATGTCGGTGAGCACCACCGGCACCTCCAGCCGGCGCGCGAAGAGCAGCGCCAGCTGGGAGGCCATCAGACCGGCTCCTACGACGCCGACCTTGGTGACCTTGCGGGCCAGCGACTTGTCGGGGGCGCCGGCGGGCCGCTTGGCGCGCTTCTGCACCAGGTTGAAGGCGTAGATGCCGGACCGCAGTTCACCGCTCATGATGAGGTCGGCCAGCGCCTCGTCCTCGGCGTCGAAGCCCTTCTGCAGGTCGCCGTCCTTGGCCCCGGCGATGATGTCCAGCGCCCGGTACGGGGCCGGGGCGGCGCCGTGCACCTTGGAGTCGGCGATCAGACGCCCGTGGGCGACGGCCTGGTCCCAGGCCTCCCCGCGGTCGATCTCCGGACGCTCGACGACGATCTCGCCCTTGAGCACCGAGGCCGCCCAGAGCAGCGACTGCTCCAGGAAGTCGGCGGGCTCGAAGATGGCGTCGGCGATGCCCAGCTCGTAGACCTGGACGCCCCTCAGCTGCTTGTTCTGGCTGAGCGAGTTCTCGATGACGACCTGGATGGCCTTCTGCGGGCCGATCAGGTTGGGGAGCAGGGTGCAGCCGCCCCAGCCCGGCACCAGGCCCAGGAAGCACTCCGGCAGGGAGAACGCCGGGACGCCCGAGGAGACGGTGCGGTAGGTGCAGTGCAGGCCGATCTCGACACCGCCGCCCATGGCGGCGCCGTTGTAGAAGGCGAAGCTGGGCACCGGCAGGGCGGCGATCCGCTTGAAGACGTCGTGGCCGCCCTTGCCGATGGCGACCGCGTCGCTGCGCTCCTTGAGCACCTCGACGCCCTTGAGGTCGGCGCCCACGGCGAAGATGAAGGGTTTGCCGGTGACACCGACGGCGGCGATCTCGCCGGCCGCGGCCTCGCGCTCCACCTGGTCCAGCGCCTCGGAGAGCCTGGCGAGGGAGCCGGGGCCGAAGGTGGTCGGCTTGGTGTGGTCGAAGCCGTTGTCCAGGGTGATCAGGGCGAAGCGCCCGGCCTGGCCCGGCAGGTCGATGTGGCGGACGTGGGCCGTGGTGACGACCTCGTCCGGGAAGAGCTCAGCGGCGCGCTGAAGCATCTCGGTGGTGGTCACTTCGCCCCCTCGATCTGTGCGTTCTGGGTCGCTCCGCTCCAGTGGGGGTTCTCCCAGATGACGGTCCCGCCCATGCCGAAGCCGATGCACATGGTGGTCAGGCCGTAGCGGACGTCCGGGCGCTCCTCGAAGCGGCGGGCCAGCTGGTTCATCAGCCGGACGCCGGAGGAGGCCAGCGGGTGGCCGAAGGCGATGGCGCCGCCGTACGGGTTGACCCGCTCGTCGTCGTCGGCGATGCCGTAGTGGTCGAGGAAGGCCAGCACCTGCACCGCGAAGGCCTCGTTGACCTCGAAGGCGCCGATGTCGGAGATCGAGAGGCCGGCCTTGGCCAGCGCCTTCTCGGTCGCCGGGACCGGGCCGATGCCCATCACCTCGGGCTCCACGCCCGCGAAGGCGTAGGAGACCAGGCGCATCCTCACCGGCAGGCCCAGCTCCTCGGCGACGTCCTCGGCGGCCAGCAGCGATGCGGTGGCGCCGTCGTTGAGGCCCGCCGAGTTGCCCGCGGTGATCCGGCCGTGCGGACGGAACGGGGTCTTCAGGCCCGCCAGGTTCTCCAGCGTGGTGCCCGGGCGCATCGGCTCGTCGCTGACGGCCAGGCCCCAGCCGGTCTCGCCGGCCTCGGGGTTGGTGCGGCGCACGGCGATCGGCACCAGGTCGGGCTGGATCTTCCCGTTGGCGTACGCCTTGGCGGCCTTCTCCTGGGAGGCCACGGCGTAGGCGTCGCAGCGCTCCTTGGTCAGGTGCGGGAAGCGGTCGTGCAGGTTCTCCGCGGTCATGCCCATGAAGAGGGCCGACTCGTCGACCAGCTTCTCGGAGACGAAACGCGGGTTGGGGTCGACGCCCTCACCCATCGGGTGGCGGCCCATGTGCTCGACGCCGCCCGCGACCACCACGTCGTACGCGCCGAAGGCGATGCCGCCCGCGGTGGTGGTGACGGCGGTGAGGGCACCGGCGCACATCCGGTCGATGGCGTAGCCCGGCACCGACTTGGGCAGGCCCGAGAGCAGCGCGGCGGTGCGGCCGATGGTCAGGCCCTGGTCGCCGATCTGGGTGGTGGCCGCGACGGCGACCTCGTCGATCCGCTCCGCGGGCAGGTTCGGGTTGCGGCGCAGCAGCTCCCGGATGCACTTGACGACCAGGTCGTCGGCGCGGGTCTCGTGGTAGATGCCCTTCGGGCCCGCCTTGCCGAACGGGGTGCGGACGCCGTCGACGAAGACGACGTCCCTCGCGGTACGAGGCACGGTGGCTCTCCTCCCAGGTCCCAGTATCAGGAGCCCAACACGTCATGAGGGGTCGCGGCCGCACACACGGCACTGCGGCGCTCCCGCCATGCTACTCGCCGGTAACCAAGATGCCCAGAGCGGTCGACCCTCAGCGTGCCCGGTGTGGCGCGCGCCACTCCGCACCCGTCCGCGTGGTCCCGTCCGGCCGCCGGGAGAGCCCGGAGAGCCCGGAGAGCCCGGCGGACGGCCGGGGCGCGGGGATCCCCGCGTTCGGGCCCCGTACGGTGACGGAGGGCCGAGCGGAGGATCCCCGCGCCCCGGGGATGCGGCCGTGCGGACGGTCAGGCCGCGGCGTCGGCCGCGGCGAAGGCGCTGGCGAGCACCGGGGCGACCAGGGTCACCTGCCAGTGGCGGGCGCCACGCCCGCGCAGCGCCTCGGCGACCGCCTCGGCGCTGGCGTCCGCGGGGGGCTCCCAGCTGACCCGGCGCACCAGGTCCGGAGTGATCAGGTTCTCCGCGGGCAGCCCATGGGCCTCGGCCAGTGCCGAGACCGCGGCCCGGGCGCCGGCCAGCCGGGCGGCGGCCACCGGATCCTTGTCCGCCCAGGCCCTCGGCGGCGGCGGGCCGTCATGGGGGGCGGTGGCCGGCGGCAGCAGCGGCTCGGGGATCACCCGGGCCCGGTCCAGCGCGCCCAGCCACTGCTCCAGCTGCCTCCGGTGCACCCGGGGGCCGAAGCCCGGAAGCGCCTGGAGCGCTTGTGGGGTGGTGGGCATGGCCAGGGCGGCGCTGATGATCGCGAGGTCGGAGAGCACCCGGCCGGGGGAGACGTCCCGCTCCCTGGCGGTGCGGTCGCGCAGCTGCCACAGCTCCCGTACGGCTGCCAGCTGGCGGCGGCGGCGCACCTTGTGCAGTCCGGAGGTGCGGCGCCAGGGGTCGACGCGGGGGGCGGGCGGCGGAGCGGCGGCGATCGCCGCGAACTCCTCCAGCGCCCACTCCAGCTTGCCCTGGCTGTCCAGCTCCTGCTCGAGTGCGTCGCGCAGCTCGACCAGCACCTCGACATCCAGGGCCGCATAGCGCAGCCAGGGCTCCGGCAGCGGGCGGGTGGACCAGTCCACCGCCGAGTGCTCCTTGGCCAGCGAGTAGCCCAGCACACTCTCGGTCATCGGGCCGAGTCCGACCCGGGGGAAGCCGGCGATGCGGCCGGCCAGCTCGGTGTCGAACAGCCGGCTGGGGCGCATCCCCACCTCGGCCAGGCAGGGCAGGTCCTGGGTGGCGGCGTGCACCACCCACTCGGTGTCGGCGAGCGCGTCCCCCAGTGCGGTGAGGTCCGGGCAGGCGATCGGGTCGATCAGGGCGGTCCCGGCCCCGGCGCGGCGCAGCTGGATGAGATAGGCACGCTGCCCGTACCGGTAGCCGGAGGCGCGTTCGGCGTCCACCGCCACCGGTCCGTTGCCCGAGGCGAAGGCGGCCACCGTATCGGCGAGCGCCCCGGCGTCGGTCACGACCGGCGGGATGCCCTCCCGCGGCTCCAGCAGGGGGACCGGCTCCGGGGTCACGTCTACGGCGATGGCATCTCGGGCGTCGGTCACCCCCCAAGGGTACGCCGGGGTGTCCATGGCGGGCCGGACAAGCAGGTGGGGGCCGCCGTGCAGGGGTGGGGGCCGGAGGCGCCGGTCCGGCCG
>NZ_LIQR01000234.1 GCF_001418575.1 Peterkaempfera griseoplana
GAAGAACACCGCCCCGAACAGCGCCGCCGACTGCGCCGCCCTCGGCCAGGCCGACCGCGCCGCCCACGAGGTGGTCGCCGCCGCCGGGCAACTCGACGACGCCGTACAGCAGATGACACCGCGCCTCGACCAGCTGGCCGCCGACGCCACCCGGGTCGAACGGCTCGCCCGCCAGCTGTCCAGGCCGGGCCTGGCCCAGGACTTCGACCAGGCCGTGGCCGACGTCAACCGGCTCAACACGGGCGTGCACCGGCTGGCCACCGGCTCCGCCGCCCTGCACCGGGGCACCGGCCAGGCCCTCACCGGGGCCCGGACCCTCGACTCCGGGCTGGGCGATCTCGCGGACGGCGCCAGGTCGCTCAGCGGTGGGCTCTTCCAGCTCTCCACGGGCGCCCAGCGCCTGGACGGCGGCCTCGGCACGCTGGCCGACGGCGCCCAGCGCCTGGACAGCGGCCTCGGCTCGCTGACGGACGGCTCCGGCACCCTGGCGAGCGGCCTGCGCGACGGCGCCGGGAAGATCCCCGACTACGACCGGGCGCAGCGCGACGCCCGCGCCGCCGCCATGAGCGACCCGGTCCAGCTGGCCAGGAACGAACTCAACAAGGCGCCCAACTACGGCACCGGCTTCGCCCCGTACTTCATCCCGCTCGCCCTGTGGGTCGGCGCCATGGTCGCCTATATGCTGCTGCGCCCGCTCAGCCCCCGCGCGCTCGCCGCCAACGCCCCCTCCTGGCGGGTCGCGGTCGCCGGCTGGCTGCCCGCCGCCGGGATCGGGGTGCTCCAGGCCGGGGCGCTGCTGGCGGTGCTGCACTGGGGGGTGGGGCTGCAACTGCAGCGCGGCGCCGGGGTGGTGGGCTATGCGCTGCTCACCGTGGCCTGCTTCACCGCGATCATGCAGTGGCTGAACGCCCGCTTCGGCCCGGCGGGGCGGCTGCTGGCCCTCGCCCTGCTGATGCTCCAGCTCACCTCGGCCGGCGGCACCTACCCGGTGGAGACCAGCCCGCGGTTCTTCGGTGTCCTGCACCCCCTGCTGCCGATGACCTATGTGGTGCAGGGCCTGCGCCGGCTGGTCAGCGGCGGCGACCTGGGGCCGGTGTGGACGGGCTGCGCGGTGCTGACCGCCTTCCTGGCCGCCGCCCTCGCCCTGACCGCCCTGACCGCACGCCGGCAGCAGGTCTGGTCGCTCTCCCGGCTCCACCCGGAGCTGGCACTGTGACCGCCGCGGCGGCCGTGGGCGCGACCCGCGAGAATACGGCCATGAGCAGCAGCACCAGTACCCGCCGCAGCGCCACCCGGCAGCGCCTGTACGAGGCCGCGGTGACCCTCATCGCCGAACAGGGCTTCTCCGCCACCACGGTGGAGGAGATCGCCGAGCGGGCCGGGGTCGCCAAGGGGACCGTCTACTACAACTTCGCCAGCAAGACGGAGCTGTTCGAGGGGCTGCTGCGGCACGGCGTCGGCCTGCTCACCGACTCGCTGCGGAGCGCCGCCGCCGACCGGCCGCCGCTGGAGGGCCTGGACGCGATGATCCGGGCGGGGCTGGAGTTCATCGCCGCCTACCCGTCCTTCGCCCAGCTCTTCGTCGCGGAGACCTGGCGCACCAACCGGGCCTGGCACGACACCCTGCGGCTGCTGCGGGACGAGGCGGTGTCGGTGGTCGCCGGGGTGCTGGACGACGCCGTGCGGCAGGGGGAGCTGGCGGCGGACCTGGACACCCGGCTGACCGCCTCGGCGCTCTTCGGCATGGTGCTGGTGGTGGC
>NZ_LIQR01000235.1 GCF_001418575.1 Peterkaempfera griseoplana
TTGATCCCCTCCAGCAGGATCACCGCCCGCACCCCGCTGTGCGCGAAGATGTCCCGCTCCATCCGGGACAGCCCCGACGGCCCGTAGTGGGGCTCGCCCGTCCGCTCGCCGAGCAGGCAGTTGCCGCCCAGCCCGGCGTTGACCACCGACAGGGTGCGGCCCTCACGGGCGGCCAGCCGGCGGGCGAGCCGGTCGGGGTAGCGCCGGTTGAGGTCGCCGGTGGTGCGGGCGGTGTCGGTGATGGAGTCGCCGAAGGCGACCACCGTGCCGCTGGTACGGGCGTCCGCGAGCACCTCCACCGCGCTCACCAGCAGCCAGCAGGGGCTGCTCCGGAAGGCTCCGCCGAAGGTGCTGGGCGCCGCGTCCCCGTCGGCCAGGTAGTTGGTCGCCGCGGTGAACGGATGGTGGGTCAACGGGCCGGTGGCGCCCGGCACGAACACACTGACCAGCAGGGTCGACAGGGGTGCCACGGCCAGCGCGACCGGGTCGCTCAGCAGCGTCCCGCCCGCCGCCAGGACGGTCCTGGCGCTCCCCGAGAAGGTGAGGGCGCGCATGGTCCCCGGCACCGCGTCCGCCCCCTGGCTGCGCACCGCGACGGTCGCGTGGTCCACCGCCACGGGGCGGTCGCCGAAGGTGTTGCTCAGCCGGACGCGCACCGAGCCGCCCCCGGCGCTGAGGAAGACCGCGTTGCGTACGGTGCAGTCGCGGACCCCGGCCGCGGCGGTGGCGGCCATGCCGGGTACGGGGGCGCCCGCGACCTGGCCCGCGGCCCAGCCGGTCACCCAGTGCTGGGCGGTCTGCCGGACGCCGCGGGCCATGGCCTCCCCGAGGGTGATCACGCGCGGCGGGAGGGTGCCCAGGGCAGGGCCGGAAACAGGGTGGAGCACGGTGGCGGTCCTTCGCGGGGCGGGCGGGATGCGGCGGCGTGGTGGGCGGCGCCGTACGCATCGGGCGACTCGCGCGAGGCAGCGCCGATGAAATCACCGATCCGGTTCGGCGGTCAATCGGATACCGGCGCCCGTCCGGTACGGCCGGCCCGGCCCGAACCGCCCCGCACCCGGGGCGAACGCCCGCGATCGCGGACGGCCCCCGCCGCCCGGACCGCGCCCCGCCAACCAAAACACGCCCAGCGCATCACCTATGACGTCCCGTCACTGCTCGCGCAGGCCCCAGGGCGAGCCGTACTCCGTGAGCAGATCCAGGAAGGGCCGCGGCGCGAACGCCTCGGGCCCCAGGACGCCGGAGCCCGACCAGACGCCCGAGGCCATCAGCTCCAGGGCGGCCACCGGGTTGACGGCCGTCTGCCACACCACGGCCTGGGAACCGTACTCCCGCATCGACCACTGGTTGTCGACCACGTGGTAGAGGTACACCTCACGCGGCCTGCCGTCCTTGGTGCCCTTCACCCAGGTGCCCGCACACGTCCTGCCGTGCATCCGGTCGCCGAGCGTCGCCGGGTCGGGCAGACAGGCGGCGACCAGGTCGCGCGGCGAGACCCCGGCGGTGCCCAGGTCGCTGCGCACGGCCACCGGGTCGGTGCGGTCCAGGCCCAGCTGGTGCAGCACCTGCAGCTTCTCGATGAACTCCCTGCCCAGCCCGTACTTGAAGGTGACCCGCCGGGCGTTCACCCAGCGCGGGATCAGCAGCACCTCCTCGTGCTCCACATTGACGCACTCGACCGGGCCGATGCCCTCGGGGAAGTCGAAGACCTCGGGTTCGCTGAACGGCGGCGTGGTGAACCAGCCCCGGTCCTCCTCCCAGACCACCGGAGGGTTGAGGCACTCCTCGATGGTGGTCCAGATGGAGAAGGACGGCGCGAAGTCGTAGCCGTCCACGGTGAGGTCCGCACCGTCGCGGACGCCGATCTCCTCGATCTCGTCGAAGAGCTCGTCGGACGCATAGCGGGCGAAGACATCCGACATGCCGGGCTCGACGCCCATGCCCACCAGGGCGATGCGGCCGCTGCGCTCCCAGTCGGCGGCACGGGCGAACTGCTCGTCCCCGAGTTTGACCCCGCACCGCTCGTACGGCCGCTCCGGGTCCGGCCGGGACAGCGACATCGCCATGTCCAGGTAGTGGACGTCCGCGGCCAGCGCCGCGTTGAAGAGCGGCATCACAAACCGGGGATCGGTGGCGTTCAGCAGCACGTCGCACCGCCGCTCGGCCAGCAGCGAGGCCACCGCCCCCTCGTCCGAGGCGTCCACCCGTGCGGCGCTGAACCTGTCGCCGGCCTCGCCGAGCGCGGCCACCGCGGCCTCGGCGCGGGCCGGGTCCCAGTCGGCCACCACCATGTGGTCGAAGAACGGGCGGCGGGCCGCGATCCGGGTGATCGCGGTACCCACTCCGCCGGCTCCCACTAGCAGCACTCGCATGGTGTCTCTCCTTGTACCGGTGACCTCGTCGTCCCCCGGAAGGGATGAAACGCGGGGGCCTCTCGTCACGTCAATGGCGTTGGCATAAGCTGCCGGGGAGAGCGGCGAGGAGCAGCGATGGCGAAACAGGTGGTGCCGGAGGCGGCACGGCAGCGACGGCGGCCCACCAAGAACGGGACGGTGCTCTCCGAGCGGCTGATCGTGGAGACCGCCCTGCGGATGCTGCGCGAGCACGGCAGCGACGGCCTCACCGTGCGGCGCCTCGGTGCCGCACTCGGCGCCGACCCCAGCACGCTGTACCGCTACTTCCGCAGCGTCGACGAGCTGACCCTGGCCATCGGCGACGAGTTGGTCGGCCGGGCGCTGCACGGTTGGCAGCCGGGCGGGGACTGGCGAGCCGACCTGCGTACGCTGGGCGCCCGCATCCACGCCGCCTATCTGGCGCACCCGCAGGCCGCGGTGCTGACGGCCAGCCGGGTCACCGGGCGGGCCCATGAGATCGCAGCCGACGAGGCGATCCTCGGGGTGCTCCGCACCGCCGGCTTCCCCGACGACGCGGCGGTACGGGTCTACCACGCCTTCATCGACCAGAGCCTGGCCTTCGCCATCCTGGACGCGGCGACGCTGGCGCTGCCCGAGTCGGCCCGCAGGGCCGACGAGGGGGTCTGGCGGGCGACCTATGCGCAACTGCCCGCGGACACCCATCCGCACATCGCCGCCACCGCCGGACTGCTGGTCGCCCGGATGAACCGGAGCGCCTATCCCACGGCGCTGGAGATGCTGCTGGACAGTGCCGCCGCCGCACTGGCCGACGCCTCACCACCCGCCGGCTGACCCCCTGGCCCGCGCCGCGCGCACCGGTTCCACCCGCCGCCCGGGCTCGACGGGTTCGGCCGCGCCGGGCCCCCGGCTCACGCCGCGGACGGCGGCGTCCGGCGAGGCCGGCGGCCTGGTCGCGGCCGTACCGCCCGCCGCCGCGCGGAACCCGCAGCCCCAGCCCGCGGCCGTGGGGAAGTCACGGGCCGAGCCGCGCACGTCCCGGCCCAGGGCGCCGCTCGGTGGCTGCCCGCCCGTCCCTCCAGCGTCAGCCGCGGGACGGCGGTACGCAGGCCGAGCGTCCGCTGCCGGACGGGTGCCCGGGCCGGGTCGGGACCAGCCAGGAGGCCACCACGGCCAGGGCCGCGGCGCCCAGCAGCACCACGACCGCCGCCCGTCCCCCGCCGCCGGCGGCGCCGGTCGAGAGGTGCAGGGCCAGGGTGACCAGGGCGACGCCCAGTGCGGTGCCCAGCCCGCGGGCCATGTTGACCAGTCCGCCGCCGGTGCTGGCCGAGCGGGCCGGGGTGGCCGCCATGATCGCGGCGTTGTTGGCCGGGGTGAAGACCCCCAGGCCCAGTCCGAGCAGGGCCAGCAGCGGCACCAGGGCGGGGGCGGCCGGGGGCAGGACCGGCAGCGCCGCCAGTGCCGCGGTGCACACGGCGGACCCCAGCAGGCACCGTCCCCGGTCGGTCAGGCCGGACGGCAGCACCCGGTCCGCGCCGGTCGCAGCCAGGGCGAACCCGGCCGGCAGGGCGGTCAGCACCAGCCCCGCAGTCAGTTCGGAGCGGCCCGCCGCGCTCAGCACCACCGGTACGAGCACCAGCGGCCCGAAGAGCACCAGATAGGCACAGACCGCCCCGAGCAGCCCGGCGCGGACGCCCCGTCCGCGCAGCAGCGCCGGATCCACCAGCGGCGTGGCCGTACGGGTCTGGCGGGCGGCGAACGCCCAGCCGGCCGCGGCCGCCACGGCGAACAGTGCGACCAACGCCGTGCCCGGGAGGTCCAGCCCCGAGGCCGCGGAGACGCCCAGCAGGGCGCTGGTGGTGGCCAGCGCCAGCAGCAGCAGCCCCCACAGGTCCAGCCGGTCGGCCGGGTGCCGGCTGCGGGTGCGCGGCAGCAGGTAGTGGCCCGCGACCAGCGCCGCGATGCCGACCGGGACGTTGATGCCGAACACCCAGCGCCAGCCGACGGTGCCCACCAGGGCGCCGCCGACGGTCGGTCCCAGGGCCAGGCCCACCGCCTGGGCGGCGGCCTGCACTCCGAGGGCGGAGCGCATCCTCTCCCGCGGCGCGCTGGTGGCCACCAGGGCGACGCTGTTGGCCTGCAGCAGCGCCGCGCCCACCGCCTGGACGACCCGGAAGGCCACCAGGGCCCCCAGGGAGGGCGCCAGTCCGCAGGCGGCCGAGGCCGCGGTGAACACCAGGAACCCGTAGAGGTACCCCAGTTTGCGGCCGTGTGCGTCCGAGAGCCGGCCGATCGGCACCAGCAGGGCGACGAGGGTGAGCAGATAGGCCAGCGACACCCATTCGACGGCGGCTGCCGAGGCGGTGAAGCGGGTCTGCAGCGCGCCGTACGTCAGGGTGACGATGCTGGCGTCCAGCTGGCCCATGAAGGCGCCCAGGCAGACCGTCGCCACGGCGAGCCACCAGGCGCCGGGGCGGTCGCGGACCAGCCGGGGCCGCGGCCGCTCCTCGACCAGGACCGCAGGCCAGGAAGGGCGCTGCCGCAGGGATGTGGATGCCATGCCGTCCCCTCGGGTCGGTATCTCCCCGGCAGAGTACATCGGTCACCGATATGTTCGGTAGCCGCTGCATTTCGGAGGGATGACCACCGGGGGTACGGCCGCCGGGAGGCGGCGGACGGGGAGGCCGCAGGCGGGGCCGCCGGTTCAGCCGACGTGCACCCGGGGCCGCCGGGAGCGGTCCGGCTCCGCCTCGCGCAGCACCTCACGGGTGACCGGGGCCACCTCGCCCTGCCCGAAGAGGAAGAACCGCAGGAACTGGTTGAGCGGATTGCCCTCGGTCCACTCGAAGTAGATGTGCGGCCGGGTGCCCGTCACATCACGGATCTCCAGCAGCAGAGCGGCCAGCGCATTGGCGATGCTGGCGCTCTCCAGGGTCAGCACCCGGTAGCGGTCGTGCAGGACCGCGCCCCGGACCTGCACCTCGCTCTCGAAGTCCGAGGGATCGCGCACGGTGACCTCGACGAAGATCAGATCGTCCTCGGCCGGGATGTCGTTGTCGGCCCGGATCTGCCGGATCTTGTCCCGGTACTCGGCCACGTCGCGGCGGGCCGGCTTGTTGGCGATCAGCCGGATCCGGCGATGGGCCATGTCCTGCACATAGCGCCGGGCCGGATCGTCCAGCACCACCTTGGTCACCCGCAGCTCGAAGGCGCGGCTCAGCCGGGAGAAGAGCGAGACGGCGATGATCGCGGCGATGAAGCAGGAGCCGATCTTCACACCGTCGGGACGCTCCACCACGTTCGTCGCGGTGGTGTAGAGGAAGATCAGCGAGATCGCCCCGAACCCGATGGTCCAGCCCCGCTCACCGGCCCGCCGTGCGGCGATGGTCACGGCGATCGCCGCCGAGGTGATCAGCACCAGCACACCGGTGGCATACGCCCCGCCCTGGGCGTCCACGTCCGCGTTGAAGATCC
Source organism: Peterkaempfera griseoplana (assembly GCF_001418575.1). Lineage (GTDB taxonomy): Bacteria > Actinomycetota > Actinomycetes > Streptomycetales > Streptomycetaceae > Peterkaempfera > Peterkaempfera griseoplana. The sequence goes on from NZ_LIQR01000235.1 coordinate 5,847, forward strand.
AGGTGACCAGGAAGGCCACCGCGATGAACACCAGCACCATCGGACGCACCGCCCGTGCCCAGTGCGGCGCCATGCCGTAGCGGGGGAGGTAGCGCGGCATCAGGTTGAGCAGCCCCGCCATGGCGGAGGCGCCGGCGAACCAGAGGATCGCGATGGTGGACGCGTCGTAGACACTGCCGAAGGCGGAGCCCAGGTAGCGGTGCGCCAGATAGGCCAGGGCACGGCCGTTGGCCTGCCCGCCCGCCTTGAACTCGTCCTGGGGGATCAGCAGGGTGGTGATCAGACTGCTGGTGATCAGGAAGACGCTCATGATCACCGCCGCGGTGGTGAGCAGCTTCCGGGCGCCGGCGATCCGCCCCGCCGGGCGCTCCTCGGTGTCCCCGGGGGCGCCCTCGATGTGCGGCATCACCGCCACCCCGGTCTCGAACCCCGACAACCCCAGAGCCAGCCGCGGGAACACCAGCAGCGCCAGACCCACCATCACCACCGGATTGCCGTGCTGTGCGGTGAGCGCATGCGACCAGTCCACCACCAGATGCGGCGAGCTGACGACCTGCCACAGCCCCACCCCCACCACCACGGCGTTGAGCAGCAGGTACACCGAGACCAGCACCACGGCCACGCCGATCGCCTCGGTGAACCCCTTGAGGAACACCGCCCCCAGCAACGCCACCAGCACCAGGGTGACGGCCACCTGGTGGCCGCCGAGGATGTCGGTGAGATGGGGGTTCTCCACCAGGTGGGCGGTGGCGTCGGCCGCCGACAGGGTGATGGTGATCAGGAAGTCCGTCGCGGCGAACCCCAGCAGCACCAGCACGAACAGCTTGCCCTTCCAGAAGGACAGCAGCCGCTCCAGCATCGCGATGGAGCCCTCGCCGTGCGGACTCTCCTGGGCCACCCGCCGGTACACCGGCAGCGCACCGGCCAGCGTCACCGCCACCAGCACCACCGTCGCCAGCGGGGAGAGCAGGCCCGCCGCCAGCGCCGCGATGCCCGGCTGGTAGCCGAGCGTGGAGAAGTAGTCCAGACCGGTCAGGCACATCACCCGCCACCACCGCTGGTGGGCCCGGTGCGGATCGGCATGCGCACCCGGCTGCTGCTTGGCCATGTCGGCCAGCCCTTCCAGCAGCCAGGTCCGGAGACGGCTCTCCGCCGCCGGTGCCGGACCGGTAGGTGTGGAGGCGGCCACCCTGGACTCCCGTCGTGCTCGTGCAAGTGATCAGCCACCCGGACGGCGGCCAGCCGAGCGTACGAGAAACCTCCCCCTCCCACCGGGCAGGGCACGAGGGCGCTCCTCATACGCACCGGCCTGGCCCAATGGGCGTCCTGGGCACTTCGGGGGCCGCTCCGCGGGGCGGTGAATCTTGACGACTTCTTGACGCCCCGCCCGCCCGGCGCGGGCCTCGGGCGCCCGGGTGGCGGGTCCTGCGCGCCGAGCGGCCCGCCGGGGAGCGGCAGCGGTCCCGCACGGCCGGGCCAGGGCGTCCGCTGCGGCCATGAGATGCTTTCGCGGTGCTGGTCGCCCGCTCCGTCGCCCTCTTCGTCGCAGCCGCCCTCTGTGAGATCGGCGGGGCCTGGCTGGTGTGGCAGGGCGTCCGCGAGCACCGGGGCCTGCTGTGGATCGGGGCCGGGGTCGCGGTGCTGGGCCTGTACGGCTTCGTCGCCACCCTGCAGCCGGCCGCCGACTTCGGCCGCATCCTGGCCGCCTACGGCGGGGTGTTCGTGGCCGGGTCGCTGATCTGGGGCATGGTCGCCGACGGTTATCGTCCCGACCGCTTCGACGTCATCGGCGCCCTGGTCTGCCTCGCCGGAATGGCCCTGATCATGTACGCGCCCCGCGGACGCTGAACGTCGCCCCTGGTCCGGGCCGGTTCCCGCCCGGCCGCCGGCGGGACTGCCGCGCACGCCGTGAACGCCGGGGCGCCGTGCGGCAGGATGGGGACATGAGCGTAGTGAAGATCAACGTGCTGTCAGTCCCCGCGGAGCAGCGGGAGGTCCTGGAGAAGCGGTTCGCCTCGCGGGCCGGGGCGGTGGAGTCCTCCGACGGCTTCGAGTGGTTCGAGCTGCTGCGGCCGGTCGACGGCACCGACAAGTACCTGGTCTACACCCGATGGGCGAGCGAGGAGGCCTTCCAGAAGTGGATGTCCGGGCCCATGCAGGCGGCCCACCGCGGCGGCGGGGAGTCCGGCGGTGAGCGGCCCCGCCCGGCCGCCTCCGACTCGACCCTGTGGTCCTTCGACGTGGTGCAGCAGGCCGCCCCGAAGAGCTGACGGTCCGGCGGCCGGGCCCGCCCGGCCCGGCCGCCGCTTCGTCCGTACGCCCCGGCCAGGCCGCCGGGCGGTGCGGAGTGGTGACACCACCCCGGAGTGCGTCACCGGCAACCGCGCTGCCCGCCCGGGACGCCGGCCTGCCGGCCCCTCCGCACTGTCGTCCGGCGGACGGCCGGACGCGGGGCGGCGACCCACCGTCAGAGCGCGAGGGTGACCGTCACCACCTCGTCCGGCTCCGCCCCGGCCTGGGCGACCAGGGCACCGCCGGGCGCCCAGGCGCCGGAACCACCGGAGGTCTGCGGGTACTCCCCGCTGGGACCGGCCACCGTGGAGAGCAGCCCCCAGACGCCGTGCGCGGCAGCCGCGTCCCGCAGCTGACTGTCCCGCCTGGCCAGGGCCACCTCACCGCTGCCGAACAGCGCGCTGGCCAGGTACACATCGACACCCAGCGCCGCCGTGCGGGCGGCGTGCTCCGGTACGGAGGCGTCGGCGCAGACGGCCAGCCCGATCCGGTGCCCGTCCACCTCCAGCACCCGGGGCCGGTCGCCGGGGACGAAGCGGTCCAGCTCCGCCCCGTGCAGATGCATCTTGCGGTAGACCACCCGCGCACCCCCGCCGGTGACCTCCAGCAGCGCGATCGACTCCCCGCCGGGCTCCGCCACCGCCGCGCAGACCAGCGCGGTGGCGCCGGTCTCCCCGCACGCCGCGACCAGCGGCAGCAGTCGCGGGTCGTCCGGCGCCACGGCCGGTGCGTCCAGGTCGTACCCGGTGAGCGACAGCTCGGGGAAGACCACCAGCCGGGCGCCCGACTCGCGGACCACCTCGGCATGGGCGGCCGCGTTGGCGGCCACGTCCAGGGGCGCACAGGACGGCTGGGCGAGTGCCACGGTCAGGGGGAGGGGCATCTGCTGTTCCACGGCGAGCGGCCGACGGCGGTGGGGCCGTCCGGCGGGATGGCGGGATGGGGGGACGG
>NZ_LIQR01000236.1 GCF_001418575.1 Peterkaempfera griseoplana
CGCCGACCTCGGCCGGCACCCCCGAGCCGCCCAGCGGGCCGTACGGCAGCTGCAGCCCCGGCCGGGCGGCGGCAGGCGGCGGACCGCCGGGGCGGCGCCCGGCAGCCCCGGGGGCCCGCGGTGAAGCTCTCCCTGGACGCCTTCACGCTCACCGCCGACTACGGCCGCGCCCACACCACCTTCGACCTCCACACGGACGGACAGGACGCCCCCGCCGCCCGGATGCACAAGGAGGGCGCCTACAGCAGCAGGCACCCGTTCCAGGTGTACGGCGGTCCCGGGCTCGACCGGCTGCTCGGCCAGGTCACCCCGCACTCCGCCCGGTCGGCCGACGGAACCCCGATCGGCCGGGTCGACCACCGCGAACGACTGCTCCGGCACCCCGAGTGGACCTTCGTCCAGGACGGCCTGGGGAGGCTGACCGGTGAGCCCGCCGGGGTCGGCAGCACGCTGCGGCGCGGCACGCCGCTGCACGTCCTGCTGGACCGCCCGGCGCTCGACACGGTCCTCGCCACCCGTCTCCGCTTCCGGGCCGGGCAGTCCGCCGGGTTCGACCTGACCCGCCGCGCCGGGGCCGCCGCCCGCTACGCGCTGCGGATCCACGACCCGCGCATCGACCGGCTGCTGGTCCTGGCCTGCGTGCTGCACTTCGACACCTACGGTTCGACGGACCCGCGCAAGCGCGCGGTGGACCGGGCCACCGGCCCGTGACGGCCGCCCGCACGGACGGCGGCGGGCAGCCCGCCGGCGTCCGGCTTGACCTCAAGGGCGGTTGAGGTCCTACCGTCCGTACATGAGCATGGAGACCACGGCCTGGAGCCAGCTGCACAGTGTCATGAACGCCGCGCAGCAGCGCCGCCCACTGGCCCGCGACACACTGCGCCGCGTCGGGGCGTTCGCGCGCCCGCACCGGCGCCGCATCACCGAGTTCGTACTGCTCAGCGTGGTGACCGCGCTGCTGGCCGTGGCAACCCCGGTCCTCGCCGGACGGGTGGTGGACGCCATCGTCTCGGGCCACGACTCCGGGGTGATCACCACCCTGGCGGTGTGGATCGCCCTGATCGCCGTCGCCGAGGCCGGGCTGGGGCTGCTCGGCCGCTGGCTGTCCGCCAACCTCGGCGAGGGACTCATCCTCGACCTGCGCACCGCCGTCTTCGACCACGTCCAGCGGATGCCGGTGGCCTTCTTCACCCGCACCCGCACCGGGGCGCTGGTCAGCCGGCTCAACAACGACGTGATCGGCGCCCAGCGGGCCTTCAGCAACACCCTCTCCGGAGTGGTCAGCAACATCGTCACCCTGCTGCTGACCCTCGGCGTCATGCTCACCCTGTCCTGGCAGATCACCGTGTTCGCCCTGGTCCTGCTGCCGGTCTTCGTCGTGCCCGCACGGCGCATGGGCGCCCGGATGGCAGGACTCCAGCGGGAGGCCGCGGCCCACAACGCCGCCATGGGAACCCAGATGACCGAGCGGTTCTCCGCCCCCGGCGCCACCCTGGTGAAGCTCTTCGGCCGGCCCGCCGACGAGTCCGCCGAGTTCGCCGCCCGCGCCCGGCGGGTGCGGAACATCGGGGTGCGCACCGCCATGGCGCAGTCCGGGTTCATCACTGCCCTCACCCTCGTCTCCGCCCTCGCCCTGGCACTGGTCTACGGACTCGGCGGCCACTACGCGCTCACCGGCACCCTGGAACCGGGCTCCGTCGTCGCCCTGGCCCTGCTCCTCACCCGGCTGTACGCCCCGCTCACGGCCCTGGCCGGGGCCCGGGTGGAGGTGATGAGCGCCCTGGTCAGCTTTGAGCGGGTGTTCGAGGTGCTCGACCTGGAGCCCCTCATCGCCGACAAGCCGGACGCCCGCGAGGTGCCCGCCGGCCCCGTCGCGGTGGAGTTCGACGGCGTCCGCTTCGCCTACCCGTCCGCCGACAAGGTCTCCCTCGCCTCCCTGGAGGAGGTCGCCAACCTGGACACCCGCGCGGGCGGCGATGTCCTCCTCGGCGTCTCCTTCCGCGCCGAGGCGGGCCGCACCGTGGCGCTCGTGGGCTCCTCCGGGGCGGGCAAGTCCACCATCGCCCAGCTGCTGCCCCGCCTGTACGACGTGGACCAGGGCGCCGTACGCATCGGCGGCGTCGACGTACGCGACCTCTCGGCGGCGTCCGTGCGCGCCACGGTCGGCATGGTCACCCAGGACGGGCACCTCTTCCATGACACCGTCCGGGCGAACCTGCTGCTCGCCAGGCCCGAGGCCACCGAGGACGCGCTGTGGGACGTGCTGCGCCGGGCACGCCTCGACACCCTGGTGGCCGAACTCCCCGACGGCCTGGACACCGTGGTGGGGGAGCGCGGCTACCGGCTCTCCGGCGGCGAACGGCAGCGCATGACCATCGCCCGGCTGCTCCTCGCCGGACAGCGGGTGGTCATCCTGGACGAGGCCACCGCCCATCTGGACAACACCTCCGAGGTCGCGGTCCAGGAGGCCCTCGCCGAGGCCCTGGAGGGCCGTACCGCCCTGGTCATCGCGCACCGCCTCTCCACGGTGCGCGCCGCCGACCTGATCCTGGTGGTCGAGGGCGGACGGATCGTGGAACGCGGCACCCACACCGAACTGCTCGCGCTGGACGGCCGGTACACCGAGCTCTACCGCACCCAGTTCCGGGCGGAGGACGACGAGGCGGAGCCGCTCGAGGCCGCCTGAGTCCCCGCCCCGGTCAGGGGGTCCCGGTCGACCGCCAGCCCAGCCAGCGGTCGACCGGGACCGTGATCACCGCCCCCGCCGGGGGCCGTTCCCGGTACTGCGGATACCGGGCCGCCAGCAGCGCGGCGGCCCGTGTCCGGAGCACCGGGTCGCCGTCCGGGGGAACCACCCGGGCGCGGCCGCGGGCCTGCACCCACCACAGAAGATCCCAGTCGTCCCGGTAGCCGCTGTCGGCCAGCAGACAGACGGTGGGGTTGGCCGCGATGTCGGCCAGGCGGCGCAGCCTGGGGGACCGTTTGGGCTTGTGGTCGACGGCGGTGAGGACGGTGTCGCCGTCCAGCGCGAAGAGGACCGGCACCAGATGCGGCCGGCCCTGCGCGTCGGCGGTGGCCAGCCGGGCGATCCGGCACCCCCCGAAGCGCACCCGGGCCTGGGCGGCCGCCATGTCCGGCACTGCGGTCCCCGGTCAGCGGTAGCGGGCGGCGACGTCCGCCAGCCGGTCCAGATGCTCCAGGGTCTCCGGCTCCGGGTGCGTCGGCAGGAAGAACATCACCCGCTCCACCTCCAGCGCCAGATACCCCTCCACCACCTCGGGCCTGCCCTCCGCCGCGTACACGGAGACCGGCACCCGGCGGCCCGCCGCCTGGTTCAGCCGCTCCGTCTGCGGCGCCAGCTGGTCCGGCGGGATGGCGTTGACCAGCCAGGCGTCGCCGTACTCGGCGATCCGCGGGAAGGCGGCCTCCCCGCCTCCCACATAGATCGGCGGGTGCGGCCGCTGCACCGGCTTGGGCCAGCTGAAGACCGGGTCGAAGTCCACGAACTCCCCGTGGAACTCGGCCTCGTCCGTGGTCCACAGGGCGATGATCGCCCGCATCCGCTCGTCGACCAGCCGGGCCCGGGTACGCGGGTCGGTGCCGTGGTTGCGCATCTCCTCGCGGTTCCAGCCGATCCCGATGCCCAGCACCGCCCGGCCGCCCGAGACCAGGTCGAGGGAGGCCACCTCCTTGGCGGTGACGATGGGGTCGCGCTGGGCGATCAGGGCGATGCCGGTGCCCAGCAGCAGCCTCTCGGTGACCGTCGCGGCGCTGCTCAGCGCCACCATCGGGTCCAGCGTCCGGTAGTAGATCCGGGGCAGCTCCCCGCCGCCCGGGTAGGGCGTCTCCCGGCTGACCGGGATATGGGTGTGCTCGGCGATGAAGAGCGAGTCGAAGCCGCGCTCCTCCACGGCCCGGCCCAGTGCTGCGGGGGCGATCCCCTCGTCGGTGATGAAGGTGGCGATCCCGAACTTCACGGCGGCTCCTCCGGTGTTCCCAGGTGTACGTCGACGGGCTGCTGACAGCACCCTCGCCCCTACCCACCGCGGCTGCCACCGGTCGCGGGTGGCCGCCGTTCCCGTCCCGCTACCGTGGACCGGTGCGCACCGTGGAGCTGACCTGCGATCCCGCCTTCGACCATGCGGTACGCGAGGTGTGGGGGAGGCTGGCCGACGCGGGTCTGCCCAGCCTCACCCACAACCCCCATCCGGCGCACCGCCCGCACCTCACGCTGGCGGCGGCCGGCCACTTCCCGCCCGGTGCCCAGGCGCGGATCGACGCTCTGCTGGCCCCGCCGGCGCTGCCCCTGCGGATCCGGCTCTCGGGGCTGCTCTCCTTCAGCGCGCGCAGCCGCCGCCGGGTGCTGGCCTGGGGGGTGGTGCCCGGTCCGGAGCTGCTGCAGCTGCACAGCGCGGTCTGGGAGGCGCTCGGCGACGCAGGGGAGCCGCATCCGCTCTATCTCCCGGGACGCTGGATGCCCCATATGGGGCTGACCCGGCGACTGGAGCCCGGCCAGCTGGTCACCGCCCTGGAGGTGCTGGGCAGGCTCCCGGACCTCCCGGGCGCGCTGGACGCGGCCCGCAGCTACGACACCGACACCCGCCGCACCGTGCAGCTGGGCGGCGGCTGAAGCGGACGCTCCCGGTCGGCGGGCGGCGAGCCGGCCGACGGCCGGTGCCGGGGGCGCCGCATCCCCGGCGGCGGTACGGGTACGTCCGAGGTGCAGGGGGTGCCCCTGTATCGCGCGGGGACGGACGGAGGCCGACATGGCACGTGGTACGCGGACGCCGCCCGCCGGGGCCGCCGCAGGAGGCGTACTGCTGTCGCAGGCCGCCGGGCGCTGGGTGCTGGCCGCAGCCGTGATCGGCTCCGGGATGACCTTCCTGGACTCCACCGTGGTCAATGTGGCGCTGCCCACGCTGGGCGCGGACCTGCACGCCTCCCTGGCGGCGCTGCAGTGGACCGTCAACGGCTACACCCTCACCCTGGCGGCGCTGATCCTGCTCGGCGGTTCGCTGGGCGACCGCTTCGGGCGGCGGAGGATCTTCATGGTGGGCACCGTCTGGTTCGCGGTGGCCTCGCTGCTCTGCGGCCTGGCACCCGCCCCCGGACTGCTGATCGCGGCCCGCGCCCTGCAGGGAGCGGGAGGCGCACTGCTCACACCAGGGTCGCTGGCTCTGATCCAGGCGTCCTTCGCCAAGCAGGACCGGCCCAGGGCGATCGGAGTCTGGTCCGGACTGGGCGGGGTCGCGGGGGCGCTGGGACCGCTGCTCGGCGGCTGGCTGGTGGACGCGGTGAGCTGGCGCTGGGTCTTCTTCATCAATGTGCCGCTGGCGGCCGCGGTGGTGGCCATCGCCGCCACCCGGGTCCCGGAGAGCCGGGACGAGACCGCCACGGGCAGCTTCGACTGGCAGGGCGCCGTGCTGGCCGCGGTGGGCCTGGCGGGCATCACCTACGCCCTGATCGGGGCCGCCGAACCCGGCGCCGACCCGGTGGTGGTGGCGCTCACGGCGGTGATCGGCGTGGCCGCGCTGATCTGCTTCGCCGTGGTCGAGCACCGCAGCCGCAACCCCATGCTGCCGCCCGGGATCTTCGCCGAGCGGCAGTTCACCGCGGCCAACGCGGTCACCTTCGCGGTCTATGCGGCGCTCGGCGGGGTCTTCTTCTTCCTGGTGGTCGATCTGCAGATCGAGGCGCGGTTCTCGGCGCTGGCGGCCGGCTCCTCGCTGCTGCCGGTGACCGTGATCATGCTGGCGCTCTCGGAGCGGTCCGGGCGGCTGGCGGAGCGGATCGGACCGCGGATCCCGATGACGGTGGGGCCCGCTGTCTGCGCCGGTGGTCTGCTGCTGCTGAGGCGGATCGACACCTCCACCGACTATCTGACGGATGTGCTCCCCGGGGTCTGTGTCTTCGGGCTGGGGCTGGCCACCACCGTGGCACCGCTCACCGCGACCGTGCTGGGGTCGGTCGAGGCACGCCACGCCGGGATCGCCTCCGGCGTCAACAACGCGGTGGCCCGGGCTGCCGGGCTGATTGCGGTGGCGGCGCTGCCGCTGGTGGTCGGCCTCTCGGGTCGGCACTACCACGATCCGTATGCCTTCGGCCGGGCCTTCGACGCGGCCCTGCTGGTCTGTGCGGGGCTGCTGGCGGCCGGCGCGGTACTGGCCTGGTGCACCATCCGCGCGGATGTGCTGCGGGAGGAGGCGGCGCCCGCCGCCCCGCCGCCCTGCCATCACTGCGCCCTGGGGGCGCCGCCGATGCAGGCGCCCGCCGCCGGGCCCAGCGGACCGGTCTGCGGTCCGGCGTCCGGGGGAGCGGCGGGGGAGCGGCCGGACGGCTGAGCGGACCGGGGCCGGATGCGGCACGCCCGGCGGTCGGGGCGTGCCGCATCCGGGGACGGAGGGGCCGTGGTCAGCCCGTGGGGACGGTCCACTTCCGGTGGGAGCCGCCTGGCAGGGTCCGGAGGCCGGGCGCGCGGGGGAGGGGCGATACGGCTCCCTCGGCGAAAGTGATGGACCGGTCCATAGGGGTGCCGTGCACTTCCGGCCGAAGCCGGGCGGCCGGATCGCGCGGGTGCGGGCGATGAGTCTCCCGCCGATTCCGGTGCGCCGCGCCGTTCGGCATGGATGACGATCTCCGTATCCGAGTGGTCACATGGAGTCATAGCGGAGCGGGTCGCGGTGGTTTCCGGCCGCATCGGCGCCTTGCCGTCGCGTCCGGTTCACCCTTCCCTGACTGTCCTCGGCAATGCGGAGGGAAACACTGGCGTCCGCTATCCGGAACCGACTTGGGAGGAGTGACCGCTGTGCACGGTCGACTGCGCACCGCCATCCTGACCACCGCCGGCCTGCTGGCCGCCGCCACCGGCC
>NZ_LIQR01000237.1 GCF_001418575.1 Peterkaempfera griseoplana
CGACCCCTCACCCCCACCCTCACCCGCCGACAGCACGTCAGCAGGCGGGCACGTCGGCAGGCCGGCCCGACAGCCCGTCGGTCCGGCCGGCCCGCCCTGCGGTCCGCCCTCAGGCGGGGCGCCCAAAGGCCAGTTCGCTCGCCAGCACCGCGGCGCCCACCACGCCGGCCCTGGCACCCAGTTCGGACATGACGATCGGCAGACTGCCGGTCGCCAGCGGCAGCGAGCGCTGGTACACCACGCTGCGGATCTCGGCGAGCAGGATGTGCCCCAGCGCGGCCAGGTCCCCACCGATCACGATCATCGAAGGGTTCATAAAGCTCACCAGACCCGCGAGCACCTGGCCGACCCGCCGGCCCCCGGCCCTGACCATACCGATGCAGACGGCGTCGCCCGCGGCGGCGCCGTCCGCCACGTCCCGCACCGTGAGCGCGCCCTTGGCCTCCAGCTGCTCCGCCAGCAGCACAGAGTCCCCGGCCTTGGCCGCGGCCTCCGCCTGGCGGCCCAGCGCCTCGCCGCTGAAGAGCGCCTCCAGGCAGCCCGTGTTCCCGCAGGAGCAGACAGGGCCGTCCGCCTCCGCCTGAATGTGCCCGATGTCCCCGGCGCAGCCCGCCGCACCGCGGTAGATCCGGCCCTCGATCTGCACCCCGCAGCCGATCCCGCTGCCGATCTTGACGAAGATCAGGTTGTCCACGGTGCGGGCGATACCGCTGTGCTGCTCGCCCAGGGTCATCACGTTGACGTCGTTGTCGACAGCGACCGGGCAGCCGTGCTCACCCGCCAGCACATCGCGGACGGGGTGGCGGTCCCAGCCCGGCATGATCGGNNAGGCCGATGCCGACGGCCTCCAGCCGGGTGAAGTGGCCCCGGTCCCCGAGCGCGTGGAGGATCCCGGTGACCCGGTCCAGCACCGCGGCCGGGCCGGTGCGGATGTCGCAGAGCTCCCGGTGCGAGGCCACCGGTTGCAGGCGTCCGTCGGTGATCTCCACGGCGACCGAGTGGGCGTCGAGGTCGACCGCGGCGAAGCGCACCCCGGGGTCGAGCTCCACCAGGGTGGAGCGGCGCCCGCCGCGGGAGGCCGCGGGCCCGGCCTCCACGACCCGGCCCGCCGCCACCAGGCGGTCGATCTCGGACAGCAGTCTCGGCCGCGGCACCTGGAGCCGGTCGGCCAACTGGGCACGGGACTGCGGGCCGTGGTCGCGCAGCAGGGCGAGCAGGCCGTAGGGGACGCTCACGTGCTCACCTCCTCGGGAGCGGGTGCCGTCCGCCACCGGTGCGGCGGCGGACGGCGCAGAAGTGGACGAGAAGAAGAGTGTGCCCCGCCCCCCTGTCCCCGGGCGGGGAAGCAGGGGAACGGGGCACGGCGCCGTGTCAGGCGAGCAGGTCCGCGAGTGCGGTGAAGCTGCGCTGCGCGGCCCCCAGCGAGCCCGGCGGATTGGGCTGGGTGTCGACGGCGGTGTCCTGCTCCCAGATCGGGTGGTGGTTGCCGAACCGGCCGATCGCGTGGACGAAGCGGTGGTACGGCATGTCACCCGCGCCGAACTCGGTCATGTCGTAGCCGTCGCCGGCGTTGGGATCCGACGTGCCGTCCTTCATGTGGAACATCGGGTACCGGTAGGGGTGGGCCCGCACATATGCGGCGGGGTCGAACCCGGGGTAACGGAACTGGCCGACGAAGGCCCAGTACACGTCCATCTCCAGATAGACGTGGCGGGGGTCGGTGTTCTCCAGGAAGACGTCGTACAGCCGGACATCCGGCTGGTCGGTGCCGAAGGCGAACTCGCCCCAGTGGTTGTGCTGGTACAGCTTGAGTCCGCGCGCGGTGGCGGACTCGCCCCACGTGTTGAACTCGTCGGCGGCCGCCAGATAGGCGGCCACGGTGGGGGTGTCGGAGGGTGCGTTGGCGGTGCCGATGTTCGGCATGCCCAGGATCTCCGCGGTGTCCAGCTCCTGCTGCAGGTTGTTGCGCAGGTTGCCGATGCCGACGTGGCTGCCGATGGCGCGCAGCCCGTTGTCGTCGAGCAGGGTCCGGATCTCCTGGGGGGTGATCTGCCGACCCAGGATGGCGGTGTCCTGGGTGTAGCCGGCGAACTCCACCTCCTGGTAGCCCATCCGCGACAGCTCCTCGAAGACCGCACGGAAGCCCAGCTGGTAGGTCTTGTCCCGCACGCTGTAGAGCTGGATGCCGATCGCGTCCTTGGGAATGCTCAGCGCCCCGCGCACACGGCGGCCCTGCTGGCCGGGTGCGGCCGGCTCCGCGGCCGTCGCCGGGACTGCGCCGGCGAGCGTGGCCGCACCGACGGCGACCGTCGCGCCCGCGGCGGCGGCCCGCAGGAACCCCCGGCGGTCGAGGCCCTTCGAGAACTGACCCATCATCACTCCTTCGTTGTGGAGTAGCGGCTGGGGTAGTTCACCACGCCTCGGCATCACTTTTCACCGGACGAGCAAAAGAAGTGTCCACATGAGGGCATCATTCGCAGCTGACGCACATTAGCTGCTTGACACTCGGTCGAAGCCGGGGCCACGCTCATGACGCTTCATCACAGGAGCGACGAATCCCGGCGTGCCCTCTGCCGCTGCCGACGCCGGAAGCCGGCCGCCACACCCCGGGACGCCACCACTCCGCCCGTCGTCCACCAATCGCTCCGAGAGAGGTAGACAGCACGTGCGTACTCCACTGACCCGCATCCTCGCAGCCGCCCTGGGCACCGCGCTCAGCGTCGGTTTCGCGGTGATGGGACCCAGCGCGGCACAGGCGTCCACGGCTCCGGCCGCGTCCGCCGCCGCACCGTCCGACTTCCAGCAGGTGACCCTCGCCAAGGGTCCCGACCAGGTCGGCGAGCCCATGGCGATGGCCGTGCTCCCCGACGGCAGTGTGCTGCACACATCCCGTGACGGCGCGCTCTACGACACCACCCTCGACGGCATCACCGACGTGGTGGCCAGGCTGAACGTCTACACCCACGACGAGGACGGCCTGCAGACGGTCGCCCTCGACCCCCACTTCGCCAAGAACCACTGGGTGTACCTGTACTACGCGCCCAGGCTGGACACCCCGATGACGGACGCCCCGGACTACGGGACCGCCGCGGACTTCGCCCCGTACAACGGCCACAACCAGCTCTCCCGCTTCAAGTTCGAGGACGGGAAGCTGGACCTGTCCAGCGAGCAGAAGATCCTCCAGGTGAACACCAGCCGCGGGCAGTGCTGCCACGTCGCGGGTGACATCCACTTCGACAGCCAGGGCAACCTGCTGCTGTCCGTGGGCGACGACACCGACCCGTTCGCCTCCGACGGCTACAACCCGGTCGACGCCCGGCCCGGCCGCAACCCCGTCTACGACGACGGCCGCGCCGCGGCCAACACCAACGACCTGCGCGGCAAGCTGCTGCGGATCAAGGTCCACGACGACGGCCGCTACACGGTCCCGACCGGGAACCTGTTCCCGAAGGGCACGCCCAGGACCCGTCCCGAGATCTACGCGATGGGCTTCCGCAACCCCTTCCGGTTCAGCGTCGACCAGAAGACCGACATCGTCTACCTGGCCGACTACGGTCCGGACGCCGGTCAGGCCGACCCGAAGCGCGGCCCCGAGAACACCGTCGAGTACAACCGGATCACCAAGGCCGGCAACTTCGGCTGGCCGTACTGCATCGGCGACAACACGCCGTACATCAAATACGACTTCGCCACCGGCACCTCCTCGGGTGAGCCCTTCGACTGCGCACACCCGGTGAACGACTCGCCCAACAACACCGGTCTGAAGGACCTGCCCCCGGCCCAGCCGGCCTGGATCTGGAACCACTACGCGGGCAACCCGCTGTTCCCGGAGCTCGGCGGCCAGGGCGCCCCGATGGGCGGACCGGTCTACCGCTACGACGCGGGTCTCGACTCGCAGGTGAAGTTCCCGCAGAGCTACGACGGGAAGTTCTTCGCCTACGAGTTCGGCGCGCACTGGATCAAGCCGATCACCTCCGACGCCAAGGGCAAGATCCAGGCGATCGACACGCTGTCGGACGGCAAGGACTGGGCCCACCTCGTCGAGCCGATCGACACCGCCTTCGGTCCGGACGGCTCGCTGTACGTGCTCGACTACGGCAGCGCCTGGTTCGGCGGCTCGCTGGACGCCGGGCTGTACAAGATCGAGTACGCTCCGGGCGACAAGGCCCCGACCGCGGCCTTCACCACGGACGTCTCCTCCGGCAAGGCCCCGCTGACCGTCCACTTCGACGGCACCGGCTCGACCGACCCGGAGAACGACCAGCTCGGCTACGCCTGGGACTTCGACAACAACGGCACCGTCGACTCGACCAGCGCGACCCCGAGCTACAGCTACCCCGACAACGGCCAGTACCACGCGCGGCTCACCGTGACCGACCCGAGCGGCCGGACCGGGACCTCCGCCGTCGTGGTCACGGTCGGCAACTCCGCCCCGGTGCTGTCGTTCTCGTCCCCGTCCAACGGGCTCACCTTCAGCGACGGCGACCAGCTCGCCTGGAGCATCGACGCCACCGACCCGGACGGGACCCCGGTGGACTGCTCCAAGGTCCAGGTCGACTACTCGCTCGGCCATGACGAGCACAAGCACGACCTGTCCCAGGCCACCGGCTGCTCCGGCACCTTCACCCTGACCACGGCGGGCCACACCGACGCGGACAACTTCTACGGCATCTTCAGCGCCACCTACACCGACACCTCCCCCACGGCGGGCGTGCCCGGGCTCACCGGCACCACGCAGATCGTGCTGCACTCCAAGAGCTCGCAGGCCGAGTTCTTCCGCAGCCAGTCCGGCGTCCAGACCAGCTCCGACGCCAACGCCCAGGGAGCCGAGGCGGTCACCTCCGTGAACAACGGCGACTGGATCGAGTTCGACCCGTACGACCTGCACGGCGTCAGCGCTATCGACTTCCGGGCCGCCGCCACCGGCGCCGGAGGCACCATCGAGGTCCACGCCGACTCCCCGGACGGCCCCCTGCTCGGCTCGGCCGCGGTCGGCGACACCTCCGGCGCCTACACCACGGTGTCCGCGCCGGTGACCGACCCGGGCGGAACGCACAAGCTCTACTTCGTCTTCACCGGCGGCAGCGGCGACCTGTTCAACCTGGACGCGTTCACCCTGAAGTGAGTCCGCCCCACCCCGGCGGCACCACCCCTGCCACAGCCCGCACCCGCCCCGGCCGTCACCCGGCCGGGGCGGGTGCGCCGTGTACGGCGGCACCTCAGCCCTGTTCTGACAGCCGATATGCGGGTCTTCGCCCCCCACACGATCGCCACACGATGCCCGGAAGAGGACCGAAACAGGCGTGATCGACCCGCACGGGAGAGCTGGTCACAGGACATGAAAAGTCCCCCTGACCTGCGAAGTGTGCAGATCAGGGGAACTTGCGCCAGAAGGCGGCGGACGAGTCAGCCTGTACGCCGGGTTCTGTCTCCCGGGAGCCTTGCGGCGCCCGGGGAGGCGGCCATCCATCTAGGGCTGCCGTTGCCGACAGCCTCGTGCGGTCTACCCGCGGACTCGGGCGGGCAGCCCTCGAACGTCCGCGCAGGGCACCCGAAGGCACCCCATCTTGACCTTGCTCCGGGTGGGGTTTACCGAGCTGCCCAGGTCACCCTGGGCACTGGTGGTCTCTTACACCACCGTTTCACCCTTACCGAGGGCCGAGGCCCCCGGCGGTCTGCTTTCTGTGGCACTGTCCCGCGGGTCACCCCGGGTGGGCGTTACCCACCACCCTGCCCTGTGGAGCCCGGACGTTCCTCGGCGGGTCCGTGGACCCGTCGCGACCGCCCGGCCGGCTCGTCCGCCGTGCCGCCCATGGTAGCCGACCGGCAGGGCCCCGGGGGCTGCCGGACCAGGTGACGGCGCAGGTCGGGGCGGGAGCGCCCGCGGTCGCGATCCGGGGCCGCGGCGCCTGCCTGCGCCCCGGCACCGCGGGCCTCCGGGAGGCAGACCCCGGCGTACCGGCCGACTCGTGCGCTCCCATGCAACCGCGGCCCCCCAGAGCTGCGTTTCCCGCTCAGAGGCCTCAAAAGTCCCGCCGATGCGTCCGGCGGAACACGCTCGGCTGGGGCGGCCGGTGCGGCCGGGGAGCGTCGAAGCCAGGCGTCCGGGTCCGTCAGCCGCCGAAGCGCAGGCGCTTGTAGCGCGCCCACAGCTCCGGCCGGACCTCACGGCCGAAGTGCTGGTCGAGCAGCAGTTCCAGCATCGCGGCCTCGGCCTCGTCGGTACCGCGGCGGTAGTTCCCGCGGTCCGACTCCACCCAAGCGCGCACCGGCCGCCACTCCCCGCCGGTGGCCGCGACCTCCACCTCGAAGACGCATGTACCGGTCCAGCTGCGCAGCAGGAGCAACCGGTCCCCTTCGAGCAGGATGTCCCACTTCTCTTCCATCGCCTGTGCATGAACACCGTGGCGGATCCGCTGCCACTGCCCGGGGCCCCAGGTCGTGACCGGGACCGGCAGAGGGCGGGGGCTGGCGATGACCTGGACGTCGCGCAGGTCCTCCCGGCGCAGGTCAGAGCCCGTACGGTCCCCCTCCACCCAGTCGGGCAGCGCCTCCGTCGCCTCACGCCATCGCTGCGGGATACCGGCTGCCCCGAGCCGTGCGGCGACGATGCCGCCCACGATCGCGCAGGTGGTGTCCACGTCCCCGCCCACCGAGGCGGCGGCCCGCAGCGCCGACGGGTAGTCGTCCGGGTGCCGTGCGGCGCACCACAGCGTGAACGGCACCGTGTCCACGGCGCTGACCCTGCTGCCGTTGCCGAGCCGGTGCGCGGCCAGTTCGGCGTGCGGCTGGCCGGCCAGCTCCAGCGCCTCGTCGACGCCGTCACGGACGTTGCCGGGAGGCGTCAGTGCGCGCACCGGGTCGAGGAACTCCCGTATCGGAAGCGGGTTTCCGCGGCTACGCGCGGCACAGGCCGCGGCCACGGCGACCGCGACGGCTCCGGCGACCGCCTCCGGATGGGCGTGCGTCACCCGCGCCGACTGCGCGGCCTGCCAGGCCGCCTCCTCCGGGTCGGCCGCGAACCAGGCGCCCAGGGGTGCGACGCGCATCGCGGCTCCGTTGCCCCATGACCCCTGGCCCTCGAAGAGGCCCTGGGCGAGTTCCTGCCAGCGGCCGCCCTGCCGCAGCTGCCGCAGCAGACCGTTCATCGCGGATCCGTAGCCGCGGTCGAAGTCATGACGGCGGGCGAAGGATTCGGCCAGCTCCCATGGGTTCACCCTGCCGCGCAGCCGCAGCGCGGCGAACACGGAGCAGGCCATCTCGGTGTCGTCCGTCCACGGCCAGGGCGCCGGCGGGAGCTGCTGCCGGCGCAGCAGGGACAGGGTGGTGGGGACGAAGTGCTGGGCGCCGTAGGCGTCGCCGGTGGCGAGCCCGAGCAGGCTGTCGCGGGCGAGGGCGCGGTGGTCGATG
>NZ_LIQR01000238.1 GCF_001418575.1 Peterkaempfera griseoplana
CCCCGGCTGCCCCCGGGTCGCCGCGGTCTGCGTCTACCCGGACATGGTCGCCACCGCCCGCGCCGCGGTGGAGGGCACCGGCATCCAGGTCGCCTCCGTCGCCACCGCCTTCCCGTCGGGCCGCGCCGGGCTGCCGGTGAAGCTGGCCGACACCGCCGCGGCGGTGGCCGCGGGTGCCGACGAGATCGACATGGTCATCGACCGGGGGGCCTTCCTCTCCGGCCGCTACCTCCAGGTCTTCGAGGAGATCACCGCGGTCAAGGAGGCCTGTCGCCGCTCCGACGGCCGCCCGGACGCCCATCTCAAGGTGATCTTCGAGACCGGCGAGCTCCAGACCTACGACAACGTCCGCCGCGCCTCCTGGCTGGCGATGCTGGCCGGTGCCGACTTCATCAAGACCTCCACCGGCAAGGTCGCGGTCAACGCCACCCCGCCGGTGACGCTGCTGATGCTGGAGGCGGTGCGCGACTTCCACGCCGCCACGGGCACCCAGGTCGGCGTCAAGCCGGCCGGCGGCATCCGCACCACCAAGGACGCCATGAAGTACCTGGTCATGGTGAACGAGACGCTCGGCGACGGCTGGCTCTCCGCGGACTGGTTCCGCTTCGGCGCCTCCAGCCTCCTCAACGACCTGCTGATGCAGCGTCAGAAGCTGACCACCGGCCGGTACTCCGGTCCCGACTACGTGACGGTGGACTGAGCCAGATGGCAACCCCCAAGAACAGCAAGCAGACCGCCCCCGCCGAGCCCGGCGTCCCCGCGTCGGTGGGCAACGGCTTCCCGGGCAAGCTCTTCTCCTACGCTCCCGCCCCCGAGTCGCCCGCGGCGGCCGGGGAGATCGCCTCCTCGTACGGGCACTTCATCGGCGGCGAGTTCACCGAGAGCGCCGGCAAGGAGGCCCTGAAGACGGTCAACCCGGCCACCGAGCAGGTGCTCGCCGAGTTCGCCCAGGGCACCGAGGAGGACGTGGACCGCGCCGTCAGGGCCGCCCGCGACGCCTTCCCCGGCTGGGCTGCGCTGCCCGGCTCGGAGCGGGCCAAGTACCTCTTCCGGATCGCCCGGATCGTCCAGGAGCGCAGCCGCGAACTGGCCGTGCTGGAGTCCATCGACAACGGCAAGCCGATCCGCGAGACCCGCGACGTGGACCTGCCGCTGGTCGCCGCGCACTTCTTCTACTACGCCGGCTGGGCCGACAAGCTGGAGTACGCCGGCTTCGGGCCGGACCCGCGGCCGCTGGGCGTCGCCGCCCAGGTCATCCCGTGGAACTTCCCGCTGCTGATGCTGGCCTGGAAGATCGCCCCGGCGCTGGCCACCGGCAACACCGTGGTCCTCAAGCCCGCGGAGACCACCCCGCTCACCGCGCTGCGTTTCGCGGAGATCGTCCGCCAGGCCGGGCTGCCCAAGGGCGTGGTCAACATCGTCACCGGCGACGGCCGCACCGGCGCCGCGCTCACCGCCCACCCCGACGTCGCCAAGGTGGCCTTCACCGGCTCCACCGAGGTCGGCCGCTCCATCGCCCGCTCCCTCGCCGGCAGCCGCAAGAAGCTGTCGCTGGAGCTGGGCGGCAAGGCCGCCAACATCGTCTTCGACGACGCGCCGATCGACCAGGCCGTCGAGGGCATCGTCAACGGCATCTTCTTCAACCAGGGCCATGTCTGCTGCGCCGGCTCCCGGCTGCTGGTCCAGGAGTCGGTGCAGGACGAGGTCCTGGACGCCCTGAAGCGCCGGATGGCGACCCTGCGGGTCGGCGACCCGCTGGACAAGAACACCGATGTGGGCGCCATCAACTCGGCCGCCCAGCTGGCCCGGATCCGCGAACTCTCCGACATCGGCGAGGCCGAGGGCGCCGAACGCTGGTCGCCCGCCTGCGAACTGCCGTCCAGCGGCTACTGGTTCGCCCCCACCGTCTTCACCGGCGTCAGCCAGGCCCACCGCATCGCCCGCGAGGAGGTCTTCGGCCCGGTGCTCTCGGTGCTGACCTTCCGCACCCCGGCCGAGGCCGTGGAGAAGGCCAACAACACCCCGTACGGTCTGTCGGCCGGCATCTGGACCGAGAAGGGCTCCCGCATCCTGTGGATGGCGAGCCGGCTGCGCGCGGGCGTGGTGTGGTCCAACACCTTCAACAAGTTCGACCCGACCTCGCCCTTCGGCGGCTACAAGGAGTCGGGCTACGGCCGCGAGGGCGGCCGCCACGGCCTGGAGGCGTACCTCGATGTCTGACCCGACCGCGAAGTCCGACGCGCTGACGCGACTTGACGTCTTCAAGACCTACAAGCTGTTCGTGGGCGGGAAGTTCCCCCGCTCCGAGAGCGGACGGGTGTACGAGGTGACCGACACCAAGGGCAACTGGCTGGCCAACGCCCCGCTCGGTACCCGCAAGGACACCCGCGACGCGGTGGCCGCCGCCCGCAAGGCCGTCCCCGGCTGGTCCGGCGCCACCGCCTACAACCGCGGCCAGATCCTCTACCGCGTCGCCGAGATGCTGCAGGGCCGCCGCGAGCAGTTCGCCGCCGAGGTGGCCGCAGGCGAGGGCATCGGGGGCAAGAAGGCCGCCGCACTGGTGGACGCCGCGATCGACCGCTGGGTCTGGTACGCGGGCTGGACCGACAAGATCGCCCAGATCGCGGGCGCCGCCAACCCGGTCGCCGGTCCCTACTTCAACCTCTCCACCCCGGAGCCCACCGGCGTGGTCGGCGTCGTCGCCCCGCAGAGCGGCACCGGCCACTCCCTGCTGGGCCTGGTGTCGGTGATCGCCCCGGCGATCGCGGCGGGCAACACCGTGGTTGTCGCCACCTCGGAGAGCGCGCCCCTCCCGGCGCTCTCCCTGGGCGAGGCGCTGGCCACCTCCGACCTGCCCGGCGGTGTGGTCAATGTGATCTCCGGCCGTACCGCTGACATCGCCCCCACCCTGGCCTCCCACCAGGACGTCAACGCCCTGGACCTGGCCGGCGCCGTGGCGACCGACGGCCCCGGCTCGGCCCCGGCCCTGGAGGCCGCCGCTGCGGACACCCTCAAGCGGGTGCTGCGCCCCGCCGCCGACCCCGCTGCCGAGGACTGGACCGCGGCCCCCGGCACCGGGCGTCTGTTGGCCTTCCTGGAGACCAAGACGGTCTGGCACCCCATGGGCGTCTGAGCAGGCCCTGGCTCTCTGTCCCGCTGACGCCCTGGCCCTCGGGCCGTCGGGCCGTCGGAGCCGGGACCGCCCTGGGGGCGAGGACCACATGGTTACCTCGCCCCCGGGGCGACCCGGGCCCGGGCAGCACTACGGCGCGCCGTCAGCTATGCCCTGGCCGGGGCCGGCGGCCTGGGTCGTGGAGACGGGATCGGGATCGGCGGGGGTCGCGGGACCGCCGCAGGGCGCACCGGTGGCGACGCCGTCGATGGGCTCGGCGGGCTGGTGGGCCGTGTCGGCGCTGCCCACGGGGTGCTCCGCGCCGGAGTGCATGCAGTACGGAGGGATGGCGTCCCGGAAGTCCTGCTTGCTCAGCGCCGCGACCGGCCCGCCGACCGGCTGGCCCGCCCGGTCGTACCCCTGGACGTGCACCTGCTGGTGGGTGCTCGCCCGAACCATGACCGTGAAGAAGCGCACGGCCCCGGAGGTGGGGGTGCCCACGGTGGTGCCCTGTACCGGCGCGCCGTTCGCAAGCTCCACCCGTACGGTCGCCACTCCTGGCGGCGCCACACCGACCACGGCGAACTGCCGGTCGTCGAACGGCGCCGTCGCCGCCCAGCGGAGCTGCCGCGCCCCCTGGGCGTCCGCGAAGCAGGCGCTGGTCTTGCCGAGCAGCACATTGCGGGAGACCACGCAGGACTGGCCCTTCGCCCCCCGCGCGGAGCCCGCGGTCCAGTGCACGCCCCGGGTGGTCCCCTCCGCCACCCGGTAGACGGTCCCCGGCACCTTGTCGTAGCCGTCCAGCACCGCGGCAGGGCCGGTCGGCGTGGTGGCGGGGCTGACCTGCGCCGGACTGGCGGAACCCGCGCCCAGCGTCAGCGGCAGCGCTGCGGCGAGCGCGACCACAGCCGCGCCGGCGCCGACCGCCACGGCCAGGTGGCGGTTGCGGCGACGGCGGAACACACCGTCGGCCACCTGCAGGTACGGGTCCAGGGGCGGTGCATAGTCAGCCGGGAGACCGCCCACTGCCTCCTTGAGCATCTCTTCGGGTCCGTGCGTCATCGGATCGTCTCTCCTGCCGTGCGCTGGATGGGTGCGGGTGCCGCAGTCGCGGCAACCGCCGGGACGAAGGACCGGTTGAAGGCCGGGAGTTCGCGGAGCCTGGCCAGCCCCCGCGAGGCCTGGGACTTGACCGTCCCCGCGGAGCAGCCGAGCAGGACGGCGACCTGGCGCTCCGACATGTCCTCGACGTAGCGCAGGACGACGATGACCCGCTGCTTCGCCGGAAGCTGCCGCAGCGCCCTCCGCAGCAGATCGCGGTCGCCGACGCCGCTGCCGGGATCCGCCGCGCCGCTCGGCGGCGGCTCCGGCAGTTCCGCGGTGGCCCGCTCACCCCACCAGCGCCGGCGGCGCGAGGACACGGCCAGGTTGACGACGATCCGCCGGACATAGGCCTCGGGCTGCTCCTGGCGCAGCCTGGGCCAGACCTTCCACAGCCGGACCAGTCCCTCCTGCACCAAATCCTCTGCTCTGCCCGCGTCCAGCGTCAGGCTGTGGGCGAAGCGGATCAGCGGCACCCATCGCGTCCGCACGAAATCGGCGAAGTCCTCCTGCGCAGCTCGCGCCATGTCCCCTCCGGTGGTTTTCCGTCTCGGACAGGGGAACGCGGTGGGACCGCACCCGGGTTGAGAGCGGTCCGCATCGGCCTCCCGCCGTGGACCGCTCTCAACCTTCCCTGCCGCACAACGCATTGACAGGTTCGACGCCCGCTCGGGGCGCCCACCTCACAGCAGGAGGTCCCGCACATGGCACATCGCCCCCGCCGTCCGCGGCTGCGCACGGTCGCCACGGCCGCCGTCGCCGCCGGCATCGTCCTGGCCGGTGCGGCCGCCCCGGGCGTGGCCGCAGCCGACCCGGGTGCCGGGTGGACGGTCACCCCGCTGCCGGTCGACAAGGCCGCACTGAGCCGGATCGCCACCGGCGGCGGCACCACCTTCACGGTCGGCTTCGGCTTGGTCGGCAGCGGCAGGGACATGTACTTCACCCCATTCGCCGCCCGGCGGGCGGGCGGCGTCTGGGTGACCGACCCGACCCCCGTCCCGGACGGCGGCTCCGACGGGCGGCTGGACGACGTCGCCGTCCTCGGCCCCGAGGACGCCTGGGCTGTCGGCAGGAGCGAGGGCCAGGACACACAGGCGCTGATCGAGCACTGGAACGGCACCGCCTGGAGCCTGGCCGACACCTCCGCACTGCCCGCCGGCACCGGCCTGACCGGCGTCACCGCCGACCGCCCGGACGACGTGTGGGCGGTCGGATACACCGTGCTCAGCGACGGCGTCACCCCGCTTGTCGCGCACTGGGACGGCACCTCCTGGACCCAGGTCCAGATACCGGACTCCGAAGGGGACACCCCCTGGGACCGCTTCTGGGTCTCCAGTGTGAGTGCGTCCGCCCCGGACGACGTCTGGCTGGTCGGCGTCGACGGCCTGGCCGTCCACTACGACGGCCGCACATGGACCCGTACGCCGGTGGCCCCCGGCCGGGAGGTGTGGCTGGAGCGGGTCCGCAGCGACCCGGCGCACGGCACCTGGGCGGTCGGCTACGGCGTCGCCACGGACGGGACGCGGACCCCGGCGGCGCTGCACTGGGACGGCACCGCCTGGCAGACCGCCCGGCTGCCCGCCGACCCCGGGGCCCAGCTGGAGGACCTGGCGTTCGACTCGGGCGCCGCGCTGGCGGTCGGGTACCGGATGACGGGGACCGGCCCCGTCGGCTATGCCGTCCGGGTGCCCGCCGCCGGTATCCCAGGCCATCGGGTGCCGCTGCCGGCCGGAGTGGCGCAGCTGAACAGCGCCGCGCCCGCAGCCGACGGCAACGGCGACGGCGTGTGGATAGCCGGGGACGGCGTGTCCAGCGACCCTGCATCGTTCCCGCCGTTCGCCGCACGCTCCATGGGCCAGTACTGAAGCCGACCCTGGCGGCGTGCACTGGCTCGCGTCGCTGCACGCCGCCGGGGTGACCGCCTCCACACCGAGCGCCGCGGCCCAGGGCGCTGTGCAGGCACTGCAACCAAACCCCGGCGACGATCACGCAGCGCGCGTTCCGCAACAACTGCCGCCCGTCATGGATGCGGTCGAGGCGGGTGAGTCCCACCACATCACCCGCAACGACACGGAAGTGGCGGAGCTGCGCCCCCTGACACGCAGGCGCAAGCCCAGCGCTCAGGAGCTGGTGGAGCGGCATCGACGGCAGCCGCACGTGGACCACGCCCTCATCCGACGGGAGGCCGAGGAGTTCTTCACCTTCGACGAGTACGACCCCTGGGAGTGCGACCGTGCCTGAGCGCCATGCGTCGGGGGTGCCCGGCAGATGCACCGTCATCGACCTCGGCCTCATCGACCCGGGCGCCCTGCCGGAGATCGCGGAGATCACCACGGGGCGCCGGCAGAACTGCACCCGGGCGTGGCCATGGCCAAGCACGCCGTCCCGTGCGACCCGCACCGAGAAGTCGGGCTCCGCTGTGGCCGATGTCGAGCCGTTGCCCCTCCACGCCGACGCCGATGGCCGACGCCGACTGCCGATGCCGATGGCCGGCGCCGACCCCGACACCGCCGCCCGCTGCGGCACCCTCGTCCCCTCCCGGTCGCCGCGGGACGCAACCTGCGGCCACGCAGGACGAATCTCATGACCACAGCGGTCGCGTCCGTCCCGGCCTGCCGCTCCTCACCCGAAACGAGGCCGACGTCAAGGGTCTTGAGAGCACCGTCACGGTGATCGGGGTCCAGCCCCACCCCGGGATGCGTCACACTGGTGTCCCGTGAGCGACTCTCCGGTGAATCCCCTGCCGATACCCCGTGCCCGCGTCGTGCTGCTGTCGGGACCCTCGGGATCGGGCAAGTCCTCGCTGGCCGAGCGGGCCGGGCTGCCGGTGCTGCAGCTGGACGACTTCTACAAGGACGGGGACGACCCCACCCTCCCGCTGATGCCCGACGCGGGCAACGCGGTGGACTGGGACTCCCCGCTCTCCTGGCACGCCGAGGACGCCATGGTGGCGATCCGGCAGCTGGCGGAGACCGGGCGGGCGGAGGTGCCGGTGTACTCCATCCCGGACAACGGCCGGGTCGCCACCCGCACCCTGGACCTCGACGGGGCTCCGGCGTTCGTCGCGGAGGGCATCTTCGCAGCGGAGATCACGGCTCGCTGCGCCGCCGAGGGCCTGCTGGGCGATGCGATCTGTCTGCGCAACCGGCCTGCCACCACCGCCTGGCGGCGGTTCCGGCGCGATGTGCGGGAGGGCCGCAAGTCGGTGCCGTTCCTGCTGCGGCGCGGCTGGCGGTTGATGCGGGCCGAGCGCGGGATCGTCGCCCGGCAGACCGAGCTGGGCGCCCACGCCTGCGGCGGTCCGGAGGCACTGCGCCGGATGCGGGCGGCCGCCGAGGTGCGGGAACCCGCCACGGTCTGAGCGCCGGGATACACGTCGCCCGATCCGAACGCCGGGGCCCCGCCACGTTCTGAGCGCGGGATACGCCACACACAATCCGAACGCCGGGGCACCGAAGCCCCCTGGCCTGAGCACCGGCGCACGCGACGCCCGATCCTCCGACCCCCGGGACGGCGCCCCGGCCTGAGCACCGAAATACGCGACGCTCGATCCGAACCCCCGGGGCACCCAAGCCCACCCCCGTCGGGACGGTACAGCGGCCCGGCGCCTCTCCCCTGGCGCCGGGCCGCTGCTCGCGGGCACTCCCCCGTTGAGCCGGCTCCCCCGAACCGGCTC
>NZ_LIQR01000239.1 GCF_001418575.1 Peterkaempfera griseoplana
ACCCCCGGGCGGCCGCGCCTCCCCGGCCCCCGGGGCTGCGGTGCCCACGCGGTGATCGAGTTGTGACCGGATACGCTGCACTTGATGGCAGCAGCGGCATCCCGTACCGGCCGCATGACCGACCAGCGACAGGAGTGGTCTTCGTGACCGTCGTGGGGCCCTTGGGGCTGAGCATGCAGGACCAGGCGCTTGATGCCGACGTCCGGGACGGCATGGCCGCTGTCGAGGAGGCGCTGGCCGAGGCCACCAAGAGCGACGTGCCCTTCATCACGGTGGCCGCTCAGCATCTGCTGGAGGCCGGCGGCAAGCGGTTCCGTCCCCTGCTGACGCTGCTGGCCGCGCAGTTCGGCGACCCGGGCGCCCCCGGCGTGGTCCCGGCCGCCGTGGTCGTGGAGCTCACCCATCTGGCCACCCTGTACCACGACGACGTGATGGACGAGGCCCCGGTGCGGCGCGGCGCCCCCAGCGCCAACGCCCGCTGGGACAACTCGGTGGCCATCCTCACCGGCGACTTCCTCTTCTCCCGCGCCTCGCGGATCCTCGCCGACCTGGGCCCGGACGCCGTACGGGTGCAGGCCGAGGCGTTCGAGCGGCTGGTGACCGGCCAGATCCTGGAGACCGCCGGGCCCCGCCCGGGAGACGACCCGGTCCGCCACTACCTGGATGTCCTCAGCGGCAAGACCGGTGCGCTGATCGCGGTCTCCGCCCGGCTGGGCGCCATGCTGGCGGGCGTCGACGAGCGCACGGTGGAGGTCCTCACCGAGTACGGCGAGCGGATCGGCATCGCCTTCCAGCTGGCCGACGACGTGCTGGACATCGCCAGTGACGGCCACGAGTCCGGCAAGACCCCCGGCACCGACCTGCGGGAGGGCGTCCCCACCCTGCCGGTGCTGCTGCTGCGGGCCATGCCCGTGAACCCGGCGGACCGGGACGACGTCCGGCTGCGCGAACTGCTGGACGGCGACCTCTGCGACGACACCCGGCATGCCGAGGCGCTGCGCCTGCTGCGCGCCCACCCGGCGCTGGAGCGTGCCCGGGAGGAGACGATGCGCTACGCCGACGAGGCCCGCGACCTGCTGGAGCAGCTGCCGCCGAGCCCGTCCCGCACGGCCCTGGAGGGCCTCTGCGACGCCGTCGCCGTCCGGACCATGTGAAGTAGCACCCCGGCGTGCCGCGATGGGCCAGACTGGGCACGATCCCGTCTCCCAGCCGGAAGGCCGTCATGCTGCGCGTCGTCATCGCCGAGGACTCGGTACTGCTGCGGGAGGGCCTCACCCGGCTGCTCACCGACCGCGGACTGGAGGTGGTGGCCGGTGTCGGCGACGGTGAGGCACTGCTGAAGGCCGTGGCGGACCTGGCCGGCACGGGCGAGCTGCCCGACGTGGTGGTCGCCGACGTACGGATGCCGCCCACCCACACCGACGAGGGCGTGCGGGCCTGCGTGGAGCTGCGCCGCCGCCACCCGCAGCTGGGTGTGCTGGTCCTCTCGCAGTACGTGGAGGAGCGCTACGCCTCCGAGCTGCTGGCCGGTTCCACCCGTGGCGTCGGCTATCTGCTGAAGGACCGGGTGGCCGAGGTGCGGGAGTTCGCCGAGGCCGTGGAGCGGGTGGCGGCCGGCGGCACCGCCCTGGACCCCGAGGTGGTCGCCCAGCTGCTGAGCCGCAGCCGCAGGGGTGATGTACTGGAGGGGCTCACCCCGCGGGAGCGCGAGGTGCTGGGGCTGATGGCGGAGGGCCGTACCAACACGGCGATCGCCAGACAGCTGGTGGTGTCCGACGGCGCGGTGGAGAAGCACGTCAGCAATATCTTCCTCAAGCTCGGTCTGGCCCAGAGCCCGGAGGACCACCGGCGGGTGCTGGCGGTTCTGACCTACCTGAATTCCTGAGGCGCGGCGGACACCCTGAGAACCGCTGAAGAATGCCTCGCGTCTTTCCCTACGGCGGATTGTGCGGCACAGCGGGCATTGTTGGACGAAGCAGGTGAAAGCCGTCCGGACGGCCCCGGGGAAGACTCACATAGGCAACCCTTACCAGCTTAGGATGAGTGTGGTGCACCACGTGGACGGGAGCGCACGGCTCACGCTCGCAGATGGTGGCCGCTGAGGGAGGTCCAAGCCAGTGACCAGCCAGGTCGAGCAGACGGAGGCGGCGGACGGGGCGGCGGCACCCGCCGGCCCGCCCGGGGCGCCCGAGCGGCGGGCGGGCGGGCCCGTGAAGCAGGTGAAGCGCCTCGACCGAGTCATCATCCGCTTTGCCGGGGATTCCGGCGACGGTATGCAGTTGACCGGTGACCGATTCACCTCGGAGACGGCGTCGTTCGGAAACGACCTTTCCACGCTGCCGAACTTCCCGGCCGAGATCCGGGCTCCCGCCGGCACCCTGCCGGGCGTATCCAGCTTCCAGTTGCACTTCGCCGACCACGACATCCTCACGCCGGGCGACGCCCCGCATGTGCTGGTCGCGATGAATCCGGCGGCGCTCAAGGCCAATCTCGGGGATGTGCCGCGCGGCGCCGAGGTGATCGTCAACACCGACGAGTTCACCAAGCGTGCGCTGGCCAAGGTCGGCTACGCCGCCGACCCGCTGACCGACGGTTCGCTGGAGGCCTGGAACGTGCACCGGGTGCCGCTGACCACGCTCACCGTGGAGGCACTCAAGGGCAGCGGCCTGGCCCGCAAGGACGCCGAGCGCGCCAAGAACATGTTTGCGCTGGGGCTGCTCTCCTGGATGTACCACCGGCCGACCGAGGGCACCGAGCGGTTCCTGCGGCAGAAGTTCGCCAAGAAGCCGGAGATCGCGGAGGCCAATGTCACCGCCTTCCGGGCCGGCTGGAACTTCGGCGAGACCACCGAGGACTTCGCGGTCTCCTACGAGGTCGCCCCGGCGGCGCTGCCCGCGGGCCGCTACCGCAACATCTCCGGGAACCTGGCCCTGTCCTACGGCCTGGTCGCCGCCTCCCAGCGGTCCGGCCTGCCGCTCTTCCTGGGCTCGTACCCCATCACCCCGGCGTCCGACATCCTGCACGAGCTGTCCAAGCACAAGAACTTCGGTGTGCGGACCTTCCAGGCCGAGGACGAGATCGCCGGCATCGGCGCGGCCCTCGGCGCGGCCTTCGGCGGCTCCCTGGCGGTCACCACCACCTCCGGGCCCGGGGTGGCGCTGAAGTCCGAGACCATCGGCCTGGCGGTCTCCCTGGAGCTGCCGCTGCTGATCGTGGACATCCAGCGCGGCGGTCCCTCCACCGGACTGCCCACCAAGACCGAGCAGGCCGACCTGCTGCAGGCCATGTACGGGCGCAACGGCGAGGCCCCGGTCCCGGTGGTCGCCCCGGCCACCCCGGCGGACTGCTTCGACGCGGCGCTGGAGGCCGCCCGGATCGCGCTCACCTACCGCACCCCGGTCTTCCTGCTCTCCGACGGCTATCTGGCCAACGGCTCCGAGCCCTGGCGCATCCCCGAGGTGGACGCCCTGCCCGACCTGACGCCGGTCTTCGCCACCGAGCCCAACCATGTCACCCGGGAGGGCACCGAGGTCTTCTGGCCCTATCTGCGCGACCCGGAGACGCTGGCCCGCCCCTGGGCCGTACCGGGCACCCCGGGTCTGGAGCACCGCATCGGCGGCATCGAGAAGCAGGACGGCTCGGGCAACATCTCCTACGACCCGGCCAACCACGACCACATGGTCCGCACCCGCCAGGCCAAGGTCGACGGCATCGCCCGCTCCGTCCCCGAGCTGGCGGTGGACGACCCGTCCGGCGGCGCCCGGGTGCTGGTGCTGGGCTGGGGCTCCACCTACGGCCCGATCACCGCGGCCGTACGCCGGGTCCGCGCCCAGGGCGGTCATGTGGCGCAGGCCCATCTGCGCCACCTCAACCCGTTCCCGGCCAACCTGGGCGAGGTGCTGCGCTCCTACGACCGGGTGCTGATCCCGGAGATGAACCTGGGCCAGCTGGCGAAGCTGATCCGCGCCGAGTACCTCGTCGACGCCCGCTCGCACAACCAGGTCAACGGCATGCCGTTCAAGGCCGAGCAGCTGGCGGACGCCATCCAGGCAGCCATCGAGGAAGGAATGACCGCACATGTCTGAGGCCAACGGCCACGCCGGCGGGGCGGCCGGCGGTGCGGGGCTGCCCTCGCTCGCCCTGGTGCCCAAGGCCGCGGCGCCGCAGACCGCCCGGGACTTCAAGTCGGACCAGGAGGTCCGCTGGTGCCCGGGCTGCGGTGACTACGCCGTCCTGGCGGCTGTCCAGTCCTTCATGCCGGAGCTCGGCCTGGCCCGGGAGAACGTGGTCTTCGTCTCCGGGATCGGCTGCTCCTCCCGTTTCCCGTACTACATGAACACCTACGGGATGCACTCCATCCACGGCCGTGCCCCGGCGATCGCGACCGGGCTGGCCTCCTCGCGGCCCGACCTGTCGGTCTGGGTGGTCACCGGCGACGGCGACGCCCTCTCCATCGGCGGCAACCATCTGATCCATGCGCTGCGCCGCAACGTCAACCTGAAGATCCTGCTCTTCAACAACCGGATCTACGGACTGACCAAGGGGCAGTACTCGCCGACCTCGGAGCTGGGCAAGATCACCAAGTCCACCCCGATGGGTTCGCTGGACGCGCCCTTCAACCCGGTCTCGCTGGCGCTGGGTGCGGAGGCGTCCTTCGTCGCCCGCACCATCGACTCCGACCGCAAGCACCTGCAGTCGGTGCTGCGGGCGGCGGCCGAGCACCGGGGGACCGCGCTGGTGGAGATCTACCAGAACTGCAACATCTTCAACGACGGCGCCTTCGACGCCCTCAAGGAGCCCGCGACCCGCGACGAGGCGCTGATCCGGCTGGAGCAGGGCCGCCCCATCCGCTTCGGCAGCGACGGCTCCCAGGGTGTCTTCCGGGACCACGCCACCGGCGATCTGCACATCGCCGAGGTCACCGCGGAGAACGAGGCCTCGGTGCTGGTGCACGACGCCCACAGCGCCAGCCCCACGACGGCCTTCGCCCTCTCCCGGCTGACCGACCCGGACACCCTGCACCACACTCCCATCGGGGTGCTGCGCGACGTGGACCGGCCGGTCTACGACACCCTGATGGCCGACCAGCTGGACCAGGCCGTCCGGCAGCGCGGGCAGGGCGACCTCGCCGCCCTGCTGACCGGCGGAGACACCTGGCAGGTCGGCTGAGCAGCAGCCGTCCGCAGTCCGGGGCGCCCGCACACCTGGTGTGTGCGGGCGCCTCTGCTGTTCCGCTGCCCGGACGGGAGCCGTGGGGGGCCCCGCAGGGGGCGTACGGCGCGGTCTGGGGCAGCCGGCGCCGTAGTGGGCTACTCCTCCCCGGCGGGAGCGTTCAGCAGGGTCTGGAGGGCGCGGACGAAGCGTTCCGCCTCCTCCTCGCCCAGCGGGGCCAGGAAGCGGCGTTCGACCTCCAGTCGGGCCTGCTCGGCCTGCCGCAGGCAGCTGCGGCCGGCCTCGGTCGGTTCCACGATGTTGCGGCGCCGGTCCTGCGGGCTGCGGCGCCGCTCCACCAGTCCCCGCTCCTCCAGGCCGTCGATCAGGGCGACCATGGTGGTGCGGTCGACCCCCAGCTGCCGTGCGGCCTCGACCTGGGAGAGCGGCTCCCCGGTGGCGAGCACCACCAGGACCGCCAGTTCGTGCCCGTCCACGCCGAAGGGTGCCAGGGCCTGGCCACCGGCCTGGTTGAGCCTCAGCTGGGCGTGCTTCAGCAGATATCCGAGCCGTGAGGCCAGGGGCCCGGCAGCGCTTTCCATGCCCTCACTGTACTGCGGGGCTGATTGTCACCTAGTCTGATCGTCAGCGATACTGACGAAACGGAGCCCTGCCATGACAGAGCGGGAAGTGGCGTTCGGCCTCAAGACCACCCCCATGCACGTCTCCTACCAGGACATCCTCCGGGTCTGGCAGGAGGCCGACGGCCTCCCGGACATCCAGGACGCCTGGCTCTGGGACCATCTGATGCCGTTGGCCGGGCCCAGGGACGGCCAGGTCCTCGAAGGGTGGACGCTGCTCAGCGCCCTGGCGGCGCAGACCCGGCGGCTGCGTCTGGGCCTGCTGGTGACCAGCAACCGGATCCGCCGGCCCGCCGTCCTCGGCAAGATCGCCACCACTGTGGACGTCGTTTCCGGCGGCCGGCTGGTGATGGGGATCGGCGTCGGTGGCACCCGTCAGCCGCCCGGCGCGGGCGGCATCCCGGGTGAGAACCCCGCGGTCGCCGAGTACGAGGCCTACGGCCTCACCCTGGTCCCGCCGGCCGAGGGCATCGAGCGGCTGGCGGAGACGATCGCCATCCTCAGACGGATGTGGACCGAGGAGGTCTTCGACTTCGAGGGCCGCCACCACCGTCTGCGGGGCACCCGCAACGAGCCCAAGCCCGTGCAGCGCCCGGGTCCGCCGCTGCTGGTGGGCGGATGGGGCACCAGGACGCTGCGGCTGGTGGCCCGGGAGGCCGACATCTGGAACATCCCCGGGCCGCCGCACAACGGCGTGGAGACCGTCGCGGAGCGCAGCCGGGTGCTGGACGCCCACTGTGCCGCCCTCGGCCGCGACCCGGCGGAGATCACCCGATCGGTGCAGCTGACCGTCGCCCACGACGACCTCGCGGGGTGCCGCCGTACGGTCCTGGACCTGGTCGCGGCCGGGTTCACCCATGTGGTGCTGAACCTGGCCAGGCCCTATCCCCCCGGCGTGGTGCACCGCCTCGTGGAGGAGGTGGTGCACCCCGTGCGCGCCGCCCTGGACCGGGGCTGACGGGGCCGGGGCTGACGGGGCCGGCCCCGCCGCCCCGGAACGTAAAGGGGCGCGGGGCGCCACCGGATCGCTCCGGCCGCGCCCCGCGCCGTTTCCCGGGTGGGGGTCTCAGGGGGACGTCACCCCGCGCGGGTCACTCGGTGAGGCGGGTCACTCGTTGAACAGCTGGCCGTACGCCGCGTACGCGGTGGCGATGTCGGCCTGCGCCCAGAACCGGTGGTAGTTGAAGACCGGGGCGGCGCCGCCGTTCAGGTAGTTCTGGACCTTGGACCACTGCGGGTCCTTGGTGTACCAGGACCGGATCGACAGGAAGGTCGCGTTGGAGTCGATCTTGTCGCCGTTGGGCATGGTGCCCGTCCAGCCGGACGGCACGTAGACACCGTCGTGGTTGGTGTTGGAGGTGCTGTACTTCTGGGTGACCCGGCTGTAGTCGGCACGGGTCTCCGGGACGGAGATGCCGAGGCTGTCCTGGTCGTTGGCCCACATGTCGTCCAGCAGCGCCTTGGCGGTCGACTTGGCGCTGGCGTTGCCGGACTTGGCCGCGTAGTAGCTGAGCACCTTGGCGTAGGAGCCGGTGACGCCCACGTCGTTGGTGTAGTCCTGGATGGTGACGTGCAGGTTGGTGTTGGCGGCCGGGCTGCTGGGGTTCCAGGTGGCCGGGGCGCCGCTCCACTTGAGGGTGGAGGGGATCTGGTAGGTGCCGTCAGAGTTGATCTTGGTGTTGGCGACGGCCCACGAGACCCACTTGTCCAGCACCGCCTTGGCCTTGGCGTCGCCGGTGGAGTAGTAGTACTCCGCCACGCGCTCCATGGACCAGGCCTGGAAGCCGAACCACTGGTTGCTGTCCGGGTCGTGGTAGACCGGGGCCGGGTCGTACGCCATGCCGTAGAAGGTCGGCGTACCGGACGGCGGGGTGCCGTAGGCGCCGCCCCAGCTGTTGGTGGCGCCACCCGCGATGGCGCCCTCGCTGGACTGCAGCCAGGTGTAGAACTCCAGCTGGCGGGAGAGCGAGGTGGTCCAGTCGGTCTTGCCGGTGGCCGACTTGGGCGCCATGTTGGCGTCGTTGGTCAGCGCGTAGGCCGCCATCGGGTTCTGGTAGCCCTGGTGGGCCGCACCGTCGCCGATGCGCCAGGCCCAGCCGGCGTTGGTGTCGGTCGCGCCACCCCAGGCGTAGTACCAGGAGAGCAGGTAGTGCTCGCTGTCCTTGCCGGTGCCGGCCGCGCAGCTCGGGCTGGTGCAGCCGAGCTTCTTGAAGTACTTGTCGAAGAACGAGTACCGCAGGTAGTCACCCATCTTGCCAGCCTTGGCGACCGTGGCGGCGACGTCCGCCTGCTTGCCCTGCGCCTTGGCCCAGGTGTCGGCCCAGTAGGCGGCCTGGATGGCGCGCGAGTCGGCGTCGGGGGCGTCGGTGAACTTCCACTGCTTGGCGTAGCTGGTGTCCTTGGTGAACAGGTCCAGGTAGCCGTTGGTGCCGCCGTACTTGAAGTTGTCGCAGGACGGCTGCGGGATGGTCTCGAACACCGACTCCTGCGCGCCGCGCTGGTAGGAGTTGATGTAGGACGGGCCCTTGGCCGTCGGGCCGTTCTCGCAGCCGGTGCTGTCCGGCGTCACGCCGTAGCCGTAGATGTTGTCGACATCCTCCAGCCAGTGCATGCCGTAGATGTCGTCGGTGCCGTACGCGGACTTCAGCTCGGACGCGATCGGGTCCACGCCGACCGAGACGCCGCTGTCCAGCTGCGACGGGTACTGGTCCGGCAGGTCGTGCTCGGGCGCGTAGGTGGCCGGCTTCGAGGCGTTGTAGAAGCTGTTGGTCGGCTGGTTGTTGTGCGTGGGGATCATGTACTTCTCCATGAGCGCCCACGCGTTGTTGAACTTGGACCAGTCGCCGCTGACCTGGCCGTACTGCGCCTGCAGCCAGATCAGGTAGCTCCACGCCTCCGAGGTGGTCTCGTGACCGTAGTCGGGGGCCTCGATGATGAGGGTCTCCACCGAGTGGTACGGGACACCGTCCGGCGAGAAGTAGCCGTTGGCCGGGTCCATGATCTTGTTGTACTCGTCCAGGAAGTGCTGGGTGTAGGTGCCGCCGCTGGACGCCTTGAGCTCGGTGACGGTCACACTGGTCGCGTCGTAGCCGGTGGCGCTGACGTTGAAGGTGGCGGCGCCGGTCGACGAGGCGTCGGCGGTCACGGTCACGGTCTGCGCGGTCGACCAGTTGGACGGCGTGAAGGTCAGCGTGGCCGGGCTCGCCGACAGGCCGGTGTTGCCGCCGGAGGCGCGGGCCACCGTGGCGGTGACGTTGGCGGTGGGCGCCTGGGAGAGCTTCACCGTGAAGGTGGTGGTCTTGCCCTGGTTCACCGACAGCGAGCTGGGGGCCGCGACCAGAGCCGGGCCCGAGGCCACGTGGACGCCGACCGGGGTGGACTCGCTGGAGGCCCCGGTGGAGTCGTAGGCCTTGGCGTAGACGGAGTAGTCACCCGCCGGCACGCCGGTCCAGTTGTAGGTGAACGGCGAACCGGTCGCGGTGCCGATCAGGGTGGTGTCGCTGTAGAACTCCACCTTGGTGATGGTGGCGCCGTCCGCCGCGGAGGCGCTGGCCGCCAGCGGGATGGTGCCGCCCGCGCTGTAGTTGCCACCGGCCGTGGGGGAGGTCAGGGCCACCGTGGGGGCCGCGTGGGCGCCGTTGCACGCGGTGCCGTTGACCGTGAAGGAGGTCGGCTTGGCGTTGGTGCCGCTGTAGTTGAAGTTGGCGGCGGTGGTGACGTTGCCGCCGGCGGAGATGGTGCCGTTCCAGCCCGCGTCCTTGACGGTGACGGCCTGTCCGGACTGCGACCAGACACCGTTCCAGCCGCTCTGCAGCTTCTGGTTGCCGGTGTAGCTGTAGCCGAGGGTCCAGCCGTTGATGGCGGCGGTCCCGCGGTTGGTGATGGTCAGGTTGGCGGTGAAGCCGCTGCCCCAGTCGTTGGTGGAGTAGGTGACGCCGCAGGCGAAGTCGGCCGCCGCCGCGCCGCCGGCCCACGGCCCGACGGCCGGGAGGACGGCGCCCGCCGTGGCTGTCGCCAGGGCGGCGATGATGGTTCTGGTGCGCGCTCGCATGAGAGCTGCTCCTCTGGGTGGTGAGGTGCAAGGGGTGGTGGGTGCGCTCCCACTGGTCCGGCAGCAAGGTAGCCGGTTCCGCCCTGCTCATGACACCCCTGATGCATTGAATGTTTGGGCAAAAAATTCGGCACACACTGGCCTGCACGCGGTACTTGACGCTCCGTCGGATCGTCGGGCACGCTTTGGGAGCGCTCCCACTGGTCTGGTCCCTGCCTGTCTTCAGAGGGCCCTCGTCACGGACCCCGTTACGCTCATCCCATGCGGATCTCCGTCTCCTCCGACATGGACGAGGGCATCGCCCCCGCACTGGTCGCCGAACTCGGCCGGCGCGGCCACTCGGTCGTCCCGCACGGTGCACTGCACCCCGGGGAGAGGTCCGGCTGGGCGTACAGCGCCGAGGCTGCCGCACGGGACGTCGCGGAGGGCCGCGCCGACCAGGCCGTCGTCTGCTGCTGGACCGGGACCGGGGCCTCCATCGCCGCCAACAAGGTCCCCGGTGTGCGGGCGGCCCTCTGTGCCGACGCCGTCACGGCCGCAGGTGCCCGGCGCTGGAACGACGCCAATGTGCTGGCCCTGAGCCTGCGCCTCACCTCGGCCGCGCTGCTCGGCGAGATCCTGGACGCCTGGTTCACCGCCCGGCCGAGCGAGGAGCCGGAGGACCGGGAGAACATCGGCCATGTCGACCGCATCGGCACCTCCCCGGTGGACCCCGAGCCCGCCCCCCGCTGGCTGGTGATGCGGCAGGACGACAACGGCAACCGCTTCCCGGTGAGCCGTTTCGCGGACCGGGCCGAGGCCCAGGCGTGCGCCGACGAGTTCGAGGCCCGCGGTCACAAACAGCTCTACTGGGTCGCCGAGGAGGAGCTCTGACCCCCGCCGCCGAGCCGCCCGCCGGGTCCTGCGGGGGATCCTCGCCCGGGTAGGGTCCGGCATGACCGGATTCCCGCGGATGAGGGGGCAGAGCGATGTCGGTCCTGATCGACACGGTGGCATGGGTGCGGCTGGAGGGCGGCCGGATCCTCTGTGCGCGCTCCCGGGGGAAGGACGTCTTCTACATCCCCGGCGGCAAGCGCGAGGGTACGGAGAGCGATCTGCAGACCCTGCTGCGTGAGGTCGAGGAGGAGCTGGCGGTCGCCCTGCTC
>NZ_LIQR01000024.1 GCF_001418575.1 Peterkaempfera griseoplana
GGTGGCCGCCGCGCTGCGCGCCCAGTCGGCGGCGGACGGCAGCGACTGGAGCCGGCTGATCGTCAGCTCCGGCGGCTCCGACCTGCGGGTGCTCAGCCCCAACCTGGCCATCCGCGGCAACAGTTCACTCTTCGCGGGCTACTTCGACGACTACGTCAACCAGGTCTGGAACAAGTACAGCACCACCGACCTGCGGATCGACACCCAGTTCAGCTGGGGCACCGCGACCGGCCGGGTCTCCGGCGGCGTGCTGAACTTCCCCGGCGTGGGCAGCTTCACCAAGCCCTCCACCCTGGCGGTCTTCTCCTGCAGCGACGCCCCCTTCACCACCGGCAACGACGAGATGGGCAACCTCAGCGCCCGCCTTGCCGCCGCCCTCAACCGCACCACCCTGCTGGCCAACCCCGACCAGCCCGACGCCGAGAACCCCGCGGCCTTCTACACCCAGGCCCGCACCAACCACTACGCCCGGATCCTGCACTCCACCACACCCGACGGACTGGGTTACGCCTTCCCGTACGACGACGTCCACCCGGCCGGGGTGGACTTCGAGGGCAAGGTGCAGTCGGGCACGCCCAGCCGGTTCACCATCACCGTCGGCGGCGGGACGGGCGGTGGCGGCACCAGCCCCACGCCGACCCCCACCGCCGGCGGTGTCGGCGCCTTCGGCACCATCCAGGCCGAGTCCTTCAGCGCCCAGTCCGGGACCTCGGTGGAGGCCTGCTCCGACACCGGGGGCGGCAGCGACGTGGGCTGGCTGGCCAACGGCGACTGGCTGAAGTACTCGGGGGTGGACTTCGGCAGCGCCGGGGCGACCCGCTTCACCGCCCGGGTGGCCTCGGGGGCGGCGGCCGGGATCAGCGGCCTGGTGCAGGTCCGTCTGGGCAGCCCCACCGCTCCCCCGCTCGGCGGCTTCGCGGTCGCGTCCACCGGGGGCTGGCAGACCTGGCGGACCGTACCGGCCGACATCAGCCGGGTGACCGGTGTCCAGGACGTCTATCTGACCTTCGACAGCGGGCAGCCGGCCGACTTCGTCAACCTCAACTGGTTCACCTTCGGCTGACCCACCCGGCGGGCGGGCCACCCCGGACGGTCCGGGGCGGCCCGCCCGGCGCGGCGCGGGCGCGGGCCCGACCGCCTCACACCCGGCCCGGGGCGCCCTTGCGCAGCGCCCGGAGGTACTCCCGGTTCATGGCCGCGATGGACGGCAGCGGGATGCCCTTGGGGCAGGCCGTGGCGCACTCCCCCGTGTTGGTGCAGCCGCCGAACCCCTGCTCGTCCATGGCCGCCACCATGCCCAGCACCCGGGACTCCCGCTCGGGCGCGCCCTGCGGCAGCGAGTTCAGGTGGACCACCTTGGCGGAGGTGAAGAGCATCGCCGAGCCGTTGGGGCAGGCCGCCACACAGGCCCCGCAGCCGATGCACTCCGCGTGCTCGAAGGCGGTGTCGGCGGCCTCCTTGGGCACCGGGGTGGCGTGCGCCTCGGGCGCCGATCCGGTGGGCGCGGTGATGTAGCCGCCGGCGCCGATGACGCGGTCGAACGCGGAGCGGTCCACCACCAGGTCCCTGACCACCGGGAAGGCCGCCGCCCGCCAGGGTTCGACATCGATGGTGTCGCCGTCCTGGAAGTGCCGCATGTGCAGCTGGCAGGTGGTGGTCCGCTCGGGGCCGTGGGCCTGTCCGTTGATCACCATGCCGCAGGCACCGCAGATGCCCTCGCGGCAGTCGTGGTCGAAGGCCACCGGATCCTCCCCGCGCAGGATCAGCTCCTCGTTGAGGACGTCCAGCATCTCCAGGAAGGACATGTCCGGACTGATGTCCCGGACCTCGTAGGTGGTCATCGCGCCGGCCTGCTCGGACGAGCGCTGGCGCCAGATGCGCAGGGTGAGGTTCACGCGTAGCTCCGCTGGGTGGGGTGGACGTACTCGAAGGCCAGCTCCTCGCGGTGCAGCACCGGGGCTCCGTCCCCGCCGTGCTCCCAGGCGGCCACATAGGAGAAGTGCTCGTCGTCGCGCCGGGCCTCACCGTCGGGGGTCTGGGACTCCTCACGGAAGTGGCCGCCGCAGGACTCGGTGCGGTGCAGCGCGTCCAGGCACATCAGCTCGGCCAGTTCCAGGTGGTCGGCGATCCGGTTGGCCTTCTCCAGCTGCTGGTTGAGCTCGGTACCGGTGCCCGGCACCCTGACCCGCCGCCAGAACTCCTCCCGCAGCTGGGGGATGCGGTCCAGGGCCTTGCGCAGTCCGGCGTCGTTGCGGGCCATGCCGCACTCCTCCCAGAGCAGTGCGCCGAGCTCCCGGTGGAAGGACTCCGGGGTGCGGTCGCCGTCCACGGAGAGCAGCAGGGCGAGGCGGTCCTCGGTGTCGGCGACGGCTTCGGCGACCGCCGGGTGGCCCGGGTCGGCCTCCTGGTGGGGGTGGCGCGCCAGGTAGTCGCCGATGGTGGCGGGCAGCACGAAGTAGCCGTCCGCCAGTCCCTGCATCAGCGCGCTGGCGCCGAGCCGGTTGGCGCCGTGGTCGGAGAAGTTGGCCTCCCCGATGGCGAACAGGCCGGGGACGGTGGTCTGCAGGTCGTAGTCCACCCAGAGGCCGCCCATGGTGTAGTGCACGGCGGGATAGATGCGCATGGGGCGGGTGTACGGGTCCTCCGCGGTGATCCGCTCGTACATCTCGAAGAGGTTGCCGTACTTCTCGGCGACCTTCTCCCGGCCCATCCGGTCGATGGCGTCGGCGAAGTCCAGATAGACGCCCTGGCCGCCGGGGCCGACCCCGCGGCCCTCGTCGCAGACGTTCTTGGCGGCGCGGGAGGCGATGTCGCGCGGCACCAGGTTGCCGAAGGAGGGGTAGATCCGCTCCAGGTAGTAGTCCCGCTCGTGCTCGGGGATCTGCTGCGGGGGCCGGGTGTCGCCCTTGGCGCGGGGCACCCAGATACGGCCGTCGTTGCGCAGCGACTCGCTCATCAGCGTCAGCTTGGACTGGTGGTCGCCCGAGCGCGGGATGCAGGTGGGGTGGATCTGGGTGTAGCAGGGGTTGGCGAAGTACGCACCGCGGCGGTGGGCCCGCCAGATCGCGGTGGCGTTGGAGTTCTTGGCGTTGGTGGAGAGGTGGAAGACATTGCCGTAGCCGCCGGTGGCCAGCACCACGGCGTCCGCCAGATGGACCGAGATCCGGCCGGTGACCAGGTCGCGGGCCACGATGCCGCGGGCCCGGCCGTCGATCACCACCAGGTCGAGCATCTCGGTGCGCGGGTGCATCTCCACGGCGCCGGCGTCGATCTGGCGGGACAGCGCCTGGTAGGCGCCGAGCAACAGCTGCTGGCCGGTCTGGCCGCGGGCGTAGAAGGTGCGGGAGACCTGGACGCCGCCGAAGGAGCGGGTGTCCAGCAGCCCTCCGTACTCACGGGCGAAGGGGACGCCCTGGGCGACGCACTGGTCGATGATCTGCACCGAGACCTGGGCGAGGCGGTGGACGTTGGACTCCCGGGAGCGGAAGTCCCCGCCCTTGACGGTGTCGTAGAAGAGCCGGTGCACCGAGTCGCCGTCGTTGCGGTAGTCCTTGGCGGCGTTGATGCCGCCCTGGGCCGCGATGGAGTGGGCGCGGCGGGGCGAGTCCTGGTAGCAGAACTGGACGACCCGGTAGCCCTGTTCGGCGAGGGTCGCACCGGCCGCGCCGCCGGCCAGTCCGGTGCCCACCACAATCACCGTGAGCTTGCGGCGGTTGGCCGGGTTGACCAGCTTCGCCTCGAAGCGGCGGCGGTCCCAGCGCTCGGCGACCGGCCCGTCCGGGGCCTTGGTGTCGGCGATCGGGGCGCCGACGGTGAAGTCGCTGTAGGAGGTCATCTCAGTTCACCAATCCGGTCATCACGGCCACCGGCACCAGCACGAAACCGGCGGTGAGCACGGCCGCCAGGACGTTGGCCGCCGCCTTGAGGGCACGGTCGCGGGTGCGGCTGTTGGCCCCGAGGGTCTGCGCCGCGCTCCAGAAGCCGTGCCGGATGTGCAGGCCGAGGGCGAGCATCGCGGCGATGTAGATCAGGTCCACGTACCAGACCTGGAAGTCGGCGACGATGTCCTCGTACGGGTGGCCCGCCTCGCCGCGGGGGTTGAGGGTGCCGGTCGTCAGGTCGAGGATGTGCCAGACGATGAAGAGGCCGAGGATCACCCCGCCCCATCGCATGGTGCGGGTCGCATAGCTGCCCCGGGCGGGCTGCCGGTGGGCGTAGCGCTGGGGGCGGGCTGCCCGGTCGCGGCGGCTCAGCTGGTAGGCGGCGACGCCGTGCAGCACCACACAGGCGACCAGTGCGGTGCGCTGCAGCCACAGGTACCAGCTGTGGTGCAGCACCGGCTGGCCGATCGTCCGCAGCCAGGCGGCATAGCTGTTGAAGTCCCCGGGCCCGAAGAAGATCTTGAGGTTGCCGAGCATATGGGCGATGAGGAAAAGCAGCATGATCACGCCTGTGCCGGCCATCACCGTCTTCTTGCCGATGGTGGAGCCCCACAGCGTGCGGAGGGCGGACGGGTGCGCCGTCCGGGTCGCCAGTGCCATGCCTGGACGGTACGGCCGCCGTTCATGACAGGTCCAAGACATGATGCGGCTGGTTTCGATAGGCCGGGACTATCGTGGCCCTTGTGCAGTTGCAGCAGCTTGTGTACTTCGTGGCGGTCGCGGAGACCCGCCACTTCACCCGCGCCGCCGAGCGGGCGCATGTCGCCCAGCCGTCGCTCTCCCAGCAGATCCGCTCCCTGGAGCGGGAGCTCGGGGCTGAGCTGTTCAGCCGGGCCCGGGGCAACATCGCCCTCACCGACGCCGGCGAGGCCCTGCTGCCGCTGGCACGGCGGATCCTGGCGGACGCCGACACCGCCCGCCAGGAGGTGCAGGAGCTGGCCCAGCTGCGGCGCGGCCGGGTACGGGTCGGCGCCACCCCGAGCCTCTGCACCGGTCTGCTGCCGCAGGTGCTGCGCGCCTACCACCGCCGCTTCCCCGGGATCCGGCTGCTGGTGGAGGAGGGCGGCTCCAGGGATCTGGTCCGCGAACTGGCCACCGGCAGCCTGGACCTGGCGCTGATCATCCTGCCGCTGCAGAGCCATGACCCCGCCCTGGCCACCACCGAGCTGCTGCGCGAGGAGCTGGTGGTGGTCTCCGCGGCCGGGGCACCACCCCTGGTGGACGGCGGGCGGGTGCGGGTGGCGGATCTGGACGGGCGTCCGCTGGTGATGTTCCGGCGCGGTTACGACCTGCGGGAGTTCACCGTGGGCGCCTGCCGGGCCGCAGGGTTCGAGCCGTCGCTCGCCGTGGAGGGCGGCGAGATGGACGCGGTGCTCGGCTTCGTGGAGGCGGGGCTGGGGCTCGCGGTGGTGCCCAGCATGGTCGCCGACCGGCGGGGCCTGATCCGGGTGACGCCGTTCGCCGGGGAGGGGCTGCAGCGCACCATCGGCCTGGCGCACCGCCGGGACGTGGAGCCGCCGCGGGCGGCCCGTGAGCTGCGGCGGGTGCTGCTGGAGTACCTCGACCACGCGGCGGCCACCGGGACGCTTCCCCCGGGCACCCGGCGGGCCGGCCCCGCGGCCGGCGGTCCGGACTGAACCAGCTCCGACCAGGGGCTTGACGGGTGCAGGACAACTAGGGCTAGATTGTCCTGACTCGGACGCATCGCCCGGTGTGTATTGAGGCCGCATGGGAGCGCTCCCATGCC
>NZ_LIQR01000240.1 GCF_001418575.1 Peterkaempfera griseoplana
ACGCCGGGGGTTCGGGGAGCGGCTTGCGGCGGGTGGCGGAGCGGGCGCGTTCCGGGAGATGCACATCGA
Source organism: Peterkaempfera griseoplana (assembly GCF_001418575.1). Lineage (GTDB taxonomy): Bacteria > Actinomycetota > Actinomycetes > Streptomycetales > Streptomycetaceae > Peterkaempfera > Peterkaempfera griseoplana. The sequence continues at coordinate 70 of NZ_LIQR01000240.1, forward strand.
CATCATCCAGTACCGGCGGCCCCGGATGCGGCGGGCGCCCGTCCGCCGGCTGTGCCCTCGCTCACGCCGGGCGTCCTCGCACACCCCCGTCCGGGATCCCCGTACGGCCGTGTCCGCGGGCTCCGGGCCCCGCCGACCAGCGGTCACTGCCCTACCGGGGTGACAGGGGGCCCTTACGGGGGCATGACCATGGTGGTGCATGGCGCGATGCACCCCGTGCCTGTCAATCTGGCACTGCGTGCCATGCGCGCGTACGCTGCGCATCACCCCGCACAGCTGAGCACTCTGCCACCCCAGCCAGACCGCAAGGCGTACCAAGCCGACAGGTCGCACACATCAAGAGGAGCCGCCTGATGTCCGACTTCGTACCCGGACTCGAAGGTGTCGTCGCGTTCGAGACCGAGATCGCCGAGCCCGACAAGGAAGGCGGCTCGCTTCGCTACCGAGGTGTCGACATCGAGGACCTCGTCGGCCATGTCTCCTTCGGGCACGTCTGGGGCCTGCTGGTGGACGGCAAGTTCAACCCGGGCCTGCCCCCGGCGGAGCCCTTCCCGATCCCGGTGCACTCCGGTGACATCCGGGTGGACGTGCAGTCCGCGCTGGCGATGCTCGCCCCGGTGTGGGGCCTCAAACCGCTGCTGGACATCGACGCCGAGCAGGCCCGCCACGACCTGGCCCGGGCCGCCGTGATGGCGCTCTCCTACGTCGCCCAGTCGGCGCGCGGCCAGGGGCTGCCGATGGTCCCGCAGAGCGAGATCGACAAGGCCGAGACCATCGTCGAGCGCTTCATGATCCGCTGGCGCGGCGAGCCCGACCCCAAGCACGTCAAGGCCGTCGACGCCTACTGGACCTCGGCCGCCGAGCACGGCATGAACGCCTCCACCTTCACCGCCCGGGTGATCGCCTCGACCGGCGCCGACGTGGCGGCGGCCCTCTCCGGTGCGGTGGGTGCCATGTCCGGCCCGCTGCACGGCGGCGCCCCCTCCCGGGTGCTGGGCATGATCGAGGAGATCGAGCGCACCGGCGACGCCGTCGGCTGGGTGAAGAACGCCCTCGACAAGGGCGAGCGCCTGATGGGCTTCGGCCACCGCGTCTACCGCGCGGAGGACCCGCGCGCGGCGGTGCTGCGGCGTACCGCCAAGGAGCTGGGCGCTCCGCGCTTCGAGGTGGCCGAGGCGCTGGAGAAGGCCGCGCTGGAGGAGCTGCACAACCGGCGTCCGGACCGGGTGCTGGCCACCAACGTCGAGTTCTGGGCCGCGATCATGCTGGACTTCGCCCAGGTGCCGGCCCACATGTTCACCTCCATGTTCACCTGCGCCCGTACGGCCGGCTGGTCGGCGCACATCCTGGAGCAGAAGCGCACCGGCCGCCTGGTGCGCCCCTCCGCGCGCTACATCGGCCCCGGCCCGCGCTCGCCGCGCGAGGTCGAGGGCTTCTCCGACATCGCCCGCTGAGCGGCGTCGCAGCAGCTCCGGGACCCGGTTCCCCCGCAGCGGCGGAGGGGCCGGGTCCCACCGTGCGACACGGCGTCTCAGCCGCTGGACGGGAGCAGCCACGGCGCACCCCCGCCCGTTAGGCTTCGCCTGTGGCTCAGATCCAGATTCCCGCTGACATCAAGCCCGCCGACGGCCGATTCGGCTCCGGCCCGTCCAAGGTGCGTCCCGAGGCGCTGAACGCCCTCGCCGCGACCGGTACCTCCCTGCTCGGCACCTCGCACCGCCAGGCCCCGGTCAAGAACCTGGTGCGGCACGTGCGCGACGGTGTCAGCAGCCTGTTCTCCCTCCCCGAGGGGTACCAGGTGGTGCTGGGCAACGGCGGCTCCACCGCCTTCTGGGACATCGCCGCCTTCGGCCTGGTGCGGGAGAAGTCCCAGCACCTGAACTTCGGCGAGTTCTCCTCCAAGTTCGCCGCCGCCACCAAGGCCGCGCCGTGGCTCGCCGACCCGAGCGTCATCAAGTCCGACCCGGGCACCCACCCGCTTCCGGCCGCCGAGGCCGGTGTGGACGTCTATGCGCTCACCCACAACGAGACCTCCACCGGTGTCGCCATGCCGATCCGGCGGGTCGCGGGCGCCGACGAGGGCTCCCTGGTGCTGGTGGACGCCACCTCCGGTGCGGGCGGCCTGCCGGTCGACATCACCGAGAGCGACGTCTACTACTTCGCGCCGCAGAAGAGCTTCGCCGCCGACGGCGGCCTGTGGATCGGCGTCTTCTCCCCGGCCGCCCTGGAGCGCGCCGCCGAGATCGCCGGCTCCGGCCGGTACATCCCGACCTTCTTCGACCTGCCGACCGCGATCGACAACTCGTCGAAGGACCAGACGTACAACACCCCGGCGCTCGCCACCCTCTTCCTGCTGGCCGACCAGCTGGACTGGATCAACGGCCAGGGCGGTCTCGACTGGGCGGTCTCCCGCACCGGCGACTCCTCCTCGCGCCTGTACACCTGGGCCGAGAAGTCCTCGTACGCCAACCCCTTCGTGGCCGAGCCCGCCCAGCGCTCCCAGGTGGTCGGCACCATCGACTTCGCCGAGGGCATCGACGCCGCCGCCATCGCCAAGGTGCTGCGGGCCAACGGCATCGTGGACACGGAGCCCTACCGCAAGCTGGGCCGCAACCAGCTGCGGGTGGCGATGTTCCCGGCCGTCGACCCGGCCGACGTCGAGGCGCTGACCGCCTGCATCGACTACGTGGTTGAGCAGCTCTGACCCAAGCACGCGCCGTCGAGGCCGTGACCAGCGGGACTCCCGCAGGTCACGGCCTCGCTGCTGCTGGGCCGTCCGGGTCCCGGCGGTAGGCCGACCGGTGGCTTTCCGGTCTGCCGGAACCTGATCCGCACGCTCGCGGGCGAGATTCTCCCCGTCGGCGCGGGCTGCGCCGGCGGCTCCCCAGCAGAGAGACCCCGCGATGCCAGTGCCGCCCCCGCCAGTGATGCGCCTGCTCTCCCGCGGTCTGGCCGTCGCCGTCCTGGCCACCGCCGCGGCGCTCCCCGCAGCGGCCGCGCCGCGCCCGTCCGGCGCCGCCCTGGCGCTCGGCCCGGTGCCCGGCAGCTGGATCGTCACCCTCAGGGCCCGGCTCCAGGCCGACGCGGCCGCGGGCGCCCGCTCGGCCGGCCTGGTGAGCAAGGACCTCACGGACCGTTACGGAGGCGCCGTCAGCCATGTCTACGGCGCCGCACTCAACGGCTTCGCCGCCCGGCTCAGCCGGTCCCAGGCCGAGCGTCTGGCCGCCGACCCGGCCGTGGCCTCGGTACGGCAGGACACCAGGGTCCACATCGACGCCGCCCAGACCGACCCCCCGTCCTGGGGCCTGGACCGCATCGACCAGCCGGGCCTGCCGCTGGACTCCGTCTACCACTACCCCGACACCGCCGGGGCCGGCGTCACCGCCTATGTGATCGACACCGGCGTCCGTACCACCCACCGTGACTTCGGCGGCAGGGCCACCAGCGGCTACGACTTCGTGGACGGCGACGCGGACGCCCAGGACGGCAACGGGCACGGCACCCATGTCTCCGGCACCATCGTGGGCAGCGCCGAAGGCGTCGCCAAGCGGGCCTCCGTGGTGGCCGTACGCGTCCTCGACGACTCCGGCGGCGGCACCGCCTCCGACGTCATCGCCGGCATCGACTGGGTCACCGCGCACGCCCACCGGCCCGCCGTCGCCAATCTGAGCGTCGGCGGCGGCACCAACCCGGACATCGACACCGCCGTACGCAACTCCATCGCCGCGGGCATCACCTACGCGGTCGCCGCCGGCAACGACGGCGCCGACGCCTCGGGCACCTCCCCGGCCAGGGTCCCCGAGGCGCTGACCGTCGGGGCCAGCGCCCGCGACGACAGCCGCGCCGACTACTCCAACTTCGGCCCCGGGGTGGACCTCTTCGCTCCGGGCTCCGACATCACCTCGGACTGGTCCACCGACGACACCGCCACCCGCACCATGTCCGGCACCTCCATGGCCACCCCCCATGTCGCCGGCGCCGCGGCCCTCTACCTGGCCGGGCACCCCACGGCCACGCCCGCCCAGGTGGCCGACGCCCTCGTCGCCACCGCGGCTCCGGGCCGGCTGCGGGGAGTGGGCAGCGGCAGCCCCAACCGGCTGCTGCAGGTCCCCGGCTGACGCGCCGGGCGGCCTCAGCGGGGCCGGCGGCGGCGCAGGCCCAGGGCGGCCAGCGCCACCGCGCAGAGCGCCGCCAGTCCCACCGCGGCCCGGCCCGACAGACCGCCGGAGGACCCACCGGCCGCCCCGGGGGCGGCGGTGGGTGCGCCGGAGGAGGGGCCTGCCGCCGGCTGCCGGGAGGGACGGCTGCGGGCCGAATCCGGCAGGGCCTCGCCGGTGAGCGGCTCCCGCCAGACCGAGGAGTCCCGCCCCTCGCTGCCGTACAGCAGCGACCGGCCGTCCGGGGTGAAGGTCACCGACTCGCCCTGCATCTGCAGCGGCACATCGAGTGAGCCGACCGGCCGCGGTGCGGCGCCGTCCCGCCACCGGTACGCGGTGGCCGAGAAGTAGCCGCGCAGCACCAGCCGGGTCCCGTCGGGTGAGAACGCGCCGTCGGTGACCGTGGCGGGGGCCGCGGCGATCCGGTGGAAGACGTTGACGCCGGACGCCGACAGCCGCGCGGGTCCGGCGTAGAGGCCGCCGCCGCTGCTCTGCTTGCTCGCGATGTAGACCCGTCCGGTGCGCGGCTGCACCATCAGCGCCTCGGCGTTGCGGGGGCCGTCGGCATAGCGAACGGTGAAGCGGGTGACCCGGACGGTGGTGTCGTGCAGCGGGCCGGTGGGCTCGGTGAAGCGGTAGATCCACACCTCCGGCCAGGCGCCGCCCAGGTTGTCGCCGATGTCCGCCAGATAGACGGCGGGCCTGCCCTGGGCGTCGCGGCCGAGCGAGATCGCCTCCGCGTCACGCGGTGCGATGCCCGCGAGAGTGACGGTCGCCACGGTCCGGCCGGTCCGCTCGTCCACCGCGAAGACCCGGCCGCCGTCGTCGCTGTCGTTGTGGGTCCAGACCACACCGGGATGCTGGATGCTGGCCGCCAGTCCGCTGGACTCGGTGATACGGCTGTCGGTGAAGGTGAAGAGCGTCCCCGCGGAGTCGGCCGCCCATGCCGTCCCCGCCGGCACCGCCGCCGTCAGCACTCCCGCCGCGATCGCCGCCGCAGCCCGCCACGCCCCGCCCCGTCGCTCCATGCCCCAAGCCTCGCACGGCGGTGCGCGGACCCCTCGGCGCAGGGGGCACCGGCAACCGTGAGCGGGCAGAGCCCGGCCGCCCGTACGGCAGCGGAGCCCTCGGCCCGCCGCGGGGCTCCTGGGGTCGCTACCGCAGCAGGGCCCCCACCACCACGGCCAGCAGGAGGAGCAGGAGCGCGCCGGTGACGATCCGGGTTCGGGTCTTGGGATCCACGGCTCCGAGACTACTCCGGCGCCTGCGGGGGTCCGTCCGCCGGGCGGTCCAGCGGCCAGCTGCGCAGCAGCGTGTGCTGGGCAGGCCCGGCGCCCAGGGTGCTGCGCACCAGACGCAGGTCCGCCGCCTCCCACTGCTGCCCCTCGAAGTCCTCCAGCGCCGCCTTCAGACCCCGCAGATCCGACCCACGCCCACGCCGGCGGTCGCCGCCGCCGCGGGCCAGGGTGAGATGGGCCCGGTACGGGCGGTCGTCGTCGACGGGCAGGCCGGTGTGCCGGGCCGCCGCCTGCGCCGACTCGGCGAGCCTGCGCAGTTCCAGGGTGTCGCCGCGCACTCCGGTCCAGAGCGTCCGGTCGCCGAACCGGCCGGCCCCCGCGAACCGCAGCCGCATCACCCGGTGGCGGTGCGCGGCCCGGCCCAGCCGCTGCTCCAGCTCGGGTACGGACTCCTCCGCCACCTCGCCGAGGAAGGCCAGGGTCAGGTGCCAGGTACCGGGCGAGGTCCAGCGCAGCGGCTCCGCGTCGGGAAGCCGCCGCAGCGGGCGGACCGCGGCTGCCAGCTCGTCGACGGCGGCCTGGGGTGGCACCACCGCGATGAAGAGTCTCATAACGGCTCCATCATCCTCCGCCGCCGGTCACGGCACCCAGGGGTCGCAACCGGCGGCGGGGACGGAGCGGTCAGCAGGCGGGGGCGAGTTCCTCACGGGAGGACGGCCGGCGCTGCTCGAAGGTGACCATCCGGTGGCCGCGTCCCGGGTGCAGGTCCACCCGCAGCCGCAGACCGGCGGAGCGGACCAGCACCAGGGCGACCACACCGGAGGCCACCGCCGAGACCAGGCCGCAGGCCAGCAGGCCGATCCTGGGCCCGTACTGCTCGGTGACCCAGCCCACAAGCGGGCTGCCGATGGGGGTGCCACCGGCGAAGACCAGCATGAACAGGCCCATCACCCGGCCGCGCATCGCCGGGTCGGTGGCCAGCTGGACCGTGGCGTTCGCCGTGGTGTTGAAGGTCAGGCCCAGCATGCCCACCAGGGTCAGCAGTGCCGCGAAGAGCCAGAAGCCGGGCGCCAGGGCGGTCACCGACTCCAGCAGTCCGAAGCCCAGCGCGGCGCCGACCAGCATCCGCAGCCGGGTGGAGCCGCGCCGCGCGGCCAGCAGCGCACCCACCAGCGAGCCCACGGCCATCGCGGTGTTCAGCAGACCGTACTGCCCGGGGCCGACATGGAAGACGTCGTAGGCGAAGCCGGAGAGCAGCGTCGGGAAGTTGAAGCCGAAGGTGCCGATGAAGCCCACCAGCACGATCGGCCAGATCAGCTCCGGCCGTTCCCTGACGTAGCGCAGGCCCTCCCGCAGCTGGCCCTTCTCCCGCGGCCGCACCGGGGTGGGGTGCAGCTCGCTGCTGCGCATGGCGAGCAGGCCCCCGATGACCGCCGCGAAGGAGAAGGCGTTGAGCGCGAAGGCCCAGCCGCTGCCCACCGCGGCGATCAGCAGACCCGCGACGGCGGGGCCGACCAGCCGGGCGGTCTGGAAGTTGGCCGCGTTGAGGCTGACCGCGTTGCGCAGCGCCCCCGGGCCCACCATCTCGGTGACGAACGCCTGCCGGGTGGGGTTGTCCACCACCGTGACCATGCCCAGCAGGAACGCGAAGGCGTACACGTGGTAGACGGTGACCACCCCGGAGAGGGTGAGGACGGCGAGCCCTGCGGCCAGCAGGCCCATCACGGCCTGGGTGACCACCAGCAGCCGGCGCTTGGGGTAGCGGTCGGCGAGCACGCCGCCGAAGAGGCCGAAGAGCAGCATCGGCAGGAACTGCATCGCGGTGGTGACACCGACCGCGAAGGGACTGCCGGTGAGGCTGAGCACCAGCCAGTCCTGGGCGATGCGCTGCATCCAGGTGCCGGTGTTGGAGACCACCTGGCCCATGAAGAAGTAGCGGTAGTTGCGGACACGCAGCGAGGAGAACATCCCCCCACCGGGGCGCTCCGGCGCGGGGGCGGATGCGGCGGGGACCGCCGCGGTGCGTATCTCGGGGTCGTCCTCCGCGGGCCCGGCCGCGGCCGCGGTGCGGGCGGGCGCCGACGTGGCGGCGGCGGGGTCCACGGGGGTCTCGGCGGTCTCGGTCGCTGCTGCCATGGCCGTGGCTGCGGCCGGCGGTGTCACGGGGTTCTCTCCTCGCAGGGCGGTCGGTGCGGTGATGTGCTTCGTGGTGCTGCGCTCCTTCTCGGCGGTTGCGGCCTTGATGGTCGTCCTCACGTCCTCGTCCCCTCCTCGTCCCGGCACCGGAGGGGTGACGCCGTGGACCCGCAGGTCACAGGTGCGCCAGCTTCTCCAGTACCGGGGCCGCGTCTCTCACCGCGGCCCATTCCTCCTCGGTCAGCCCGGATGCCAGTTCCGCCAGCCAGGCGTTGCGGCGGCGCCGGCTCTCGCCGAGGATCGCCTCGGCCTGCTCGGTACTGCTCACCACCACCTGCCGACGGTCGTCCGGATGCGGCTCCCGCCGCACCAGGCCCTTCTCCTCCAGCATCGCGATGATCCTGGTCATCGACGGCGGCTGGACGTGCTCCTTGCGGGCCAGCTCGCCTGGGGTCGCAGAGCCGCAGCGGGCCAGCGTGCCCAGCACCGACATCTCGGTCGGGCTGAGCGACTCCTCCACCCGCTGGTGCCGAAGGCGGCGGGAGAGGCGCATCACGGACGATCGCAGCATGCTGACGGCTGCCAGGTCGTCCTCGGACATCTCGGGCATGTATTTAGCATAGGTCATTACTCTCTCTAAGGAAAGTCGAATCGGGGCTGGCACGGCGTACGGCCCTGGTCCGCAGCCCCCGGCCACCCCCGAGGGAAGCCGCCCGTACCTGACAGAAGGTGTCAGGTACGGACGCGAAGCTGGTCCGGCACTCGACCGCTGAACCCGACCACCGCACCGGCACGGGGCACCCGTACGACGCACCGTGCACCGCGCCGCCCGAAAGGCAAGTGATCAAGCATGTCCGGAACCGCCGAACTCGCCATGGTGACCATCGACTGCGCCGACCCCCAGGTGCTCGCCCGCTTCTACGCCGACCTGCTGGGACGCGAGGTGGCCCACAGCGAGGAGCTGTACGCCATGGTCGACGGCGCGGGCGGCGCACCGCTGGGCTTCGGCAAGGTGGACGGCTACCGCGCCCCGCAGTGGCCCAACCCCGAGGGCACCAAGCAGTTCCACCTGGACCTCCGGGTGGACGACCTCGACAAGGCCGAGGCCCGGTGCCTGGAACTGGGCGCGACCCGCCCCGACTTCCAGCCGGGCGAGACCTGGCGGGTGCTGCTCGACCCGTCCGGGCACCCGTTCTGCATCTGCCTCCGGCACTGACCCCGGCTGCCTTCCGGCTGTTTCCCGGCTGCCTTCCGGCCGCTCCCGGGGGCGGCGGTCACACTCTGTGGCATCACGTATGCGGCTCTTATCCCGTCCGGCGATGTATGTCCCATCGGGGCATCCAGCCGACAGGAGAACGCCATGACGTTCCAGCCCAGGGACCCGCACCAGCCGCCCCCGCACAGCGGCACCGCCCGTGGCGGCGACAGCCGGCCGGTCCGCCGGCCGACCGGTCGGACCACGGTCGCGGTGGCCGTCGCCGCCGTACTGGCACTGGGCGGCGCCGCCGCCTACGCCACCACCACGGACGGCCCCTCCGGGCAGACGCCGAGCCCGACGATCTCCCCGTTCGCCCCGGGCCAGCCGGGACAGTCCGTCCCCTCCGGGCCCTCCTCCGGCCTCTCGGGCCCGGCCGATCCCGGCGACCCTTCCGGCCCCGGCATCGGCCCCGGAGGCGCCGTGCACGGCGAGGTCACCGTGCGGGACTCCCGCTCCGGCGGCTGGACGGTGGTGGTGTGGCAGCGCGGCACCGTGCAGTCCGCACCGGGGAACTCGGTGATCGTCCGCAGCGCGGACGGAGCCACCTGGACCTGGCGCACCACCGCCGACACCGCCGGCCCCGGCGGCATCACTCAGGGCACCGACGTGATGCTGCTGGGCACCCGCGGCACGGACGGGACCGCCACCGCCCGCCGGATCCTCGGCGGCTTCCCCCGCTCGGGCGGCCGGCCCTTCGGCCACCTGCGCGGCCCGCGCTGGGACATGGCCGGGGCCCTGGGCGCCTTCTCCTGAGCCCTGCCGGGTTCCGAGCTCCGCCGGACTCGGCCGACGGGGCTCCCGGGCCCGCCGCGGCCGCCCGGAGAGTGCCCGCGGGTACTCGCGCCCGCCCTGGGGCGGGCGCGGCCCCGGCACCTACGGCCGGGCCGACGCCCGAGGTCGGCGGCCGCCGGGCTCACGACACGGCCGGCACAGCGCCCACGGCGTACTGACCTGCGGCTCACCGCCGGGGCGCGGTCGGCTCCCCGGTGCGCACCGGTCCGGATCCCCGGCGTTCCAGGATCCGGGCCAGCCGCTGCTCCAGCCGCGCCCGGCAGTCCGGCCACTCCTCCGCGGTGACCGAGAAGATCGCCGAGTCCCGCAGCCGGCCGTCCTCGCCCGGCGCCCACGAGCGCGACCAGTTGCGCAGCACGCCCTCGAACCGGGCACCCACGCTCTCGATCGCGGCCCGGGAGCGACTGTTGCGCGCGTCCGTCTTCAGATCGACCCGGGCCACGCCCCAGTTCTCGAACGCATGGCGGAAGAGCAGGAACTTGGCCTCGGCGTTGAGTCCGGTGCCCTGCGTCGACCCGGCGAGCCAGGTGAAGCCGACCTCGACCGCGTACAGCTCCGGCCTGTCCGGCCACACCCGCGGATCCCAGTAGGCCGTCGCCCCCACCGCCCGCCCCGAGGCTCTCTCCACCTGCGCGTACGGCGCCAGCCTCCCCGTCGCGGCCCGCGCCAGCTGTGCGTCGATGTACTGCCCGACCTCGGCTGCGGTGGGCACCCAGGTGAACCCGTAGGAGCCGCGGTCCTCCTCGGCCGCCGCGGCCAGCTCCGCCGCATGGCGGTGGCCCAGCGGCTCCAGCCGCACCAGCTCGCCCTCGAGGACCGGCCCCTCAAGCCTGAACTCCATCGCTCCCCGTCTCCTCCGCCCGCAAGGGCCCCGGCATCCAGAGCCGGGATCGTTCCAGATCCGCTGCGCCGGTGTCGTGGGATCTCAGGGCCCGGACGCCGGGGCCGGGGGCGTCGCGCAGACGCGGGGTGCCGGGTTCCGCCGAGCCGGCGCCCCGTCACGCGCCTCGGTGAGCGGAGACGTTCGGCGGGCCGGCCGTCCGCGCCGGCCTTCCGGCCTGATCTCCTGTCAGAGCCGCCTGTTAGCTTCCCGATCCACGGACCTTCACAGAGAGCAAGGACGACATGGGTGCATCGCACTGGGACTACTACGTGCCCTACCGGGAGGACCTCGAGGCCGCTCTGCAGGAGCTGCGTCACAAGGTCTTCCAGGCGGAGGACTACTTCTGGGACCCCTGGGACGACGATGCGGCCGAGAGGGTCGCCAAGCCGCGGCCGGCGACCATCGACGAACTGTGGGAGGACGGGGACGTCCAGGAGGAGGGCACCCACTCCATCCTGGACATGCACCGGGTCGTGCAGCCCGGGGAGGAGCCCGACTACTTCACGGTGCAACCCGTCACCGCAGCCGAGGCACTGCGGGCCGCCGGTACCGATCGACTCACCAGGGCCCACGTCGAGGCTCTGCAACCCCTCGCCGCCCAGCGCTGGTTCGGCCGGTGCGCCGTGCTCCACACCCCGGCCGGCGAACCGGAGGAGATCTACTTCTGGGGCTTCTCCGGCGACTGACGGCCGCCTGCCCATCCGACAACTGACGAACCGTTCCGCGTGCCCGGGGGTCGGACGGACGGTGCCGGTCACCCTGGCCCGGAGGCCGAGGAGACAGGGGTCGGCGACCGGACTCCTGGTGGCGTGGCGGTGCGCACGGACGGCGCCGCCGACCGCCCGGGACGGGCCGGCGCGGTCAGCGCGCCCCGGCGACTTCGAGCAGCACGTGCAGGTCGTGGGCGGCCGCGAACGCGCAGAGGGCGCTGGAGCCGACAACTGCGGCGACACCGGCCAGCGGTAGCAGCGGAAGGTTCAAGGGCAGCGAGTACACCCGGGGCTCGGCAAGCAGCGCGGCCACCCGCCGGGGAACCGGCCCCGCGGCGGCAAGCGGGTTGCGGCGCCTGCCGAGCAGGCCGAGCACGGTCTCGGGCAGCCGTCGGCGGGAGCGGCTGTGCGCGGTGGCCATGGCGGCCTTGCCGACCGCGCGGGCGACCTGACGCCGGTTCCCGCACTCGGTTGCGGCGCGTTCGTCGGCCCAGCGTTCAATGGTGTAGGTGACGGCAGCCGCCACCGGTCGCAGCAGCGGGTTGACGGCGGCGGCCAGCTGGGCCACCGCCACGAACGCGTAGTGGTGGCAGGCCAGATGGGCGCGCTCGTGGGCGATCATCGCCTGGCGGTCGGCGTCGTCCAGGGCGTCGAGCATGCCGGTGGAGACCACGACGCGGCCCGGCAGGCCCGGGAGGGCGTACGCGTCGGGCGCTGCGTCCTCGACGACAACCAGCTGTCCGCTGCCCGGCAGACAGGCGGCCTCGAACACGGTGGCCACCAGGGCCCGTACCCGTCGCCACAGCATCCGGACCCCCGCCACCGCGGCCACGGTCAGCACCACACCGGCGATCGCGGCCTCACTGGCGGAGACGGTGTCTCCGGCGCGTACGGTGCCCACCGACCAGCCGCCCAGCAGTCCCGCCAGTGGAATCCGCACCGCCCCGGCCACCGCCAGGACGCCCAGTGCCGCGCAGCCGAGGGCGGCCAGGGCCAGCGCGCTGCCGGTCAGCAGCCAGGTCGCCAGCCGCGGCTCCAGCCGCTCGGCCAGCGGCCGGGCCGCGAGCGCGGCAGGGAGCGGGAAGAGAAGCGGCAGGTATGCCAGCAGGTGCCACACCATGAGGCTCACTCCCGCTCGGGCAGGTCGCCGAGCAGCCGCCGCAGCAACTCCTCGTCGCGGGCGGGCAGATCCTCGACGAACCGGCTCAGCACCGCCTTGCGGTCCGGGTCGGACTCCAGCACCTGCCGCATCCGGCGGGCGGTGAGGCCGTGGGCGTCCGCCACGGGCGCATAGGCATAGGCGCGGCCCTGCTTGCCCCTGGTCAGCAGTCCCTTGTCGAACATCCTGGAGAGCACCGTCACCACCGTGCTGTACGCCAGGCCGCCGTCCAGGCGCCGGAGCACCTCCCCGGGGGTCAGCGCGCGACGGGAGGACTGCAGCAGGGCCAGCACCTCGGCCTCCAGCGCGCCACCCGGTCTGCGCTCACCCGGAGTATGTCTGGCGTTCACCGGTTGGCTCACTCTCGTTCATCGTCTACAGTCATGTAGAACTTCTACGGCAGCGTGGAACTCGACCCGCCGCCGGCTCTTCCACGCCGCCCAGGTACGCCCGTTCGGCACCCGAGAGCTGTGCGGTGGAGGACGAACTTCTACAGGAGTGTAGACGCTACTTGACCGGCTGCCTGGTCCGCCGCGTTTCTTCTCGTCTGCCTGCTTCTGCTTCTGCTTCTGCTTCCGGGAGATACCGCTTGATGACGCTGAACCCCGCGGTCCAGCTCGCCTTCGACGGCTCCGGCATCGACGGCTCGCTCTTCACCTCCGTCACCGACGTGGCCCGCGACACGAAGTGGCTCAACACTCCGCTCCAGCTGTGGACCAACGCCGGACTCGGGATCTTCGCGCTGCTGATGCTGATCGGCTGGTGGAACGCCCGCCGCCGGGGCACCCTGAGCATGACCAGGGCACTGGCCGCCCCCGTCGCCGTGGTGATCGCCTTCGCCGTCGCCGAGGTCGTCAAGAAACTGGTCGCGGAAGTACGGCCGTGCTACTCCCTGCCGCACGACTACTTCGTTGACGCGTGCCCGGTCCGCACCGACTACGCCTTCCCCAGCGGCCACACCACGACGGCCGCGGCCACCGTCGCCGCACTGTGGCTGCTCGACCGGCGCCTCTCGGTGATCGCCGGAGTCTTCGCGCTCCTTGAGGGCTTCACCCGCGTCTACCTCGGCGACCACTACCCCCACGACGTGATCGGCGCCGCCCTCCTGGCCATGCCGGTGGCCTACGTGGTCAGCCGCGCCCTCGGCCGCGCCGCCGTCCCGCTTGTGACGTGGCTGCGCACGGGGGTGCTCGGTCCGGTGCTGACCGCCGCCCCGGCCGGCTCCCACGCCGCCCGCTGAGCACACCGGACACGCCGGACGCGGCCGCCACGGCCCCACATGCCACCGCCGGCACCCCACCCCCGGGGGTGCCCGGCGGTCTCCCGGTCGCGTCAGGTGCGAGGCCGCCCGCCGCTCCGGGAAGCCCGACTGCTCGGGCAGCGGAGCCGCCCGGCCGAGGAGGCGCCCGGCCCCGCGCCCGGGCCGCACCCGCGCATGCGCTGCGACAGCACTTCCGCCTCGCCCGGCCGCCGCCCTACGTCAGGCGCAGGTCGTCGTCGCACAGCCCGGTGCGGCAATGCCAGGGCAACAACTCGCCTGCGGCCGCCCGCACCCTCCGCAGCCGATCCCGGTTCGCGTCGACGACGGTGAGGATCTCGAAGGCGGTACCCGCCGCCGCCACCGACCTGCCCGATCCCACCTCCGCATACAGCAGCCAGAGCCCCTGAGCGGCGACCTCCCGGCACAGTTCCGGGAGATCAAGCCCTTGGGCGGCCGATGCGAAATCCGTGCCGTCCCCGGCAACCATGCACTGCACGAGATCCAGAAACCGGTCACGCGCCTGCGCAGGCACCCTGTCGGCCAGAGCCGCGAGAGCCACCGATGTCACCGCTGGAGCCGGCGCGAACAGCACAGGGACGCTCCATGCATGTCCCTCCAGCGCACCCTTTGCCCCCGGGGACTCCCCAGCGGCGACCCGCAGGAGGTCCCGGCGCAGATGACCGGCGGAGCTACCGCAGCCGCAGCGCATACCGTCCCAGTCCTGCGAAGCAATCTCCAGTTCGACAAGCCTCATGTCCACCGCACCCTAGAGGCCGCCGACGGGTGGCAGACCTGCGGCACCGCCGCGTCACGGCTTCTCACGCGTAGAGCGGGACCGGCACCTCGCGGCCGCGCCCGGTGGCCAACCGCAGCACGCAGAAGGTGATGAAGCCGATGCCGATTCCATTGGTGGGGGAAGTCAGTATCCACTCAGGCGCACTTTCGGCACATGCCACTTCCCCCGCCGCGCCGCTCCGGGACGCAGAGCGAGTCAGACATCAACCCCGATCGGCTGTCATGGGTGCTGTGAGTCCGCGGGCGACGCCAAGCGGGGCATCGACCGGATCGCGACGCGGAACTCCTCGTCGAGTTCCATTCCAGCCGCTGAACAGGCGCTCGAAAGCTGTAGACCCGCGGGTTCAACGTGTGATCCACTGCGAGCCAAGCCTGCCACGTGCTTCGCTTCGAGGCGCCGACAAGGTGGACGGCCTTGACCCGCCAGACAACTTATACGATCCGCAGGACATCCATTCGCTCACTGTTCGGCCAGACGCCCGACAGTATTACGCCCAGAGATCCTCTTGAGACTTGCACCTTCACTCGTCCTGACCGCTTCCATTTCATCCGTTCTTGCTCTGACCGCCTGCTCCAGCGGCTCCGCCTCCAGCGCAACTCACCTTGCACACACTGCCACACCCTCTCAAGCAGCACCATCACCGAGTAGCGTCGAAACACCGATCATCTCCGCATCGACAGTCGCCGATGCAGACCGGAAACTGAGCAAACAACTCTCCGAAGTGCTGTCCTCGATAGCCGCGACAGTTCCCCAAAAAATGCAGGTGCGGCGAATCATCGCCGTGAGCTCCAACCCTATGGAGAAGTCCTCGGCTCCGTGCACCCGTCAAGGCACTGTGCGGCACGTCGTCTTTGCAGATTTGACAACCATCGGAGACTCGACCACCCTGCACGACTACAGCGCCCCCGCCAGGAAGCTCTTGGAGCAACGCGGGTGGAGATTCGCCACCAAACATCCCACTCCCGCAATCTCCACATTTATGGCACAGAACGGCGGGTATGGGGTTAGCATCAACCCCATACCAGGATCTATAAACATCCTGGGCGTCACTCCATGCCTCCCCGGGAAACCCATCCCAACCCCGACCACGCTCCTTGACTCCACCTCCCGCTAGCATGTGGCCGCAGGCAGGGTCGACCCTTGGGGGGAGGGCTGTTCCCTGTAGAACGGAAGCCGCTGTCCAGAAACCCACTCGCATGATCTGCGATGTGCTGCCGGAAGGATTCGCGGAGGCCATCAAATGGATGTACCCCCGCGGATCCAGGTGAGCAGCAAAGGTCTGCTTGGATCGTGGTCATGGTCGACGAAGCCCGACCGATGTAAGGCGATACCCGGGACTGCAGACGCGTTGCAGCAGTACCGGGAAATCGACAGCCAGCGCCGCACCACGATGTTCGAGCAGGACGTGGCCCGTCCCCGGGCCCACGAGACGACCACCTGAAGGGGATCCTCTACACCATCCGCATGCGGCCCGAAGTCGGTCCCATCCCGGTCTCGCAGTAGCGAGGCACGGGTCGGACCTGGTCCTGCGCGGGTTCTACGCCAAAGCCGTAGGGCTATCGCTGCGATCAGGGCCGAAAACGCGACGCGTGGTCGCCGGTGGAAACTGGTTGCTGAAGGGGCCGAGCATCCTGTGATACTCCGTCATGAGCAGAATCGCAGAGGTCATCGTGCTGGCGTTGGACGCAGACGAGGTCATGGAGCCGCTTACCCGGGATGATGAGCAGCGCAGCTGGTACGGCCGGTTCGTGCGGATCCAGAGCCAGTGGGGAGACTCCTTCGCTTACGGATGGGCCACGGAGTTCAACCGGATGCGCCCGCGCGCCGGGCTGCTCAAGCATCTGGAGTCTCTTCCCTGGCCGCGGCCGGAGAGTGTGCAGGTTCTGATCCACGACGAGGAAGACGACTGCTTCGGCCTGTGGATGATCCATGACGGCAGGTTGACAGAGATCCCCCTACCTCGCACACAGCGGTTCCACGACCCGGCTCCGCCGAGCGAGGACTACCCGCCGAACCCGGGCTACTTGTGGCGGACGGATCTGGGGAGGGATCTGCCCGAACAGACTCCGAGTGATCTTCGGGATTCACGACCGGCTTGGTAGAGATGCCACTGCTCCCGGAGGCAGGCCCCGGCCCAGGCAACGTCATGATCGGTGGCGGTGAGGCCTGGGGGATCCTCGCGTACGCCACGAGCGAAGAAGACCAGCACGGCAATCCTCTCGACCTCCCGGGCATCGTGCTTGACCTGGTCGACCGGGGGTGGGTCCAGGTGCATCGTCTGGAGCCCTGGACCGGACCCGATAGCCAGGACGGCATGACCTACGGGCCACCGATTCCTCGGTCGGAACTCCCGACAGTGCTTGGGGACCCTGCGACCTGGGCCGACCCCGAGGATCCGCGCTGGACTGGTGCAGTGACTCTGTCGTTCACAGAGGCGTGGCGCGAGCTGAACCGGCAGGGGAGAGCCGACAGACCGTTGACAGCAACGACAGCGAACAGCGGCGGTTTGGAGCACACGTCCACGGAGCGGCACTCCAGGCGGGCGGCGGACACGCTGGCATGGTCGACCGCTACGAGATCACTGATAAGGAAGCGGCTGCCTCCTGTTACAAGCCGGCGCGGTACGGTGCGCGTCATGACATGGGGGGCGTGTCCGGCTTGCGGCAGACCACTTCGTGACGGGGGTTTCTTGCTTACGAAGCGTGATGGCGACGACAGACGCGTGTGCCGCATGATCCTCCGGTGTGAGGGCTCTCACTGGTGGTGGAGGTGGGCCGATCGCGATCGCGACCCCCTGGAGCCGGTCCCCGACTACCTGAGGAATACCCTCAGACGTTGAGGCGCCGGGGCTAGTCAGCTGTCCTGATCACCCAGCAGTGGGCGAGGGGTGCGGCGCATCAGCTCGACGCAGCGGGCATGGTCCTGGTCGTCGGCTTCGGCGGCTGCGGCCAGTGCACCGGTGCACCGGTTCCCCGGATGATGATCGCTCCGCGATCGGACGCCGGGTGGGGAAGGCGGGGCAAGACGTCACCGCCTCCCAGCGCCGGCGATCGATGCCCTGGGGCCGAGGCCAGCCGGTTGCCCTGGCGACGGCCGCCGGGCAAGAACACCGGACCGTCACCGGCTGCGGACACGCGAAGGCGCCCCGCCCGGGGAGGGCAGGGCGCCTTCGGCGCGGCGCGGTGTCTAGATCACTTGGTGAGGCCGAGGGCCGGCATCAGGTAGTAGAAGGCGAAGATCGCGCCCACCGCGTAGAGCGGGACCGGCACCTCGCGGCCGCGCCCGGTGGCCAGCCGCAGCACGCAGAAGGTGATGAAGCCGATGCCGATTCCATTGGTGATGGAGTAGGTGAACGGCATGATCACCATGGTGAGGAAGGCCGGCACCGAGATGGTCCAGTCGGCCCAGTCGATGTCGCCGATGCTGTTGGCCAGGATCAGGAAGCCGACCGCGACCAGGGCGGGTGTGGCGGCCTGGGCCGGGACCATGGTGGCCAGCGGGGTGAGGAAGAGCGCCACCGCGAAGAGCGCGCCGGTGATCACGCTGGCGAAGCCGGTACGGGCGCCCTCGCCGACGCCCGCGGTGGACTCCACGAAGCAGGTGTTGGCCGAGCAGGAGGTGGCGCCGCCGGCGGCGGTGGCGATGCCGTCGATCATCAGCACCTTGCTCATGGAGGGCAGGTCGCCCTTCTCGTCCAGCAGCTTGGCCTCGTCGCTGACACCGAGGATGGTGCCCATGGCGTCGAAGAAGCAGGACAGCAGCACGGTGAAGACGAAGAGGATGCCGGTGAGGACGCCGACCTCCTTGAAGCCGCCGAACAGGCTGACCTTGCCGATCAGTCCGAAGTCGGGCATCGCCACCGGGTTGCCGGGCCACTTGGGGACGGTGAGGCCCCAGTTGAGGGGGGCGATGTGGGCGACCGAGTCGACGATGACGGCCAGCACCGTCATCGCGGCGATGGAGACCAGGATGGCGCCGGGCACCTTGCGGACCAGCAGCACCAGGGTGAGCAGCACGCCCAGGACGAAGATCAGCACCGGCCAGCCGTTGAGGTGGCCGTCGCCGCCGAGCTGCAGCGGGACGGTGGTGTGGGCGGCGTCCGGGATGCGGGACACGAAGCCGGAGTCGACCAGGCCGATCAGGGCGATGAAGAGGCCGATGCCGATGGCGATGGCCTTGCGCAGCCCGAGCGGGACCGCCGCCATGACCCGCTCCCGCAGACCGGTGGCGACCAGGATCATGATCGCGAGTCCGGCGAGGACCACCATGCCCATCGCGTCCGGCCAGCTCATCCGGGGCGCCAGCTGGAGGGCGACCACGGTGTTGACGCCGAGGCCGGCGGCGAGCGCGATCGGCACATTGCCGATCACGCCCATCAGCAGGGTGGTGAGCGCAGCGGTCAGCACGGTGGCGGTGGCCAGCTGGCCGCCGGCCAGGTGGTGGCCGTACTTGTCGGTGGCGGAGGAGAGGATGATCGGGTTCAGCACGATGATGTAGGCCATCGTGAAGAATGTGGCGATGCCACCGCGGATCTCGCGGGCGACGGAGGAGCCGCGCTCGGTGATCCTGAAGTAGCGGTCGAGAGCGGTGGTCGGCTGCGGGGCGGACTCGGGCTGTTTGACCGTCGACGTGGCCTGCGTGGGCATGCGGGGGTCCTTGTAGCTGGGGGTGGAGAACAACCCTTCCGGGGAGGGACGGGGCCCGGGGGACAGTCCGGTCAAGGCAACACGCCGATATTCGACCGGAGCCTTCAGTATGCGGTTACTGACCGGTTATGCGCCATCTTCGCGCGTAGACGGTCCATAGGGGCCCATATCCAGGCCGACTGCGGTTCCAGGGCGCGCGCCCCGTACGCTTGACGGCATGGAGAAGCCCGCGCTGCGCCCCGCCCCCGAGCCGCTGGAGGCCAATG
>NZ_LIQR01000241.1 GCF_001418575.1 Peterkaempfera griseoplana
CGCGCCGCCCTGCCCCGCACTGCTTCACGGGCCGCAAGCCGCCGATGAGAACGGGCCTGCGGCAGCAGGGAGCCGGGCTGACGGTGTCCGCGACGTTCGAGTCCGAGACCGACTACTTCGGTTCCGCGCCCAGCAGTCCATGCCCAACTTCGGCGGGGGTGGCCGCGGCTCCGAAGCTGGCCCTGGTGGTGTGTCCGTCGCCGAGGAGCGGGGCGTCGAAGGTGTTGTCCATCAGGACCGTGACCCGCACCTCGTCAGGGGCCGGCTCCCGGGGGGCCTGTATGCCCCGGCCAGGGCCAGGGACAAGGGCAGGCGGCGGCAGCCCACCCACAGCCCCGCACTCCACCCTCACCCGCCACCAGGTGACTCCAACGCCACAGCCGACGCCCCGTTGCGAGCGCGGGCGGTGCGCGAGGCGATTGACCTGGAGATCACGCCCGACAACGTCAACAACGCCCGCCTCAAGCTCAAGCGCCCGGCCGAGCGCAAAATCCCGATCGAGACCGAGCAGGGACCGTTCACCCGGCCGCGGCCATAGCCCCTTCCGTCAGTCCCTGGTGAGCGAGCTGTTCGTGCATGCGCCGACCGTACCGAAGTGGGCGTCCGGGCCCGACGACGCCCTCGCCTTCAAGAAGCCGGGCGCAGGCAGGGCTGGCCGGGACGGCCACCGACCTGGACGCGGCGAAAGCCGATCGAGGGCCTACGGTGGCGGACCAACGCCGGTGTGCCCTGCAGACGTCCCGGAGCGGTACGGGCCGTGGGACCGGGCCTACGACCTGTTCCGCCGCTGGCAGCGTGACGGCACCTGGAAGCGGACCCCTGAGCAGCTGCAAGCCGAGGCCGACGCGAAGGGCCTCATCACCTGGGACGTCAGCATGGACTCCACGATTGCCCGGGCTCACCGGCATGCTGCGGGAGCTCGCAAAGACGGGCTCTGCAGAACGAGCCTCCCGGCAGCGTTGACACTGACCTGGACGACCACGGCCTCGGGCGATCGCGGGCGGGCCGACCACCAAGTTGCACATGGCGTCGAGCAGGCGCCGAAGCCCAGTTCCAGCCCGTCCTGCCAGCGATTTGACTGCCTCGCATCGGTCCGGGTCGACCTCGGACCCGGCCTGACAGGCGCGGATTCCGCGGCGGCCGACCACCGAGGGGCCGACTCGCGCTGAGACGGTGGCGGTGCTTCGATAGCGACCTCGACAGCAGGGTGGATCAGCCCGTCCCAGTTGAGCCGGGATGCCGGTCATCGGCCTCAGAAGCCGTTGTCGTAGCGAAGGTGACCGCTGACTTTCCGTGGGTCATGCGGAGAGACGGTCTCGACGGGTCGTCCGGTCTCAATGAACGTCCACAGCCTGCAGGAACCGCCACCACCGCTACCGGCAAGGTAACCCTGGAACGCGTCTGCGCAGACGGGACCTGACGGACAGTCATGTCAGCTCTCGAGAGCGCGCACCGCATCCATGCACACCGCGGGCTTCTTGCGGACCTGGTCACACGCCCGGATGGGAGGACGCCCAGCCGTGTTCGAGTAGTGCGAAGGCCTCGTCGGCGGCTCGGCGCGGTTCGGCGTGCCGCAGGATGAGACTGCGGGCCTCAAGGGCAAAACGGGCCAGGGCCGCGCAGCTGACGTCGCCCTCGGGAGCACCCGCCGCCTCGGCGATGGCTCCGGTCAGGGCTGCTTCGTGGCGCGTCCACATGCGGTGGGCGTAATCGCGCAGCGCAGGGGTCTCCTGCACCAGACGCGTGAAGTCGGCGAACCGCGGGTCCGCGGCATGGATCGCAAGCTGGGTCTGCTTCAGCAGGAGGTGCTCGCGCAACGCCTGCGGGATCGACTGGCCCGGGGGCCGCTCCCGGACAGCGGCGACGAGTGATGCTTCCAGGTCGTCGTCCTGGTCGAAGACCAGAGCCTCCTTGCTGGAGAAGTGTTTGAACAGAGTGGTCACCGAGACGTCGGCGCAGTCGGCGACGTCTTTGACACCGACCTGGTCGTAGCCGTGCTCGAGGAAGAGTTCAAGTGCGGCGTCGGCCAGGGCCTGGCGGGTCTGGGCCTTCTTGCGCTCACGGCGCCCGGTCGGTTCGGTCACTCGCACACCGTACCTCGAAGTGCATCCGCTACAAAAGCGTAGTCATTGCACTTATTTATCGAGTGTGCTTTCTTGGTGATGCAGGGCCTCCCAGCGGCTCATCCGCCTCCCCACAGGAGTACTCCCGTGAACTCTCCCCGTGATCCCCGCATCGCGATTGTCGGCGCCGGTCTCGGCGGCCTCACCTGCGCCCGAGTCCTCCAGCGACACGGCCGCTCCGTCACCGTCTTCGAACGCGACGCCTCCCCCGACGCCCGGCCGCAGGGGGGCTCCCTCGACCTGCACACCGACACCGGGCAGGCCGCCCTGCGTTCGGCGGGGCTCCTGGACCGTTTCCACGCCCTCGCCCGCCCCGAAGGCGATGAGTGGCGCGTGCTCGACTTCGCCACCGCCGCCCTCGTGGCGCAGCAGGGCCCTTCCGGCACCGGCGGTCGGCCGGAGATCGACCGGGGCCAACTGCGCGGTCTGCTCCTGGACTCGGTCACCGAGGGCACGGTGCGGTGGGACCGCGCGGTCAGCGGTGTGACCCCGCTGGCGGACGGCACCTGCCGACTGCTCTTCGGTGACGGCACCGCCGAGGACTTCGACCTGGTGGTCGGTGCCGACGGCGCCTGGTCACGCGTCCGCCCGGCCCTGTCGCACGCCGTACCCGGCTACACAGGTGTCACCTTCGTCGAGACCGGATTCGACCGCTGCGACACCCGCCATCCCGACCTCGCGCGGCTGGTCGGCAACGGATCGATGCTGGCGAAGGGCGCCGGGCGGACTCTGGTCGCCCAGCGCAACAGCAACGGCCACATCCGCGCCTACATCGCGCTCCGCGCGCCGCAGGACTGGCACGTCGCCGCCGGTATCGACCTGGGCGACCCGCGGGCCGTACGGACGCAGCTGCTGAGGATGTTCGACGACTGGGACGAGAGCCTGCGCTACATCCTGCGCAACAGCGACAACGGCTTCATCAACCGGTCCCTGTTCGTCCTGCCGGCCCCGCACACCTGGGAGCACGTTCCAGGAGTCACGCTGCTCGGCGATGCCGCGCACCTGATGCCCCCGGTAGGGCTGGGCGCCAATCTCGCCATGCTGGACGGCTCCGACCTCGCCCATGCCCTCGTAACCGAATCCAGCGTCGGCGCCGCCGTCCGCGCCTACGAGAGCCTCATGCTGCCGCGCTCGGTCGAGGCGGCGACGGGCAGCGCGCAGGGCCTCGACCACCTTGTTCCCGCAACGGCCGCCTGAGCCGACTCCACCGCCCGCGGCCCCGCGTCCGCGCCCGCATCGATCACGTCACTCTCCAAGGAGGCCGCATCCGCCCCAGGGTGGCGACATCAGAAGGGCCTGCCCGGTCCGGCGATGCTTCCGCAGACCGGCGGCGACGTTGTCGCAGCCGGCGGGGCGCCGGTGCGCACTCGGGAGGCATCCTCAGCAAAGGCGGTGTCACGGATGTCGGAGATCTTGATGTCACCTCTCGGCCGAGACCACGCTCAGTGTCACGACGGACCGGCCGCCCTGCCTGTGCGTCGGCTCGACAGACCTTCGAGGGAAAGAAGCTTGCCGAGCTTCCCGCCGACGCGGGCGTTCGGACGTGGGGCGGCCTGGTACGACATATCGTCAGGACCTGGGGGTCGGTCGGTTTCAAGCGACCTTGCAGCCGTAGCGGACAGGTCAAGCCTCGGCGGTTCGGCTGTGCACATGGACGGCATGACCGTAGAAGCCCTCGGGTTGCCGGGCCAGAAGGGGAGGAACCTGGCTACTCACTGCTGCGACAGGCTCGGAACGGGTGGTCGCATCGTGTGCTTCCTTGTTGATCCACAGCTGTGTCAGCCAGATCGTGTCGGGGTCGTCAAAGGCCGTGTTGATGCTGTAGTTGAGCAGGCCGGTGTCATAGCCGCCCGCACGGAAGCCGTCACGGAGTACGGCGATCAGCTCGTCACGTCGACCAGGCAGTGCGGTCATCCGTCCGTAGACACTGAACATGTTCCCGCTGGACACACGGCCACCCTTCGCCGGATCTATCACCCGCATCGGAGCCTTCTTCCCCATCTCAAGCCATGGGCAAGCGGCTTCCCCTGCCGGTAGCGAGCCTACCGGTCGGGCTGCGGGCGAAGTAGGCGTAGACCGTCTCCCAGGGCGGGTAGCCGTGTGGGAGGTAGCGCCAGGGAATGCCGGTGCGGTCGGCGTAGAGGATCGCGTCCAGCAGGTCCCGCAGCTCGCGCTCGGGCGGTCGGCCGAACGCGAGGGCGCGTTCGGTGCGGGCTCGGCGCCAGGAGGTCAGCGTGGGCTCGACCAGGGCCCAGCGGGCGTCGGACAGGTCGCTCAGTTACGGTCGACGATCCGTCATGACGACGGCACACTACGGAATCTCGCCTGCGGCCATAGGCCGCGGGACCCAAGGGCAATCGTGCTTCAGCCCGGCTCCGTGGGATGAGACAGGACGCACTACGCAGTTTGGGCGGACGTCCGCATGCAGACACCACTCACGGCGCACCAGCCTCTGGAGTGCCTGCAGAAGAGCCGACCGAGCAGGCCGGAAATCAGGATCGCCTACCGCTTTCATGGACGAAACACCCAGCCAGTCCGCGTTTCGGATGGATGGTTGACGCGGCATGGAGGCCTGGTCGATACAGGCCGCTCGTAGCCTCGATCCATGATCCAAACGGATGGAACCAGGGAGCTGTCATGCCATTGATCGAGACAACACGTAGGAGTAGGAGGAACGTCGTCGTGGCGGCCGGCACGGCACTGCTCGCGCTGGGGATGCAGTCGCTGGCCCCGTCGACGGCGGACGCCGGCCAGAAGCAGGCGGACCAGGTTGCCGGCGGGCTCGTGTGGAAGCCCTGCTTCCAGCTCGCCCGCGACTGGAACACTCCCGAGGACCACCGGACCGAGTGCACGACCGTGCAGGTCCCCCTGGACTACGCCAAGCCGAACGGACGCCAGATCGACATAGCGGTGAGCCGGATCAGGGCCACCGGCCCCGGACACCGTCAGGGAGTGCTCCTCATCAATCCCGGTGGCCCCGGCGTGCAGGGCGTCGGTGAGCCGTACCTCCTGTCCGAGAGCAAGATGGCCGACGTCGGCCGGGACCACGACCTGATCGGCTTCGACACCCGCGGCCTGGGGTACAGCAGCAAACTTGTCTGTCCCGAGTTGTCTCCGGACGCCGCGGACCAGCCGCCCGCCGGACTCGACCCGAAGGCGGTGGCGAAGTTCAGGAGCGACGACTATGCCGCGAACCTGACGCACTGTGCGAACCGTGAGCAGGATTTCTCAAGGTCGATGACCACGGCCAACATCGCGCGGGACATGGACAGGATCCGCGTCGCTCTGGGGGAGAAGAAGATCAGCTACTTCGGCAAGTCATGGGGCACCGCACTCGGCGCCTCCTACCGGAGTCTGTTCGGGGACCACGTGGACAGGATGCTGCTGGACTCGGTCATGGCACCGGGCCAGTCCAAGAGCGACGCGGACGACCAGTTCGCCGCCAACGAAGCACGGTTCCACGACTTCGCAGAGTGGATCGCGGGATACGACCGCACCTACCGGTTCGGCCGCACCGGGCCGGACGTCGTCAAGGCCCTCATTGCCCTGCGGGACCAACTGGCGACCAGCCCCAGGCCGGGCGGCACCGGCGGATCGACCGTGGACGGCATGGCCGTCGACGCGCTCCTGCTGGCATCGCGGGCCAATTGGGCGCAGTCGGCCGAACACCTCGCCACCGTACGCGACGGAGGTGTGCCGGGTGCGCCCTCGGCCACACCGTCACAGGCCGCCGGGTCCAGTACGGCAGTCGGCAACGGCTACAGCGACGACCCGGCGCCCGAGGGTGAGGCCGAGTTCATGCTCGCTTCCATAGGCTGCAACGACTCGCCGGCCGACCGGGACTTCGAGGCAAGCTGGGCCCACTCGGACGAACTGCGGCAGGAGTACCCCGTCGCCGCCTACAGCAGTTACGGCGCAACCGGCATTGTCCGATGCCAGGGCTGGCCGTTCCCGGCACAGTCCTGGCATCTGGACAAGAACGGAGGTGCACTCCAGCTGGTCGGACATGCCTTCGAGACCAACACTCCCCTGCCGTGGGCGAAGCAGATGCAAACCACGATCGGCGGCGCACTGCTGACCGTCCAGGACGACGTCCACGTCTCCCTGGAGAACCTGCCGTGCGCATCGAAGGCGGTGGCGTTCTTCACCAACGGGAGCACGTCCAACGGGACATGCCCCGGGAAACCGATCCCGACGCCGGACACACCGTGACACGGTGCATCTGACACCGAAGGCCGAAGCCCGGCGTGTGCACGCGCCCCGATAGTGCCGAAGGGATACGCCACCGCGTCCGCGCCTGCTGCCCGCAGCGCCGTCCGGGTCGGCGGTGATCCGTTCCTGCTCGGTGTGCGGATTCAGGGTGGGGCGGGGCGGTACGGGTGGTGCAGGCGCTGCAACATACTGGTCTGGAGCGGAGAGGGACGCTGCTGCCGTCGGTGTACGAGGCCCGGGTGGGGCGCTGGTGCGGTCGGGCAGCGGCGGGAAGTGGCACGTCCTGATTGAGAACGAGTGGTGGGGCCACCACTGCCAGCACACTCTGTCGAGGCTACGGGCGGCCCGAAGCAGTTGGTGCTGCCGCAGTACGGTCCCGTCCCTGACTCCTGGTGGCCAGGCGAGGTGAGCGCCAAGCCGTCGGCCGCCCGAATCTGACGATGCGGCCCTGACTCCCGCCCAGCCCGGGGAGGCACAGCCCGCCAAGCCCCACGCACAGAGCACCCCACGTCATAGGGCACCGGCGGTTCGCCGGCCGGCACGCAGCAGGGCCCCGGGAATCTCGTCGCCATCCCGGGGCCCTGCTTGCTGTGCGGCCCGCCCCGCGTGGGGGGAATGCGGGGGGTGGGCCCTACCGGGCGCGTGCCCCAACGGCGGGCGGCTGCTCCCCCTGTCACCCGCGGCCTGACGGGCGCAGCGCTCGCAGCCGGGGCAGGTGCCGGTGGGCAGCCGAGCACCCAGGGGCAGCATCTCGCCGTGGACCTCGTGCCGGCACTCTGCGCAGAACACCCTGTCGTTGCCTCTTCGATCCAGGTGCGGGGCAAGCGGGCCGCCGGCCCTCACTCCTTCACGCGGGCTGGGTCGGCCCGGGACAGGAGGAGTCCGCGAAGTCGGCTCACGAGATGGCTCAGCCGCAGAGCCGCAGGGCGATCTGCCGCACGCCGATGCGGTGCGCGGCCGCGTCGGGGACGAGGGCCAGGGCGGCGGCGGGCTTGCAGTCGAGAAAGTGGCCGCATCTGCAGCAGCGCATCATGCAGTGACGCCCAGCCCAGGGACGGGACTCAGCCAGCGCGCGGCGGCGACCAGCCGTGCGCGGTCGAGTGTCCGCAGGATGCTCAAACGGCCTTCGTCGCCGACAGGAGCGGCGGCGTGCAGAGGGAAGTCGCAGGGTTGGCGTCGGGCCTCCATACATCGGCACCGCGGGCAGCGCAGCAGCTCCCCCGGCCAGCGACCTGTCGCCGGGCAACCGTGGCCCTGATGCTGAACGCGCAGAATGTCAAGGGTGAGGGCCATTTCTGTCCCGGTAGGGCACGCAAGCCCCCGGCGGGGTCGCGGAGCCGACCGGTACGGGGTGGTCTGTCGGTCACAGCTTCCTCTCGCGCGTAGGGGGGTCTGGTCGTACGGACGGACTCCCGGGTGTCTTACAGTGAGCGGCGCTGCAACCGGGTCCGTCCAAGGAAGGCCGCCCATGACCTGCACCGCCCGTCCGATACTCGGCACCTCCACGCTCGGTGTGGCCGGCTGCAGCAGCGGCGGCGGTCACGCCGACGGCACCTCGGCCTCGTCTCCCGGCGGTGCCGCGGCCACTGTGCCCGCTGCCGACGACACGCTGGTTCCAAGCGCGACGGGCACCGCGGATCGCCTCCTGCCGGCCGGCCGCGGATACGGCTGCCGCCGCCGACGCCGTCACGCCGACAGCGACGGTTGCCACTCCGGCTGACTCACGTCCGCATGCTGCTGCGCGAGGTGCCCGACGGCCGACGAGAGTGATCCCGCTGCGCAGCACACGCTGCCCGGCTGTCCGGAGACGACGCTCGTCGACCACCTGCCGGCCGCCACCGAGGGCCCCTGGAGCAGGCCGAGGGTGCCTGGTGCGAGCCGACCGAGCGGTGCACCGGTCGATGTACCGACCCGTGCGGCTCCCGCAGAGAGCTCATCCCCCGCTGGCGGGACCGTCGCGCAACGGTGCCGTCCGGCCGATTTTCAACGGGACGCCGACCTCTGGTCGTCCGTGCCGTCACCTGCCGCCCAACACATCGACATCCATTGCTCGGCGACGGAGTCGTGCATCGAGGAGGAACGTCCATGTACGCCCGGAGGATCGGCGCAGCCGCCGCAACAGCGTTGGCGGTCCTGGCCGCCCGCGATCTCATCCAGAAGAAGCACGCACTGCTTCGGAACTTCCCGGTCGTCGGGCACGCCCGGTACCTGTTGGAGAAGATCGGTCCGGAGCTGCGCCAGTACATCGTCACTTCCAACGAGGAGGAGCGACCCTTCAGCCGTGACCAGCGCAGCTGGATCTACGCGTCGGCGAAGGAGGAGAACAACTACTTCGGGTTCGGCACCGACGTCGACGTCGAGCATGTGCAGGGCCACGCCTACGTGAAGCAGCGCACGTTCGCCGGCCCGCTGCCCGACGTACACGACCCGCAGGCGCCACTGCCGTCGGCCAAGGTGCTGGGCGGGCCGCGCGGGCGCGCCAAGGCGTTCCGGCCCGCGAGTGTGGTGAACATCTCGGCGATGAGCTTCGGATCGCTCTCCGGCGCAGCCGTCACCGCGCTCAACAAGGGGGCGGCACTGGCGGGTGCCATGCACAACACGGGCGAAGGCGGCCTCTCGCCGTACCACCGCAGCGGCGGCGACCTCGTGCTTCAGATCGGGACGGCCTACTTCGGCTGCCGCAACGAGGACGGCAGTTTCAACCTCGACAAGCTCAGGGACGTGGTCGCCGGCGCCCCGGTCAAGGCGATAGAGATCAAGCTCTCCCAGGGCGCCAAGCCTGGGCTGGGCGGAATGCTGCCGGGCGCAAAGGTGACTCCGGAGATCGCGGGG
Source organism: Peterkaempfera griseoplana (assembly GCF_001418575.1). GTDB lineage: Bacteria > Actinomycetota > Actinomycetes > Streptomycetales > Streptomycetaceae > Peterkaempfera > Peterkaempfera griseoplana. Next base: position 9,168 of record NZ_LIQR01000241.1, read on the forward strand.
ATCCGCGGCATCCCTGTCGGCAAGGACTGCATCTCCCCGTCCCGGCACACCGCGTTCAGCGATGTCGACTCGATGCTCGACTTCGTGGAGTTGCTCGCCACCGAGACCGGGCTGCCGGTCGGGGTCAAGAGCGCGGTGGGCGAGATGGGTTTCTGGCAGGAGCTGGCCAGGCTGATGGCGCGGGGTGACCGCGGCGTCGACTTCGTGACCGTCGACGGTGGCGAGGGCGGCACCGGGGCGGCGCCGTTGATCTTCACCGACTCGGTGTCGCTGCCGTTCCGGATGGGCTTCTCCCGGGTCTACCGCACCTTCGCCGAGCAGGGGTTGACCGACGAGCTGACCTTCATCGGTTCCGGCAAGCTCGGCCTGCCCGAGAACGCCGCCGTGGCCTTCGCTCTGGGCGCCGACATGATCAACGTGGCCCGTGAGGCGATGCTGTCCATCGGCTGCATCCAGTCGCAGAAGTGCCACACCGACATGTGCCCCACCGGCATCGCCACCCAGAACCCGTGGCTGGCCCGTGGCGTCGACCCGACCTCGAAGGCGACCCGGGCAGCGGTCTATCTGCGCGCCCTGCGCAAGGAACTGCTCAAGGTCTCGGCGGCCGTAGGTGTCGCCCACCCGGCGCTCATCACCGCCAACGACATCGAGATCATGAACGGTGACTACGAGGCCCGCACCCTGGCCGCCGTCTACGGCTACAAGGACGGCTGGGGCGAGCTCGGCCCGCAGTTGGCCGATGAGGTCACGGGGCTGCTCACCACCGGGCTGACCCAGGGGCCGGCCGTCTGACGGCATCGGCGGCGCCGTGCGGTGAACGCGGTTGCCGCCCGCCCGGAGCGCGCGGGTCGCACCGTCCGGCGCTTCTCCACCCGCCCCCTGCCTGCCTCGCGGACTTCGCCGACCACTGGGGGCTGTGCGCTCACCGTCATCACCCGTGCCGGCGGAGAAGGAGGGTGCTCCTTCTCCGCCGACGGGTCCGGCCCGCCCTGCGGGCCGGGATCGTGCCCGGCGTCAGCCCGTGCTGACGGTCACGTCCGCAGCGTTCACATACACGTAGCGGTGGTTGAACTGCACGGTGTAGTACTGCTTCGCGCCGGTGACGACTCCCTGCCGGCTGGGGAAGAAGTCCTGGCCGGCGACGGGCGGCTGGTCGGCCACGTAGGCCTGACCGGCGGGGATCGCGTAGTTGGGCGCCGTCAGCGGGTTCTGCGGGTCCGGCCCCCAGCCGGTCGGGACCTCGGCCGGGTCGGGGAAGGCCGTGCCGTAGACCGGCGCCGCCGAGGTTCCGGCCGCGGTGATGATCTTCACGCCGGTGGCGGGAATGGTGTTCCTGCCCTGGGGGTTGTTGATCCAGCCCTTCTGGCCGTCGAACCAGATGGCCGTCCAGTCACCCTGCTGGTCCGCGACGACGAAGTGCTGCCCCGCCTGGACCGTGGTGCTCCAGTCGCTCACGCCGTCGGTGCCCGCAGCCGCCGTCGGGTGCACATTGGCGTCAAGGATGAGCGGGGAGTCCTCGCTGGGGCCCTGGTGGACGAAGAGCGAACTGGCCGGGACCGTCACCGGGGTGCAGGCGGTGGTGGAACCAGTGGGGTCGTCGGCGGGGCACACCGTGAAGGTCTGGAGGTTCCTCTTGAAGGTGGGCGCGATGGTGACCGCACTGCCGACCGGGCCGACACCACTCGTCCTGTCGTCGAACGGTGCGTCGATCATCTTCATGAAGCGGGTCCAGTCCCACTCGTTGCCCTGGTCCCAGTGCTGGCCGGCCAGGTCGGCGGTCTTGCCGCCGGGCACGTTGTCGTGGGCGAGGATGTGCTGGCGGTCCAGCGGGATGTCGTACCGGCCGGCGAGGTACTTCACCAGCTTGGCCGTCTGCTGGTAGACGACGTCCGTGTACCAGTCCGCGCCGAACGCCGAGAAGCCCTCGTGCTCGATCTGGATCGAGTGGAGGTTGCTGTCGTAGTTGCCGTCGCCGAAGGCGATGTCCTTGTCCGACACCATCTGGGTGACCGCCCCGTCCGACGAGCGCATCACATAGTGGGCGGCGGTGGCGTTGGGACCCTGGAAGGTCTGGATCGCCGAGTCGTACGAGCCCTCGGTGGTGTGCAGGACGATCTGGTCGATCCTGATGCCGTTGGCGGGCCGGTTGGACACCTGGAGGCCGGTGGAGGAGGCCTGGACGAACTGGCAGCCCATCGACTTGGGGCACTCGGCCGGTGTGGACGGGCCGGCCTTGGCCAGCTTGAGACGGCCGATCTGGCCGGTGACCGGTACGGCGGAGGGGTCAGCCGGAGCCGTGACCAGCTGCCCGTCCGAAGTGCTCTGCCGGATACCGGACCTGATCGAGGCGAGGACGTCGGAGGTGAAGGTCGTCGCGGCCTTCTCGTCCGACATGTGGCTGTACTTGGCGATGGCCGCGGTCCAGTCGGACGCCTTGTCCGACGTTCCGCCGGTCAGCTCCTTCTGGTAGGAGGCCAGCAGGGCGGCGCCGCCCCGCAGGTTGTCCCGCTGGTTGCGGCGGAGCCGATCAGCGGGGATGCCGGTCAGTTCGGCGGCCGTGAGCAGGGTGTGCAGCTCAGGGTGCTTGGACGCCGAGGTGAGGTCCGAGTGGGCCGGGATCCCCGACGGGCCCGCCTGCAGCATCTGCAGGGTCGCGTCGGTGAGGTTCATCAGGCCCCACCCCGCGTTGTTGCTGTAGCCGGCGTGGGAGACCAGGCCGGACTCCTGGCGGGCCACACCGAGCAGCACGCTCAGCGGGACGTGGTACTCGGCCGCGGCGGCGGTGAAGTCCGCCTGCGCCGCGGACACCTGGAACTGCTGCGCTGCGTCGACCTGGTCGGCGTGCGCGGTGGGCAGCAGGCAGACGGCGCCGACTGCCATCGCGCCGCTCGTGAGGGTGGCCAAGAGCCACCGGTTTCCTTTTCGCCTGTGCAACAGGGCTGTCCTTCCACAAATCAGAGAACACATCAGTGGGCGCCCGTCAGTGCCATCGCCTGGCGGTCGCCGGGTTTCAGTGGTGCAGGGCGCTGATACGTTGCGATCCGCCGGTGATGGCGGGCGGACGCACCGTCGCGGTCAAGGCCGCGCGGATCTGCCGGCGTTCCGTACGGTCAGGCCCACGGGTCAGCGAATCCCGCAGGACTGCCCGTCCTACGATCGGGGCCCGCTCACTCCGTGGTCACTCCGCGCCGGACCCGCGACCCCGTCGAGTCCGGTTGCTGTGCACGGGTTCGCAGATGAGCCCGTCGACTCGTTGAGCCCGGTGGAACCGATCATCCGCACATCGGGCCGGCTGCCTGCGCGCGGCCTGAAAAGACTCCATGCACAAGAACCCTCACGACCGACGGAGTCGTCCACCCGGCACGAAGAGCCGCCGCTGGACCAGACGGAGAAGGCTTGGGAACTGCGTCGGATCCGGATCTGTCGCGAATGGCGCAGGGCAGATCCGACGCGGACCAGGTCGGGAGCCGAGGAGTCGCACACGCCCCGGGGACACCTCGAACGTCTCCACAACGAGACGACGGCCGACCGCCTATCGGGCGGCTCGCACACGGGCGCCACCGCGCCCGCGGGCGTCGGACCGGGTACCTCCAGCGCAGAGGCTGCCCGCTGCTCCGGTGTACGCACCCGATCGCGGCGGCGACGATGGCGTCGGCCTCGCGTACGGCGAACGGATGCCTGCCGGGACGGGCCACCAAGGCAGCCGCCAGCTCCCGCAGGCCCTGCGGAGTCATCCCCGTCGTGGGCGGCATCACGGCAGCTCACGCAAGGGCCTCGTCGAGCGCGGGCGGGCCGGCGATCAGCCCGTCGCCGAGCCTGGCACCTGGCTCAGGAACCCCTTCCTCGCATTCGTACATTTCCCTGGTATCGGCTCTTTCGAGAAGTGCCGCAGGAACGTCGAGTGTCATGAAGGAGAACCTTTCTTGCGGTAAATCAAGGTGAGCGCACGACGTATGACGTCGATGAAACAGCAGGGGGCTCACGTCCGTGGCGCACGCTCGACGTGCGCTCGCTCATCAGCTGATCGCGAAAACCGAGTGGCGACTCCTTCAGCTATCCAGTCGTGCAGTCCCGGCGGATCCAACCCTGCGTGCGGCGCTTCGCGCCACGTGCAGGATCCTGCGGGACCATGACATCCTCTGCAATGGGCAACTACGGAGACGAGGCTATCGACGCGGGCCGCGGCCGACATAGAACGAGGGCGCCAGGATCCGGAGGCCTCGGCAGACCTCAGATGCCACGACGTCGACAGAAGTGGCGCTGGTCTCACAGACCGTCAGCGATGGCGGCCATAGGCGCTCTCGTGCCGGTGCCGTCGATCTCGGCCCGGCCTCTGCCGTAGAAGTGCTCCCCCTTGCGTCCTCTCCCGCCGAGCGCTCGTACAGTGACCCGTGTGGCACTCACGTTCCATCTGCGCCCCTGTGCCGTGTGTTCCGGTGACCCACGCTGCCAGAGCTTCGACGCGCCCCGGCCGAGCCCCGTACTCGTGAGCAAGGCTCAGGACTTGTGGATCAGCCCCCGGCAGGGACGCGGAAGGCGCACCTTCCCGAATGATGCTGTGATGGCCACCGACCAGGCCCGGCGTTCCGCGTCGGGGCCCGAATCGAGCACCCATGACCGCCCTATCAACCGCAATGCCCTCGCCCCGATCGAGCCGGGGCAAGGGCCGCGCAATCGGGTAAGCCCTATCAGGTCACGTCGGCGACGGCGGTCCGTGTCTGTTGGAGATCGACGAGGACGAGAAGCGGGCGTCCGTCGAAGCGCTTCTGGGCCCTGCGGCGATGTGCGGCGCGCAGCTCAACCGGGCCACTCAGTCGGTTACGGTGAGCAGCTCGTCGACGGCAGCGCGAATGGACTCGTCTTCGGCGAAGGCGCGCCAGCCGCCGAAGTAGTGATAGCGAAGATCGCTTGCAGAAAGGTGGCGCAGTAGTCGGACGGCGGGCTGGGAGGCTCGGCCGATCCGCGCGAGATGGCGCACAGCCGAGAGCATGACCGGTTGGTAGGTGCCGTCGGCGATGCCCTGTACGGCCCGCAGGAGGGCGGGGACAGCATCCTCGGTGTCTCCGGTCGCGGCCCACAGGGCGTGCGCGGCCTCGACGCTGGTCCAGGGGTCGCGGGCACCGATCATCGTCCGGAACTGTTCTGCAAGGCCGGCAGCGTGAGGGCCGAGGTCGGCCAGCCTGCGCAGGGCAGAGCGGGGGAAGCGGCCCTCGGTGGCGGCGGCCCCCAGGACCCTCAGGACCGGGCCCGGCTCCCCGCCGACCTGCCAGTACGCCCAGGCGGCAAGCTCCGCGTCCGCGCCTGTGGCGATCGATCGGGCCAGCAGCAGCTCCCGTCCCTCACTGCCCTCAGGCCCGATCCCGGCCAAAGCTGTCGCCGCCGCGGTCCACCTCTGGTCGTCCTCCAGCAGGTCGAGCAAGCGAGGCACCGCCGCCTTCGCGGCAGGTCCCCAGGCGGCGAGCACTTCGCCGAGTTGGTTGAGCAAGCGGACGTCGACGGCGGTACCGAGCCGGTCGCAGAACGCCGGCAGCAGCACCTCCGCGTGATCCGGAAGACGAACCAGTACCTCGTAGAGGGCCGGGAGGACAGGGTCGTGGAAAGCGTCGCGGCCGCCGCCGTGGAAGGAGGCCGCCGAGGCGAAGCCGGACGGAGCGCCGGCCACGTACTCGGCCAGATGCGGCACGCAGCGCGGGTCGTTCATCCGGGCCAGCGCCCACACGGCAGCCTCAGTGACCCTCTCGCCCGTACGTGTCGACCGGGCGGCGGTGTCGCCGAGCAACTCGGCAACCGCGTCGGCGTGGGCAGTGACCGACGGGCCGAGGCAGGCCAGGAGCTCCACCGCCCGGTAGCGCACCTCGGCGACCGGGTCGTCCAGCCGGGCCGCGATGCGCGGCAGCAGCACATCGGCCGGCGAGCGCCACTGCGACAGCAGCCCGCCGGCCTGCGCCAAGGCGCCGATCCGCTGCTCTGCGTCAGGATGGTCGGCCAGCAGGCCGAGCGTGAAGGCGGGGGACGCCCCTGTGAACAGGGCCGACGTCCAGTGTTGGACCCCCCGTACGCCGCTCTCCACCGAGCTGGTGTGCTGCCACAAATGCACGCTCGGCTCCCGAACGGCATCCAGCAGGAGGTCCAGCCGCCGTGCCGCAAGGGTCGGGTCGCCGGGCGCAAGCGCGTGTACCGCCGCCAGCCGAAGCTGAGGCTCCGAACAGTCCAGCAATCCGCGGAGGACGGTGCCGACCTCGCCGGACCGGTCACCCGCCGGCTCCCGCCCGGCCGCCTGGCCCAGTGCGAGGACCAGGTCGAGGCGGGTCACCAGATCACCCTCCGCCTGCCAGCACCGCAGGAGCGCGGGCAGCAGGAGCGCGCCCGGGCTGGCGCAGACACCGGCCACCTCGGCCGCGGCCCGCCGGATCTCCGGCTCGGGATCGGTCAGCAGGGCAAGCACCTCGGGCAGCGCCCGTTCCCAGGCCGGCGACCAGCCGGGATCCAGGAACCTCTCGGCGACATGCCCGGCCTCCGCGGCCAGCCTTGCCACCAGTTCCAGCACCACGGGACGGCAGAGCACACGCGGGGCCGCCGCCAGACGGAGAAGGAAAGGCAGCGCAGCCGGCGCGGCGGAGCAGATCCAACCACCCTGATGGAACAACAGGTTGAGCAGCTCGAACGCCGCCTCCCCTGCATCCTCGGGATCAGGCCCCGCACATCGATGAAGCAGACCGGGCACGTCCTCGGCAGACCCGTAGTTGTGCTCCAGACCCGCCCAGTCGATCGCTTCCAGACCCTCCCACATGCACGCGACCCTACCCGTCCGGCCAAGACCCGGGCGCAGAGGCTCCGTCTCCCAGAAGGAGCACAGGCACCACCGGAACATGCGCTCTCGTCTTTGCACCAGGCTCGACGAACAGTCCCGTTCTGACCGAGCGAGCCCTCCCCCGGCCGCCGGCCGACCAATCCTTCTTACTGATCGTGGGGGGATGGGATGCAACTCGACCTCGGTGAACTCGGCAAGCAACTGACGGGTGACGACCGGAACGCCTACCTGCGCGCGCTGGCAGCGCGCATGAACGAGGGCTGGCAGCCACACCGCTGCTGGGCACTCGTCGGTGCCGAACCTCCCGACGGGAAGTCCGGGACACGCGTGAGTTGTTGGTGCCGCCGTGGAAGTGGATGCCGTCGGCGAAGACGTCGCGGACCAGGGCCCCGAAGACATGGAAGGCCGTTCCCGGGATCAGTCCGGATGCCGACGTCGGTGGGCTCCATCGACACCTCGTACGGCGCAGGGCGTTGCGGACAGGGTTCGCCGGTCGAACCCGGCGTCAGCCCCAGCACTGCCACGAGTTCTGGTCGTAGAAGTCTTCAAAGCGGCTGATGGGCGGGGTGCTGCCGTAGAGGGTCTGGCAGGCGGCCTGGGTGTCGATGCCGTCGGAGCTACCCCTGCAGTACCAGCCGTAGGCGCTGCGGCCGGGGATGTAGAAGGCGCCGCTGTGGCCCGTGGCGCGACAGTAGGCGTCGAAGTCGAGGGGCCCGAGCTCCCGGGTGGCGCGCCAGCACTGCCAGGTGTCCGGCGTGTTGAAGTCGCTGACGCGGTTGGTGACCTGGCTGGGGCTGACGGTGAAGGTCCACGCGCAGACGGCTTCCACATCGTCTCCCTTGCCGCTGTCGGCGCTGCAGTGCCATCCATAGGCGTTCTGGGCTGTGAGTTCGACCTGCCCCTGGCCGGTGGCGCGGCAGTAACCGTCGAAGTCCGGGGCGCCCAGCAGGCGGGGGGCGTCCGTGGAAGCGGTCCGCTTGGCCTTTGGTGATCCGCTTGCACCGGCACCCCCTCCCTTGCCGCTCGGGACCGACGCGGAGGCGGAGGGCTCGGCTGCGGTGGTGCCGGGGGCAGGAGTGGAGATGCGGCTCGGAGCCGCTGATGCGGCGCGAGTGCCGCTGGGGCTGGAGACCGGGCGGGGGGCGGTGTGGCCAGGGCTTGCCATGACGGTGGCGGCGACGACTGCCGAGGCGAGCAGCACAGGGAGGGCGCCGAGCTTCATGCGGATGACGATGCGTCGCTTGGCGTCCCTGGCCAGGAGGGCGGCGACCTCGCCGCCGCGGGCGGCGGCCTGGGACGCCAGTGCGGCGGGCAGCCATGACCGTCCGGGGTGGGGGCCGGCACAGGCGTCGACGATCTGCCCGGGCGAGGGACGGCGGTCGGGGTCCTTGTCCAGACAGGCTCTGATCAGGCTCCGCAGCTCCTCGTCGTGGCATGCGAGTGCGGCGGGGTCGGGATCGGCGTGGACGATGCGGTAGAGGACTTCCCCGCTGGAGTCGTTCCCGAAGGGCGTGATGCCGGTGGCGGCGTAGGCGAGCAGGGAGCCCAGAGCGAAGACGTCGGCGGCGCCGGTCACAGGTCGGCCGTCCGCCTGCTCCGGCGCCATGAAGGGGATGGTGCCGACCTGGGCGCCGGTCTGGGTGACCTGGGATGCGTCGACCCAGCGGGCGACGCCGAAGTCGATGACCTTGGGGCCGTCGGCGTCCAGGAGCACGTTGGCAGGCTTGAGGTCGCGGTGGAGCACACCGGCCGCGTGGATGGCCTGCAGCGCCCCGGCGACGCCGGCGGCCAGTGCGCGGACGGCCTGTGGTGGCAGCGGGCCGTGGACATCAACGGCTTCGCCGAGCGAGGGGCCCGGGAGGAAGGCGGTGGCCAGCCAGGGCCGCTCGGCCTCCGGGTCCGCATCGACGACGCTGGGGGTGAAGGGGCCCTGAACATGCCGTGCAGCGGCGACCTCGGCTGCGAAGCGGCGGCGGAAGGCGGGGTCCTCGGCCAGGTGGGGGCGGACCACTTTGACCGCGACCGGCTGGCCGGGCCTGCCGACGCCCAGGTACACCTGGCCCATCGAGCCCCCGCCCAGGCGCCCAAGCAGGCGGAACGGTCCGATGAGGGTGGGGTCGGTTCGGGTCAACGGTTCGACAGCCGGCCGGGTGGGTCGGTGTTCGGCGTGGGCAGTCGCCGTCGCGAAGGCTGCCCCCAGGGTCAAGGTCCCGGAGTCGGCCGCCGCGGAGGCTTTTGGTCCGGTCCACGGGGGCATTGTTCCGTCCGGGTTGCGGGCTCCGGCAGGGAAGCCCGGGGCGGTCGCGAGAGGCCACCGCCGCAACTCCTGCCAGCGTCGGTGCCACTGTTCGACGTCTCCTCCGCAGGCCTTGACGAACGCCTCGGTAACCGGCCAGGTAGGCAGCCGGAGCCCAGCGGCCGCGTCCGACAGCGCCGAGGGCGCGCACCGGGCCCGGCGCGCCAGCTCCCGGTAGGTCGGCGACCCGGGGGCTCGGGCCTGAAGGTCCCGCAGCCCCTGGGCGAAGTCCCGCAACGGCCCCTCCGGAATCGGTGCCTCTCGCCTCTCCACCTCAACCTCCTCCTCGCTCGTACGCGCTCTGCCCGCATGGCGCGGCCCGGCTCGGTGGCCCCGACCGGCCCTGGCCGGGTGGGCCGCCTGCTACCAGGGGTTGGACGGGGTGGCGCCTTCGGGCAGCTCCCACACCGTCAGGTCCAGTGCGATGTGGTCCTCGGCGATCTCACGGACGGTGGCGTAGCCTCCTCGACCCTGGCCGGTGCGCAGGCAAAGTCGCATGCCTCGTCTGCGTACCGTCGTGTTTCCTTCGGGGTGGGTGACGACCAAGTCCGAGCACTGCTTGCTGGTCGGTGTGCCGGGGCCGGTCCATTCGGCCACCCGCCCGAAGAGCGTGTTGCTGCTGCCTGTCCAGGAGATGTCGTCGAGGGCGGCGTTGTCGGGCACGGACGGTGGCACGTCGTCGAGGGCTGCCCCGTAGTAGATGACGTCCAGTCGGCCGTGCCAGCGCACCACATCACCAGTGGCCGAGGTCTCTGGGGAGGGCTGCCCGGGCGAAGTGGAGGGGCTCGTCCCAGCGGTAGGGGGAAGGGGAGCTGCGGAGGAGGACGAGGAAGGCTGCGGACTCGCACTTGCCGTCGGGGAGGCGGTGGTGGCCGGACGGGGCGAGGTGGACGTACCGGTCCTGGGGGACCGCGAGGTGCCCGGATCACCGGTGAGAGCCAGGGCGATGCCCGTGCCCGAAGCTGCCAGCGCGACGGCTGTCACGGCGGCGAGCAGCACCCCATTGCGGCGCGCTGCTTGCTGCGCGGAGCCGTGCCCCCGGGGTGCCGCCGGAACGGGAGCCTGTGCGTACCGCGTGACCTCGGCGGTCACCGTGGGGGGCAGCCAGCCGGTGCCCATGCGGAGACGGTGGTCCGAAGTGGCTCGGCGGCACAGCTCAAGCACATCGGCAGGGGCAGGTCGCTCGCCCGGGTCCTTCGCCAGGCAGCGCGACAGGACCGGGCGCAGTCTCGGGTCCACCGACTCCCAGTCGGGCTCTTCCTCGGTGATGCGGTGGAAGACAGCGGCGTCTCCTCCGAACGGCAGTTCGGCCACGGCTGCGTAGAAAGCCAGCGCTCCGAGAGAGAAGACGTCGGCGTCGCCCCGCAGGGGGCGGCCGCGCACCTGTTCCGGCGCCATGAACGCCGGTGTTCCGATCCTGGCGCCGGTGCGGGTCAGAGCCACAGAGGAGCTGTCCATCGCCCGTGCGATGCCGAAGTCGATGACCCTCGGCCCGTCCAGGGACATGATCACGTTTGCGGGCTTCAAGTCCCGGTGGACGATACCCACCGCGTGAATCGCCTGCAGGGCCTCGGCGATCCCGGCCATCATCACCAGGACGGTGTCCGTGGGAAGGGGCCCCTGAGCGGCGATCACTGCCGCAAGCGACGGTGCGGGAACGTAGGCGGTCGCCAACCATGGGCGCTCCGCCGCCGGGTCGCTGTCGATCACCGATGCCGTATAGAGGCCCTGGACTTGGGAGGCGATGCGCACCTCCTTGGCAAATCTGCTGCGGAACCCGGGATCCCCGGCCAGTTCGGGACGTGCCACCTTCACGGCCAAGGGACGTCCCCCCGGGGTGTGGGAGAGGTACACCGACCCCATCCCCCCTTCGCCGATGCGTGCTCGCAGGAGGTAGCCGCCCACCTGACGCGGATCCCCGTCCTCCAACGGCGCGAAGGCCCTGTCCCCGGCGGGCACCACCCGTTCCCGCTGCCCCCGCACGGCTACTGTCCGATCCCCCGCCACGGCCCATCCCTTCCGACGCCCATGTCAACTCCTGCAGCGGTAGCACTTCTGAGAGTCACCAGACGTAGAGGCGGTACCAGGGCTCGTTGTCACCGGGCTCCTGCACGGCGACGCAGATGTAGCCGCTCCACTCGCCGAAGCCGAGCCCGGTCATCCCGTGGAGCTCGCATCCCCAGGAGCTCACGAAGTCACCGGCGGCCATCATGCCGCCACCTCCGCCCGGCACCGAAGCCGCCGACGCCGACGGCGCGAGAGCGAGCCCTGACAGAAGAGTGGCGCCGAGCACAGCAGCAGCAAATCGCGTTCTCACGTCTCCCCCAGGAGGTGTTCGGCGGGTGGATCCCGCAGATGGCCTGTATCAAGGACTGTCCCAGCTCCGAGTGCGAGCTGTCTGTCCTGTAAATCAGGGACACCGCTCAGCTGCGCAGGACTGACGGCACGCGCGCACGGCTGTCACGACCAGACCGTGGCCGACGCGCCGGTCGAACCGCCTCGCCTGCTTGTGGTCGCACGGCTCCGTCGCCTGGTCTGGCGTACTGCCCCTCCGGTCTGCCAGAGGGCGCGCGGAAGTGGGCCGGCCTGCCGAGCCAGGAGATGCTCAGGCGGGCGGCCTGCGGTTGGTCCGGCTCCCGCGTCCGCATCCTGCGCCGGGCGCCGCTCCACCCACGCCGCGGACACCGTCGGGCGGCAGGCTCGCTGAGCGTCAGTGGCACGGCTCGGTGATTCCGTCAGTTTCGAGACCGAATCGCTGCGGCACGCTCACGACCGCGCTACTTCGTCCGCGGCCACCGACGGTCGTGGACTGGCTCCCGCCCGACGGGAAGAACGGGAAGAGACGCGGCGGTGCGAGGCCCCAGGCAGGCCAGGACGGTCAGGCTGCGCCGGTGCGTCGCGTCGCGGATGCGCCCTCGTGGGCCAGGTCACCAGCGTGCGGCTCCACGGGCCGAGGCGACATCAGCCGAGGGACGCGCCACGCGGCCGGATTGCCGCACCACGTCAGGTCGCCGGATCTGCCGGATCGGCCCGCCCGTGCGGCCCGTCCGGGGGCGCAGCCGGCTCGCTCGGGGCTGCTTCGGCCGGAGCGGTGAGGGGCGCGGTGACGGCGCATGCCCAGGCGCGCAGTTCGCCGTCACGGGAGAGCGCCTCGTCCAGGGCGGTACGCAGCGCGGAGACGCGCTCGGGCCGGCGCGGCAGCTCCTGCCAGGACTGCCACGCCTCCACAAGCGTGGTGTGCCGCTGGGCGGCGCTGTCGGGAAGGGAGCATGGTCCCTCCCCGTGGGTGAGGCAGGCGATGACCGCCCGGGCGAGTGCAGCACTGGACATCGAGCACCTCCGGTCGGGGCGGGGGCGAGATGTGCCCTGAGGGAAGGGTCACCCGCGGCTGCAAGTTGTACCGGCCCCACTCCCGGCCGTTCAATGCGGGGGCGGTCCCCAGTTCAGGGGACAGGGGGTCCGGTGTCGGGCGTCGCAGCCCGCACCGGGGCGCGCAGTTCCACGCAGGTGCCGCCACCGGGCTGCGATTCGATCCGCACCGTGCCACCGACTTCGGCCAGCCGGGCGCGGAGGGACTGGGTGATCCCGATCCCAGCCGGCGTGGTGGCCTGGTCGAACCCGTTCCCGTGGTCGACCACGGTCACCGCCACAGCGTCCTCTTCCACGGTGGCGTGCACCGAGGCGCGGTCCACGCCCGCATGCTTGGACACGTTGGTGAGCGCCTCGTGCGCCGCCGCCAGCAGCGCGTCCGCCACCTCGCCGGGCACCGACCCGAAGTCGCCGCCGGGCGGGGGCGGGAAGCGCACCGTGACCCGCAGCCCGCGCCGGGTGCGCTCTTGCGCCAGTGCCCGCAGTGCCCCGCCGAGATCCTCCACCCGCTCGGCCTGCGGACCGTTCTCGACCAGCCACCGCACCCAGCCGGCCTCCGCCCGTACCTGGTTGCGCATCCAGGCGTCCTGGATCCAGCTGCCCCGCGCCAGGGTCTCCATGGTCTGCAGCACGCGGTCGTGCAGCAGCCGGGCATGCCGGGCCCGCTCGTGCAGCGCGGCCTCCTGGCGGGCCAGCGCCAGGCCACGGGCCCGCTCCGCATCGAGTTCGGCGGCCAGGCGCCGCAGTTGACGGGCGACCCACCACACCACTGGCGCGATGCCGAGGAAGCTCCCGGCGTTGGGTACGGCGTTCCACAGGGGCTGCCCGCTCGCGCTGTGATCGGACACCACATAGACCAGGGCGTAGCCCGCCGAAGCGGCCGCCACCGGGGCGAACCGCCGAAATGCCAGGCCGGTCGCGCAGGAGGCCACCAGGCCGTAAGGGTAGGCGAAGAACCCCCAGGTGTGGACGTCCGAGCCTGGGACCAGGGAGGCGTTGCAGACCAGCGCGGCCCAGCCGACGCAGAGATCCGCGGCACCCGCGGCGGGGGAGACTCCTCCCGCCCGCACGGCCAGCGCCACCAGGGTCACCGACTCGGCGAGCAGCACAGACGCCAACAGTACGGCGAGGCCGAACAGCTGTGACTGCCGGGCGCCGGTGGTCAACGCGACGGCCACGTTCAGCAGCGCCGCGGTCCTTGTCGCGGCCAGGGCCACGACTTCCATCCGGCGGACCCGGGCGACTGCCTCGGCCGCGCTGCCGTGTCCCGCCGGTCCCCCTGGTCCGGCGTTCCGGCTGTCATCCGCGCGGGTCAGCGCTGCCCCCCTCGGCCAGATTGCGGGCGAACCAGACCAGTTCCGCCTTGTTGCCCAGGCTCAGCCGTGCCCGGATGCGCTTGACATAGGTGTCCACGGTGGACGTCGCCACCCCCATCCGGCGGGCCGTCTGGGCATGCGTCATGCCTTTGGCGATCCAGCCCAGAGCCTCCTCCTCACGTGCCGTCAGCAGCGGTCCCTCGCGGTTCTCCGCGGCCTGTGCTGCCGAGCGCACCACGTCGGCCAGGTGCGGGGACAGGTAGAAGCCGTCGGCAGCGACGGTGCGCACCGCCTCCGCGAACAGGTCGTCCTCGCTGTCCTTGGTGAGGTAGCCGGCCGCCCCTGCGGCCACGCAGGCGAGTACATCGGCGGGCTGGCTCGCGGCTGAGACCACGAGCACCCGTGTGCGGGCCGCCAGTTCCCGTACCTCGGGTACGGCCGGGCGGCCCTCACTCAGGTACAGGTCGCAGAGCACCACGTCCAGGGACTCCGGGCCCGGCAGGTCGGCGATGCGGGCCACGGACGCGACGACCTCGCAGTCCGGGTCGTCGCCGAGCACTGCGGCGATGCCCCGCCGGGCCACAGGGTGGTCATCGACGATCCCCACACGGAGCACGCGACCTCTCCCCCTCCCCGCCGTCCTCGCATCGAACCCCTGCCTTGCGGGGCGACCCGGCGGTACTGATCGTAGGCGCCGCCGCGGTGAGTCGAAACCCGCCCGACGGGTCGGAGAGACCCACCGAACGGCGCCCGGATCCCCCTCGGCCTCCGCCGGGGTGGCGGCCCGCGAAGCATGGCTGCAGCAACGGGGGCACCCCTGTACGGCGACCCCGACACCCGCACCACCCGGTGGACCACCGACCACGAGGTCCACTCCGAAGGACCCGACCCCCGCCCCACAGCGGGCGGGCTTTGCGCTGCGGATCCGATCGATTCCACCACGCAGCCTTCTGGGTCACTCCGGCTGTCCGAGACCGCGGTGGGGAGACTCACGCATCGTCGCGGTGCTTCTGCCGGAGATTGGCGGGTCACCGGCTCTCCATGCCGTGCGCGCCGCGATTGCCCGGCTTGCCGACGGAGCTGATGCCGGTGGCCGCGAAACCGTCAACATGACGGTCTCTGCTCAGGCACGGCGGTGCTCCCGCCCTTCCAACGGCCGGGACCGCAGCCGACGGGGGTTGCGGTGCCTGTGTCAGCGCATCAGGGAGGCCCGCTGGACGGTCTGGGTGCTCGGCGCAGCCGCGTGAGCGCGGCGGTCGCCGTGCCGTGTCCAGCGGGTACAGGCGTGGGAACGGCCCCGCAGCGGGCGATGTCCAGGCGGATCACGGCTGAACTCGGCCTGAACCATCGGTAACGCACCCCGGGGGTTGGCCGGATCGGTCCTCCGCACTTTGCGGACAGGCCATCCGGGGATCACCGGCTGTTCGTGGAGCGGAGTGAAGGTCTAGAGGCTTCCGGTGCATCAGTGACGCACCAATCGCCGACTTTACGGAGAACGACCATGTGCCTGGACGGACACTGCGAGCACAATGCAGACGTCTTGCCATCCGATGACGCGGGTGTCGATGACTCACGTGCGGGACTGGGTCGCCGTCGGCTGCTGACCGCCGGGGTGGCCGGCGCGGCCGCGCTCACCCTCGCCCCGGTCTCCTTCGCGCAGGCAGCCGACGGGTCGTCCGTCGCCGCCCCCCCGAGCAGCGGCGACGTGACCCGCGTCATCACCGGGCACCTGGAGACCGGGGTCGCAGACTTCGTCTACGTCCCTGTGGAGATCCCCCGCGGTGTCCAGAAGATCGCCGTCTCGTACTCCTATGACAAGCCGGCCGTCCCCTCGGGCACCCCGGGCAACTCGTGCGACATCGGTGTGTTCGACGAGCGGGGGATCGCCCTCGGCGGTCGCGGTTTCCGGGGCTGGTCCGGTGGATTCCGTACCTCTTTCGAGATCAGCAACAGCGAGGCCACCCCGGGCTACCTGCCCGGTCCGATCAACCCCGGGACGTGGAACATCGTCCTCGGCCCCTACCAGGTGGCGCCGCAGGGCATGAACTACCAGGTCCAGGTGACGCTCACCTACGGTGAGCCGGGACCCGACTATGTGAAGAACTTCCCGCCGCAGCGGGCCAAGGGCCGTGGCCGGGACTGGTACCGCGGCGACTGCCACCTGCACACCGTGCACTCCGACGGCAAGCGCCAGCCCGTCGAGGTCGCGACCGGCGCCCGCGCTGCGGGTCTGGACTTCATGGTCTCCACCGACCACAACACCCCTGCCTCGCACGCGGTGTGGGGTCAGTACGCAGGACCGGACCTGCTGATCATCACCGGCGAGGAGGTCACCACCCGCAACGGGCACTGGCTGGCCCTCGGCGTTCCTGCCGGTGAGTGGATCGACTGGCGCTACCGCTCCCGCGACGACGCGTTCGCTCGCTTCTCGCGCCAGGTGCGTCGCAGCGGCGGCCTGGTGGTGCCGGCCCACATGTACTGCGCCTACGTGGCCTGCCAGTGGAAGTTCGGCTTCGAGGACGCCGACGCCACCGAGGTGTGGACCGGCCCGTGGACCTACGACGACGAGCACGCGGTCAGCACCTGGGACCAGAAGCTGGGCGAGGCCGTCCGTACCGGCAAGCGCTGGCTCCCGGCCATGGGCAACAGCGACGCGCACAGCGAGCCGCAGGTCATCGGCCTGCCGCACAACGTCGTCTACGCGGACGACCTGGCCACCGACTCGATCATGGACGGCATCCGCGCGGGCCGTAACTGGATCGCCGAGTCCGCCGCCGTCAAGCTGACCTTCACCGCCAGCGGCAACGGCCGGCAGGCCGGCATCGGCGAGAAGCTGAGCGTGCCTGCCGACGCGCCGGTGGACATCCGCCTGGATGTTGAGGGTGTGCCGAACGGCACGGTCCGCTTCATCACCGACGAGGGGCAGATGCACCAGCAGTCGCTGAGCGCTGCGGGTACCGGCACCGTGACCTGGCGGACGACCGCCTCGCTCGCCGCGTACGTGCGTGCCGAGGTCCGCCACCCGATGGCGGACGGCACCCCGGGGCAGGGCAACACCATGGGTGACGCACTGCTGTTCGGCCCGATGGCCGCACTGACCAACCCGGTCTTCCTGGAGACCAAGGGTCACTGACGAAGGCTCGCGGTCGGGCGACAGAGGCTCTGCCTCTGTCGCCCGACCGCGAAGTCCATCAGCCCTTCACCTGCGACGGCGGAGCCGACCAGACCAGCTGCCCACCCGTCACAACAAAGACCGTTGCAGTACTAGGCCACGGGCTGGCCGTCACGCTGAACCTGCAGCGGGTAGCCGACAAGGCCGAGGCGCGGGCCGTCTGGGGCGGCCGGGTGGACTTCACCGATCTCGACGCCTTCGACGAGCTGGCGCTGATCGCCGAGACCATTCGGGATGGGATCGGCCATCACGCTTGAGCCGATCTTGCCGTAGGTGAAGGTCCACGGCAGCTGGCCCGGGTTGGTCTCGGTGGCCACCCGGCCTGTGCTGTCGTAGGCGTAGGTGGTCTTCAGCGCGGGGCTGATCCTGGGGCCCACTCCTCGCGCAGCTGGCCCGCGGTGTCGTAGGCGTACTGCGCGATGACGGTGGCCGTGGAGGCGCTGTCGCCGGGGGTGGTCGCCCACAGCTTGATCTGCTTGATCTGCTTGACCTGCCCGACGTAGTCGCCCGAGGCGCTGCTGGTCGCGGTCGTGGTGCTGGCGTAGACGTACTCCAGCATCCGGCAGCCGACGGTGGCCGGGGTGGTCTGGCAGGTGGAGACGGTGGCCGCGCTGGTCGGTGGGATGACGTACTGCGGCCGGGCCGGCGTGCTGCTGCCCGCTGTGACCTTCTGTGAGATCACGGTGGTGGTGAAGTTGGTGGTCGGCAGGTAGGTCGCCGACACCTCCCAGATGGTGGTGGCCGGGTCGACCTTGGTGAAGGTGGTGCCGTCGGCGTCCTTCAGGGTGAAGGACCCGGTGAGCGAGCCGGTCAGGGTCAGGTCGTCCGAGCCTGGCTCCGGCTTCCACCCTCCGCCGCTGGTGGCGGTGAAGCCGGTCGGGTTGCCGTCCACATCCACCAGCGCCACCGAGGTCGCCGAGGTCTCGCGCACGTAGGCCCAGTCGGAGTCGGAGATCTCCGCGGTGGTGCCTGCGGTCCACTGCGGACCGAAGATCGCCACCTGTCCCTCCTGTGCGGACCCGTTGGACGGGCGGCGGGAGGATGCGGTGCGCGAGACGGTCATGTGGAACGCGGAGGCGTCAGTGGCAGACCAGGTGGCATCGCCGGCGAGCGCGTTGACCGATGCCGGCCCGGCATTCACGGCCGGTGCGGTGCCCGCGTTGCGGTCCACGGTGATGGTGTTCACCGGAGAGCTGTCGGTAGCGGCTCATGCTTGCACCTTCCGTGAGGCGTGTCGTCGACTCCTGGACACGAAGTGCGAGGGGAGGGGCGGGGCGGCTGCTCGTCCCGTGCGCAGAGCGCGGCGAGCGCCGGAAACCTCCTTGTATAACGTTGGAAACATCGTCGCAGTGAGCATGAAAGCAGCAGCAGGCCACCGTGTCCACCCCCCGCGTCGCCGCCGGAATGGCCGGCCATAGCCGCTCGCCGCACCGCTGCCGCGGGCCGCGCCATCGGGCCCGGGTGGCCGGTTTTCGATCGCCAACGCAGCTCCGACCTGGGGTGATTCCGAACCGCCGGGGCCGATCGCTGCAGAGTGGGTCCGGTTGCGTCCCGACATTCGGCGCCGAAGGTCCGTCGCCCGAGGTCTGGACAGGGCAGCCGAGTCGTGCTGTCATTCTCGTCGACTTCGACTGTGCAACGTTATAAACCTGTGTCCGCAGCGCTCTGACGGCCCGCCACCCCACCCCTGGCGACCGGCGCGCGGACGCCTTCTCATGAGCCGCTTCCTTACTTCAGCCTCGGAGGAACCGATGCGCCAGCAGCGTGACGCCGCCGTCTCAGCTCCACAGGAGCCCATGTCCCCGGAAGGCGGACTCACCCGCCGCAGCCTGATGCGCTGGTCCGGCGTGGCGGGTATGACGGCGCTCGGCGCCTCGCTGCTGCCCGGCGTGGTACAGCCCGCCGCCGCCGCCGCGGCCCCGGAGGCGTCCATGTCCTCCGCCGGGCTGTCGGCGGTGCCCGCTGCCTTCGACCCGATCCGGCCGCCTGCGGTGCCGCTGGCGGTGCGCTCGCCCTACCTGAGCGCCTGGCTGCCGGCCGACAACTCCGCGGGCACCTGGCCGACCTTCTGGACCGGCCGCACCACGGCCATGACCGGCCTTGCCGTGATCGACGGCGTCCCCTATCTCTTCCTCGGGGCGCCCAACATGCCCGGCCATGTGCTCCGCGGCATGGTGCAGCGGTCGCTCGAGATCACCGCCACCCGGTCGCACTACCTGTTCGAGGCCGGCGGCGTGGAGCTGGACCTCACCTTCCTCTCCCCCGTCGAGCCGGGTGACCTGCGCCGCCAGTCGATGCCGCTCTCGTACCTCCGGGCACAGGTCCGCAGCACCGACGACGCGGCCCACGACGTCGCCCTCTACTTCGACATCTCCGGCGAGTGGGCCCACGCCAACTCCGGGACGCGGATCCACTGGTCCCGGGACCGGCTCACCGGCGCCGGGGGCACGTCGGTCACCTCGCTGTCCTTCGCCCCCGACGCCCCCCGCGTCCTGGGCGAGGACGGGGACATGGCCGCCTGGGGCGACATCGTCTGGAGCGCCACCGAGCGGGCCGGTCTCAGCTGGCAGATCGGCTCCGACACGGCGGTCCGGACCACGGCGCTGAAGGACGGCAAGCTGGCCGACACCTCGGACCCGAACCAGCCGCGCGCGATCAGCGACAACTGGCCGGTGTTCGCCTTCCACTTCGACTTCGGCAGCGTGCACGACTCCCCCGAGTCGGCACTCCTGTCCGTCGGCCATGTCCGGGAGCCCGCCATCAGCTACCTCGGCAGCCCGCTGCCGCCGCTGTGGCGGTCGTACTGGCCGTCGTGGCGGGAGATGGTCGCCTTCTTCCACGCCGATGCGGAGACCGCCGCGGAACGCACCACCGCACTCGACCGCAGAGTGCGGCGGGAGGCCGTCGCGGCGGGCGGCCCCAAGTACGCGGCGCTGTGCGCCCTCTCCCTCCGGCAGGCCTACGCCGGCACCGAGCTGGTCAGCCGGAACGGCGAACCCTGGGCGTTCCTGAAGGAGATCTCCAGCGACGGCAACGTCTCCACCGTCGATGTGACCTACCCGGCCATGCCGGTCTTCCTCTACACCGATCCGGCCTACCTCGGCCTGCTGCTCGCCCCCGTGCTGGACTACGCGGAGCAGGGCGGCTGGCCGAAGAGCTTCGCCGAGCACGACCTCGGCTCCAGCTACCCCAACGCCACCGGCCACAACGACGGCAACGAGGAGGACATGCCGATCGAGGAGTCGGCCAACATGCTCATCATGTCGGCCGCCTACCTGATGCGCACGCCCGCTGAGACCTCCCGGGCATTCGCCGTCCGGCACTACGCCGTCCTCAAACAGTGGGCCGACTACCTGGTCGACAACACCCTCGACCCCGGCTACCAGAACCAGACCGACGACTTCACCGGCTTCATCGGCCACAGCGTCAACCTGGCACTCAAGGGCATCCTGGCGATCGGCGCGATGAGCCGCCTCGCTACCGCGGCCGGCAAGCCGGGCGACGCCGCGCAGTACCGGGCCACCGCCGAGCAGTACATCGCCCAGTGGGCCGAGAAGGCCCAGGACGACTCGGGGGACCACCTCAAGCTGGCCTACGACCAGCCGGGCACCTGGAGCCTGAAGTACAACGGCTACCCCGACGCCCTGCTCGGCCTCGGCCTCGTCCCGGACGCAGTGACCGCGCGGGAGGCGCGGTGGTACGGCACCCAGGTGAACCAGTTCGGCGTGCCGATGGACATCCGGCACTCCTACACCAAGGGCGACTGGGAGATGTGGACCGCGGCCTGGCTGCGCGACCACGACATCAGCCGCTACCTCGTGGACGCGCTGTACGACTTCGCCCACACCTCGCCCTCCCGGGCCGCGTTCACCGACTGGTACGACACCGTGACCAACCGTCAGAACGGCTTCCAGGCACGCCCCGTCGTCGGTGGCGTGTATGCCCTGCTCACCCTGCACCAGCACAGCGGCGACTGATCCCGCCGGGGCGGGGTGACAGGTGTGCGCACCCGGCACCCCGCCCCGCTTCGCCCTGACCCGACCCGTCTCCCGAGAGGACGTCACCAGCCATGCCACAGAGACGAAGCGGCCCCGCAGCCGCGGGCCGGGCGAGGCTCCGGCTCTCCGCGCTGCTCACCGCCGCCAGCCTGACCGTCGTCGGTACCGCCGGGCTGGCCGGCGTCGGAGCCGCGGCCGCGGAGCCCGCCGCAAGCCGCCCGGCGGCCGGAGCGGAGCCGGCCGTCGGTCCCGGCACCCGGCTGCTGGACCACGCCTCCTACCTCGCAGGCTTCAACGACCCGCAGTGGTACGAGGCGAACATCCCGTTCATCGACCTCCCCGACCGCACCATCCAGGACGTCTACTACTACCGGTGGCGGGTCTGGAAGGAGCACCTGCGCTACACCAACCCCACCGACGGCTGGATCCTCACCGAGTTCCTGGACTGCTGTGGTTACGCCGCCCCGTACCAGGCCGTCAACGCCGCCGCCGGCCACCAGATCAGCGAGGGGCGCTGGTTGCGCGACCAGAGCTACCTCGACGACTACACCCGCTTCTGGCTCACCGGCCCCGGGGCCGG
>NZ_LIQR01000242.1 GCF_001418575.1 Peterkaempfera griseoplana
CGGTGCCGGCGACGGCGGCGCCTCCGGTGGCCAGGGCGGCCGCCAGCACCCTGCGGCGCGGCGGGCCGCCGCCCGCGGTGACGGCGGGATCCGTCGCCGGTACCGCCGGGGTACGGCCGGGGAGCCCGTCCGTTGCGGTGGGTACGGCGCCGGGGTCGGCCGCGGCACGCGAGTTCACCGTCGCATCGCGGCCGGCGACCGGCGACGCGGCGGGCTGCCCCCGCGGGGGCGTCTCCATGTCCAGCACCTCGGCCGCATGGGCGGCGATCGCGCCGGCCACGGCCGTGGGCAGCCAGCCGCCGGCCAGGGCCGCGTCGGCGCCGTCCGGGGCGAGCGCCGCGGCGACCGCGCCGGGGGCCGGCCGGTCGGCGGGGTCGCGGGCCAGGCACCGGGCCAGCAGCGGACGCAGCGCCTCCGGGACCCGGGAGAGGTCCGGCGGTTCGTTGACCACCCGGTAGAGCAGCCCGGCCGGCGTGCTGTCACCGAAGGGGCCCTGCCCACCGGCGGCGTACGCCAGCACGGAGCCCAGCGAGAAGACGTCCGAGGCGGGCCCGGCCTCCGCTCCGAGCGCCTGCTCCGGGGACATGAACCCGGGGGAGCCGACGACGATGCCGGTCCGGGTGAGGCGGTCGCCGTCGGCGGCGCGGGCGATGCCGAAGTCGATGACCCGGGGGCCGTCGGCCGCCAGCAGGACGTTGGAGGGCTTGAGGTCGCGGTGGACCAGCCCGGCGGCGTGCACCGACACCAGCGCGTCGGCCAGTCCGGCGCCCAGGGCGCGTACGGAGGGCTCGGGCAGCGCGCCGAAGCGGTCCACCGCCTCGGCCAGCGACGGACCCAGCACATAGGCGGTGGCGAGCCAGGGCACGGCGGAGTCGCGGTCGCAGTCCACCACGGGCGCGGTACGGCGCCCCCGTACGGCCTGGGCGGCTGCGACCTCGCGCCGGAAGCGGCGGCGGAAGTCCTCGTCCTCGGCCAGCTCCGCACGCACCACCTTCACGGCCACGGTGCGGCCGCCGGCGGAGCGGGCGAGGTAGACCCGGCCCATGCCGCCCGCCCCGAGCCGGGCGAGCAGCCGGTACGGGCCGATCTCCGCAGGGTCGTCGGCTTCCAGTGGCTTCATGTCCGATCCCCGTTCCCCCGTGGCGGGATCGCCCCGCCGTTGCGGCCCGGTGCCTGCACCGGGCGCCGCCAGCAGGGTAGGTGCCGGGCCGGTGGCGTCCACGCGCGGGCCCGGTGCGCGGACGCAGCGGTCACCGCGTGTGATGGTGCCGCACACCCGCGGCGACCCGGTGACGCGGTCCGCGCCCGCTGGTAGCGTGGCGCGGCCAGGCGTTGTTGACACGCTGTCAGTCAGAGGTGGGGGCCATGTCCGCAGAGCGGTCGGAGCAGGACGCCGTCTGCCCGGCGGGCCATGCGTCGCAGCCGCCGCTGGTGGGAACGCCGGAGTTCAAGGCGGACGCCCATGCCCGCTACGCGGAGCTGCGGAAGGCCGGGCCGGTGCACCGGGTGCGCTTCCCCGGCGGGCTGGAGGGCTGGCTGGTGGTCGGCCACGACGCGGCCCGGGAGGCGCTGCACCACCCGGCGCTCGGCAAGGACACCACCCCGGCCGCCGCCGCCCTGGAAGCGGCCGGCTACCTCGCCAACCGGCCCGGGGTCGGCCTCGGCGGCAACATGCTCACCGCGGACCCGCCCGAGCACACCCGGCTCCGCCGCCTGGTCGCGGGGGCGTTCACCCCGCGCCGCAGCGAGGCGCTGGCGCCGCGCATCGAGCAGATCACCGCCGGGCTGATCGACGCCATCGCACCCCGGGGCGAGGCCGACCTGGTGGAGTCCTTCACCGCTCCGCTGCCGATGACCGTCATCTCCGAACTCCTGGGCGTCCCCGAGGAGCACCGCTCGGACTTCCGCACCTGGTCGCAGCAGGCGCTCGGCAATCCGCCGTCCGCCGACCGGGAGGCCGCCGCCGCCGCGCTCAACCGCTTCCTCACCGGGCTGCTCGCCGCCAAGCGCGCGGAGCCCGGCGACGACCTGCTGTCCGCGCTGGTGGCGGTCCGCGACGAGGACGACGGGCGGCTCTCCGACACCGAACTGCTGGGCACCGCCGTGCTGCTGGTGGTCGCGGGCCATGAGACCACCGTCAACCTGCTGGGCAACGCCGTGCTGGCGCTGCTGCGCCACCCCGGGCAGGCGCGGTTGCTGCGGGAGCGGCCGGAGCTGCTGCCCGGCGCGGTCGAGGAGTTCCTGCGGTACGACGCCCCGGTGGAGCTCACCCCGCAGCGGTTCGCCGCGTCCGACGTACGGCTGGGCGGTCAACTGATCCGGCGCGGCGACATCGTGCAGATCGCCCTGACCTCGGTGGGCCGCGACGCGGACGGCGCCGGGACCGCGCCGGGCACGCCGGGCCCGGACGAACTGGACGTCACCCGGACCGGGGTGCGCCATCTGTCGTTCGGCCACGGCATCCACTACTGCCTGGGCGCCCCGCTGGCCCGGCTGGAGGCGGTCATCGCGCTGGGTGCGCTGCTGCGGCGACTGCCGGGGCTGGAGCTGGCGGTGCCGTACGAGCAGCTGGCGTGGACCCCGGGCGGGATCATGCGCGGGCCGACGGCGCTGCCGGTGCGTTTCGCCCCCGCGGACGGCGAAGGCGTCCCGGCACAGCCCCGGACCCGGTCCCGGGCCGAGCGGGCGGACGCAGCGGCGGGGCCGGCCTGACCGGCTGCTGACCGCGGGCGAGCCACGGCAGGGCAGGGGTCTCAGGCAGCCAGGTCCCGTACCGCGGTGACCTTCTCGATCCGCACCCGGACGAGCAGCTCCCCGGGCACGCCGTTGCGTGCGCCGTACTCCTCCGCCCGCTCCTCGCCCATGTAGCGGGCGGCGATCCGGGTGGCCCAGTCGCGCAGCTCCGCCAGGTCCTCACCGAGCCGCGCCCGGCCCTCCAGGACGGCGAAGGAGAACGGCGGCCGCTCGTCGTCCACGCAGAGCGACACCTGGTCGGCGCGGGCCAGATTGCGGCCCTTGACCGTGTCCTTGCCGGTGTTGAAGACCAGGTCGTCCCCGTCCAGCAGGAACCAGATGGGGGCGAGGTGCGGCCGTCCGTCCGCGCGGACGGTGGCGAGCTTGCCGGTGCGGGTGCCCTCGCTGACGAAGGCACGCCATTCGCTCTCGGTCATGGGAGTGGCCATGCCCCCATGGTCGCTGAACCGCCTCGGCGACGCACCCCGCCGCGGTTCGTCCGCCCGGCGCCGCGCTCGTCCGCGGTGCCCGGTCCCCCCCACGGTGGCCGGTACGGGGCCGCCCCGGCGGGCCGTGCACCGGCGCCGCCGGCCCGCAATCCACTGGCCCGTCCCGCAGTGCCGCGCTTAGCCTTGCCCGCATGGACGAGCAGCAGACCGGGCCCACCCTGGTGGCGGTCCTCACCGGGGCCGGGATCTCCACCGACTCCGGCATTCCGGACTACCGCGGGCCCAACGGCCTGTGGCGGCGGGACCCGGAGGCCGAGAAGCTCGTCACCTACTCCCACTACATGGCCGACCCGGACATCCGGCGCCGTTCCTGGCTGCTGCGCCGTGACTCGCCCGCCCGCCACGCGACGCCCAACCCCGGGCACCGGGCCCTTGCCGCACTGGAGCGCACCGGCCTGCCGCTGCGCGTCATCACCCAGAACGTCGACGGGCTCCACCAGCGGTCCGGGCTGCCCGACCGCAAGGTGATCGAGTTGCACGGCACCGCGCGGAAGGTGCAGTGCACCCGCTGCCACGCCCGCTCGGAGATGGACGCGGCGCTGGAGCGGGTCACCGCCGGAGAGGCCGACCCCGCCTGCACGGTCTGCGGCGGCATCCTGAAGTCCGCCACCGTGATGTTCGGTGAGGCACTGGACCCGGTGGTGCTCGGCCAGGCCCGCTCCATCGCCCAGGCCTGCGACCTCTTCCTGGCCGTCGGCACCACGCTCCAGGTGCAGCCGGCGGCCTCGCTGGTGGACCTGGCGGTCGCCACCGGTTCCCGGTTGATCATCGTGAACGCCGAACCGACACCGTACGACGACCTCGCGGAGGAGATCGTGCGCGAACCCATCGGCAGCTCGCTGCCCCGGCTGGTGCGACGGATCGCCGCCGAGACCGGAGTCCCCATCCCCGCTGGGGAGTTGGAGCAGTAACCCGGAGGAGCAGGCGGGCGGAGCGGGCCGGGAATCCGGGCGACATCGTCAGGGTGCGTGCACGTCATCCCGCGCCCCCCGTATTGTTGGCGTCCATCGCGGCCCCCGGAGCACCATGCGTCCCACCGCGCCGGAACCGCACCAGCAGCCCGGCCAGTAACGCCCCGACCCCGCTGGCCGGACCAGTCGACCTCCTCGCCTCGAACCGGACTCCACATGCCTGCGCCTCACAGCACCGAAGAAGCCCCCACCGCTACCACCCTCCCGGAGCCGCGTGCCCACGAGGCCGGCCCGGCCGGTGGTGGCGACAGCCGCCCGAGCACCCGCGACAACCTGCGAAGCTACGCCAGCCAGGGTGGGTTCACCCTCAGCCCCGAGACCAGCCCCTGGTACGCCGCCGCCGCTGCCGTCACCACCGCGGAGGAGGCCCGAGCCGCCTCCACCGCGCTCGCCGAACTCCGCGGCCGGGACCTCCCCGCACTGCGCGAGGCCGCCCCGCGCATCGCCGAGACCACCCCGCTCGCGGAGCCCGCGACCGCCGCCGAGTTCAGTGCCACCGTCGAGCTGCTGGCCCGCGTCGAGGAGACCCTGCGCACCCTGCACGTCCAGGCGTACGAGGCAGACCTGGACGCCCTCGCCGCCGCCACCGCCGGCGGCCCCGCGCTCACCGGCCCGCGGCGTGCCCTGCGCAAGCAGGCCAAGCGGCTCTCGGTCTCCGCATGGGCGCGCCGCGCGACCCGGCACACCGCGCTGACCCAGGCCGCCGCCGTCCGCGCCGCCTGGCAGGAGGCAGCGCCGGACACGACTCCCGCGCCGCCCTCCGACGGGGAGCTGCTCGGCGGAATCCTCCAGCACCTCCAGGGGATGGAGACCAGCCTGCGCGAGCTCGGCCGTCTGCTGCCGGACCACGACGCGGACCACCTGCCGCTCGCCGAACTCGCCGAGCTGCTGG
>NZ_LIQR01000243.1 GCF_001418575.1 Peterkaempfera griseoplana
GAAGCCCCGTTCCGGGACCTCACGGTCCCGGGGCGGGGCTTTCTGCATTTCAGCTCTGCTGCAGGACCGCGGTCGCGCCGGCCCGCCAGCTCTGGTCGCCACGGCCGTCGTCCCATTCCAGGTCCACATCGCTCCCCGAGCCGTCTCCTGTGGGCGTGACGGCACAGCGGCCGTCGATGAAGGGGCGGATGGACCCGTCCCCGGCCAGTTGGAAGCGCAGGTTGTCACCGTGGCTGCCGGAGGCCGAGCTGCACTGCCAGACCCCGACGCCGCGATCGGTGTCGCCCCGCGAGTCCAGGCAGAACTCGGGATTGGCGTAGTTGCGGAGCAGGTGGTCGCCGTCGAGGAACCACTTCTGGCTGGTGGCGCCGGTGCAGCTGTGGACGATGACGTCGGCGCCCTGGTCCAGGAACTGGTCCGCGACATCCAGGCAGAGACCGGACCGCTCGTTGACCAGTTCGCTGTAGGTGGAGCCGCGGGTCGGCGGTGGCGGTATGGGGGCACCGGTGGCCCCGGCCGTCGGGCGGACGGAGGCCGTCGCGGAGGTGGTGGGCCGGTGGCCGGGCTTCGGGGCGCGGGAGACCGCGGATGAGGCCGAGGAGGAGCTCGCCGACGGGCGGGACGGCGCGGCCGGGACGGTGGCCGTCACGGTAGCGAACGCGGTGGTGCGGGAGATGACCAGCGGAGGCACTCCCAGCGGGTCGGTTCCGTCCGCCGGGACGCTGCTGTTGGAGGGGACCAGGGTCACGATGGTGGTGGCTGCGGTGGCCGCGATGACCACCACGGCGGCAGTGGCACTCACAGCAGGGAACTGACGGGCGATCCGCAGCAGCCGGCGGCCGCGTGGCGCCCTGCCCCGGTGGTCGCTGACAACGGCCCCGTAGGGGCGTTCA
This sequence comes from Peterkaempfera griseoplana, assembly GCF_001418575.1. Lineage (GTDB taxonomy): Bacteria > Actinomycetota > Actinomycetes > Streptomycetales > Streptomycetaceae > Peterkaempfera > Peterkaempfera griseoplana. Next base: position 894 of record NZ_LIQR01000243.1, read on the forward strand.
CCTCCGGTCACCTGGTCGGCCTGCGTGGCCCGGGGCACAGGGCGACGGGCCGTCTCGGCCCCTCGGCGTGGCAGCAGCACCCTGGGGTTGCGTACGGCGATGGTGCGACCGGTGACGGACCGCGCGAGCCTGGCGGCGACATAGGAGGCGCCTCCCCAGACGAGCAGCCCCTCGGCGAGTACGGCGTCGGGGCGCTCGCTCATGCCGACGAGGTCGGTCAGTACCCGGGCGCAGCGCGGGCAGCCGGCCAGGTGCCGGTCCAGGTCCTCGTTGTGGTGGACGCCGGAGCGGCGGGCGGCGGCCTCCACCAGGCCGCTGAACCGCCGGCACTCCTCGTCGGCCTGGCGTTGCGTGTGGGCCTGGAGGTAGGCGTCGCGGTAGGCCTCCCTGGCCTTCTCCCGCAGATAGGGGACGCTCTGCGGTTCCAGGCCCAGCAACCGGCCGGTCTCGGCGTCGTCGTCCTCCTCGACCACCGCGTGCCAGAGGATCGCCTGGGTGCGTTCCGGCAGGGACCGGAAGGCGGCCGGCATCGGGGCGCGGGACTCGACGGCGTCCGGGTCGGGGCGGCCCTCGGGGGTGTCGGCGGTTGCGTGGTCCAGCCAGGCGGTGAAGTCGGCGGAGAGGTCGGCCCGGTGTCCGGCGGCTGCCCGGGCGGCGGCTGAGCGCCGTACCAGGATGAGCAGGTGGTACCGCCAGGACTCCCTGGGGCCGCCGGAGACCCGGACGGACTTCTGGGCACGGTCGAAGGCCTCGTCCGCGAGCTCCTCCGCCGTGTGCGCGTCGCGGCTGCAGATGCGGGCGTAGGCGAGTACCGCCGTCAGGTGGCGGCGGCGCAGTTCGTCGACGGCTTCCAGTGCGATGGGTTCGTCACTGCGGACCAAGCGCGTCAGTTCGGCGTCGGCCAGGTCTGTGCAGGGTGGGGCATCCAGGCTTGCCTCGCCCCAGCGCGACTGGTCGCTGTCTGCGGCCTCCGTGGGCCGGATCCGGTCGGATCCGTCGAAGCGATGGAGCTGAGACACGCTCTCGACTCCTCGTCCTGCGGCGCTCCCGTACCGGGTAGTGACGCGTGGTCACACAGTCTGGTTCATACCGGGCTTGGGGCATGCCGGAGCATACCCGGCCCGCCGCTGCCCGGGGGCGCCCATCGATCTGGTGGGTTGGGGGTGCCCATGTTGCTGGACTTCGGGCCGTCACGGAAGAGGAAATTACTGACGAGTCATATCGGCTGCGGAAGTCATGGCGGGTTCGTGTACAACTCGTGGCTGAGCGTGTCGAATCGGGGTGTTGCGGCACCCATGTGAGACGTATTGTCAGGACGATTCGGGCGCGTGCATGACGTGGCGCGCGCATGACGACCACCCGTCGCGCCCGCCCTCACGCCCCGGTTGGGAGACGCACAGTAGTCAGCAGACCCGAGGAGGGATGCAGGACGACCGCCTCGCCTTCCGCTGCGGAGGGTGCCCCCGGCCCGGTGACGGAGGCAGGCCCAGCGCCGTCCGGCCCGGCGGTGGCGGCGAGCAGGGCCGCTACCGACGAGGGCGCCGCCGGTCCCAGCACCGTCCGGCTGGCTGCGGTTGTCCACAGCCTGTGGACGGAGCGGTCTCCCCAGCGTGCCCTGGCCTGCTCGGGGGAGCGCAGCAGCACCAGCGCCGGCACCCCCTGGGCCCCGCCCCGCGCGACCAGATCGGGCAGGCCGGGCAGCGGGGCGACCGCTGCGACGTCGTCGAGGACGGCGAGCAGTGGTGGGTCGAGCCGACCGGAGGATGACCGTACGGCCATGCGCCGGCCGTGCTCGACCACGTCCTGGGCGAGGGCGGTCAGGAGCGGCATGGCGCCGGGCTGGTGGTACGGCGCCTCGACGGGCTCCGCCACCAGGTACAGCGTTCCCCGTTCTGCGAGCAGCGACTCCACATCCAGGCGATCCGTCATGGACGGTGTGCAGGACTGGAGGACGTGCAGCTCCTCCAGTGAGGAGAGCGTCCTGCCCAGCAACTCCATGGCGTCGTCCAGCAGTTGCCTCCCGGTGGCGTGCGGCGCCGGGGTCAGCGCGGCCTCCAGCTCTCCGCTCCAGCCCTCCGCCGCACCGTGGTCGGTGCGCAGGATCCGTACCGCGTCCCGGGTGCCGTGCCCGCCCGCCCAGCGGTGCACCTGGCGGAACGGGCGGCCGTCCAGCGCGGCCGCGTGCAGCCAGCAGCGCAGCAGGGTGCGAGCGGTGGCGTGGACGGCGGCGGCGCCGTCGCGGTGCGGGGGGATCACCGGGTGCAGCAGGGCGTCCGCGCGGGCCGTCGCGGTGGCCGCGTCCCCGCAGTTGTCGTGGGGTGCCCAGCGCAGCCGCTGGGGGGCCTCGGCGGAGGTGAGGCGCAGCGGATCGAAGACCCGCACCGGCCCGGTCTTCTCCCGCCGTGCCGCGGTGGCCTCCCAGGTGGCCGGTCCGGCGCAGGTGACCAGGACGGGGCCGGGAGCGCGGGCGATGGCGGGGTGCACCAGCAGCGGGCCCTTGGTGCCGGCGGCGGAGGGCGGGGCGAAGACGCAGTGGCCGCCGTCCAGCGGGGCGTACAGCGGGGTGCCGGTCGCGGTGTCGGTGCCGAGCGCCACTCCGTAGGCGAGGGGGTCCGGGGCGGTGCGGGCGCCCGGTCCGGCGAGTCCGGTGTCCGGGTGCGGGCGGATGGCGGTGGCTCTGGGGAGCAGGGCGGCGAAGGAGAGCGGGTGCGGGCCGGCCGCCGGGGCCGGCTCCGCCTTGCTGAGGGTCGGTGGTACGGCCGGGGACTGCAGGGGCATGACCTCGTGGCTGGGGAGGGCGGGTCCGGGCGGTTCATCCACAGGCTGTGGACGACGGACCGGATCCGCCGGTACGGGAGGAGTCGGCCTCCGTACGGGCCGGCGCAGCCGGGCCCGGGCCGCGAGCCCCACCAGCAGCAGCGCGGTCAGCAGCACGAGCAGCGTGAAGAAGGTCCACCAGAAGGCGGTGGCCGAGGGCAGAGGCTGTGGAGCGGGATCGTCCCCGGTGGGGGCCCAGGCCGCCGGGAGGTCGTGCGGCTGGGTGACCAGGTGGCGGATGGCCTGGGCGGACCGGGTGAAGGGCAGCGGTCCGGGCCAGCTGCCATGGGTCACCACGGCGGCCAGCCCGGTGGCCGTCCAGACCAGGGTCACCGAGCCCAGCAGCAGCGCCAGCAGGGCGATCACCGCCCCGTCCGGTATCCCGGAGCGGGGCGGAGACGTCGGGGCGGGGGCGGGCGGCACAGGACGGGTCATGACGTTCCGGGGTGCTAGGCGGCGGGGTCGTCGGCGAGTTGCTGCTCCGCTCGTACGCGCTCGGCGACCGCGTCCTCGGTCATGGCGCGGTCGGTGTAGACGAGCGGCCGCTCGGTCTCGGTGATGATGTGTTTGACGACCTGGACATTGCCGTTGACGTCCCACACGGCGATACCGGGGGACAGGGTGGGGATGATCTCGACGGCCCAGCGGGGCAGGCCCAGGACCCGGCCGGTGGCCCGGGCCTCCTCGGCCTTCTGCATGTAGACGGTGCGGGTGGAGGCCATCTTCAGGATGGCGGAGGCCTCCCGGGCCGCGGCGCCGTCGACCACGTCGGAGAGGTGGTGGACGACGGCCACGAAGGAGAGCCCCAGACGGCGGCCGAACTTCAGCAGCCGCTGGAAGAGCTGGGCGACGAAGGGGCTGTTGATGATGTGCCAGGCCTCCTCCACCAGGAAGATCCGCTTCTTGCGGTCGGGGCGGATCCAGGTGTGCTCCAGCCAGACGCCGACGATCGCCATCAGGATGGGCATCGCGATGGAGTTGCGGTCGATGTGGGAGAGGTCGAAGACGATCAGCGGGGCGTCCAGGTCGATCCCGGCCGTGGTGGGACCGTCGAACATCCCGCGCAGATCGCCGTCGACCAGCCGGTCCAGCACCAGGGCGACATCCAGACCCCAGGCGCGGACGTCGTCCAGCGACACCCCGAGCTGCTCCACCGAGGCCAGCTGCGGGTTGCGCAGGGTGTCCACGATGTCGGTCAGCACCGGCTGACGGGTGGTGACGGCGGAGTGGACATGGGCGTGGGCGGCCTTGAGGGCGAACCCGGCACGCTCCTCCAGGCCGCGGCCCATCGCCACCTCGACGATGGTGCGCAGCAGCGCCAGCTGGCCGGTTGTGGTGATCGCCGGGTCCAGCGGGTTGAGTTTGATGCCGCCGTCCAGGGCGGCCATCGGGTCCAGCCGGATGGGGGTTATGCCGAGCGCCTCGGCGATCAGGTTCCACTCGCCGACGCCGTCCTCGCCCTGGGCGTCCAGCACCACCACCTGACGGTCGCGGAAGCGCAGCTGGCGCAGGACATAGGTCTTCTCCAGCGCCGACTTGCCGTTGCCGGACTCGCCGAGCACCAGCCAGTGGGGGGCGGGCAGCTGCTGCCCGTAGAGCTGGAAGGGGTCGTAGACGTAGCCCTTGCCGCTGTAGACCTCGCGGCCGATGATCACGCCGGAGTCGCCCAGGCCTGGGGCGGCGGTGGGCAGATAGACGGCCTGCGCCTGGCCGGTGGAGGTGCGCACCGGCAGCCGGGTCGTCTCCACCCTGCCGAAGAGGAAGCTGGTGAAGGACTCGGTCAGCGCGCTCAGCGGGGACGGCATGGCGGCTCCTCGGTGCGGCTGGACAGCGTGTGTGCGGCGCGTGGGCCGGCGGCCGCGGCGCGATGGCAGGTCATCGGCGGATGCCGGTGGCGAAGGGCAGGGTGTTGACGAAGGCCCGGTGGTGCTCGCGGTCGCACCACTCCAGCTTGAGATAGCTCTTGCCGGCGGAGGCGCGGATGGTGCGTTTGTCGCGGGCCAGCGACTCGGGATTGCGGGACGAGACCGTGATGTACCCGACCAGGTTGACCCCGGCCGCGCCCGACGCCAGGTCGTCGCCGCGCTGGTCCACCCGGCCGGAGTGGGCGAGGTCGCGCGGGTCGACGGTGCGGTTCATCTTCGCCGCGCGGCTGGCCTCGGCGTCGTCGTTGGTCTTCTCCGTCAGCATCCGCTCGATGGCGACGTCGGTGGGCTCCAGGTCCATGGTGACGGCGACCGTACGGATCACGTCGGGGGTGTGGACCAGCAGCGGCGCCAGGAAGTTGACACCCACCGGGGTGAGCGGCCACTCCTTCACCCAGGCCGTGGCATGGCACCAGGGCTCCCGGGTGGCCGACTCCCGGGTCTTGGCGGTGAGGTACTGGGGGTGGGTGGCGTCCAGCTCGGCCGGCCAGGCGTTGCGGCGGGACATGGCCTGGATGTGGTCGATGGGGTGGTCCGGGTCGTACATGGAGTGCAGCAGCGACGACAGCCGGGCCTGGCCCAGCGGCTGCCGGACCCGGATGTCGGCCTCGGCCAGCCGGGCGCAGATGTCGGTGAGCTCACGGGCCATCACCGCGGCCATGCCCTCGTCGCCGCGCACCCGGCGCTGTGCGGTCCGGCCCATGGCGTTGGCCTCGGCGACCAGCTCACGGGTGTAGTGCATGCACGCCACCAGATAGGCGCGGTGCTGCTCGGAGGAGGTGGAGACCATGGACTGCAGCTGGTCGTAGGAGTTCTGCAGCCACGACGGGGCACCGGGGTCGCCGCGCCGCTCCACGTCCTTGGCGTGGGCGTCGGGGTCGGCGGGCAGGGTACGGGCCAGCATCTGCAGCCTGGTGACGAACCCGTCGCCGTTGGCGACGTGCTTGAGCAGTGTTCCGAACCGGTCGACCAGCGCCTCCTGGTCCTCGGAGTCGCGCAGGCCGACACCGGGGCCCTCGATCTCGATGGCGGCGGTGACCGTGTGCCGGTCCAGGTGGAGCAGTACCGCGACCTCGTCCGGGCCGAACGGCGCGGAGAGCCAGCGCAGCCGGCCGACGCCGGGCGGCGGTCCGACCTCCACCTCGCGCCCGTCGAGGTGGGTGCCGGCCTCCATGACCGGGGACTGCCAGCCGCCCCTGCCCGACCGTACGGTGCGCCGGTAGGTGCGGTTGATCTCCGCCCACTTGTAGAAGGTGCGCCCGCGGTAGGGGACGTAGACGGCGGCGAAGGCCAGCACCGGGAAGCCGACCAGCCCGAGGATCCGCAGCAGCAGGATCTGCACCCCCAGACCCCACATCATGCCGAGGAAGGCCCCGAAGATGATCAGCAGCACCTCGCCGGTCTCGCGGTTGCGGCCGATGATGGCGTTGGGCCGGGCCTTGCCGATGAGGTAGGTGCGGCGCTGGTGGGCGTACGGGCTCCCGCCGTACTGTCCGCCGTACTGGCCGACGGGCTGGCTGGACACGGGCCGTCACACCCCCTTCGAGGTCGGGCTGCTGTGGTTGGCGGAGGAGGTGGGCGGGCCCGCCTGGGCCGGTGGCGCGGCGGCGGTGCGGGTGCCGCGGGTGGAGTGGGCGGCGATGCCGGGGGCGACCGAGCCGCCGCCCGCCGGTGCGGAGCCGCCCGAGGCGCGGCCCGGGGCGCCGTCGCCGCCGCCGCGCGAGCCATGGGTGGAGATGCCCTGCTTGACGAAGTTGGCCGGGCCGTTCACCACGGCCTGACCGGCCGAGACCGCCCCGGCGCGGGCCTTGCGCATGGCGATCATGTCGTCGCCGAAACCGGGGACGAAGCGGTAGATCGCGGCGCTGGCGAAGATGGAGAGGAACAGGATGGCCAGCCCGGAGAGCACCTTGGCGAACGAGTCCGAGGCACCCGCGTCGGTGGCGATCGCTCCGGCCAGACCCAGGACGATCACGATGACCGGCTTGGCGAGGTCGACGGCCACCATCAGCCCGGCCCAGCGGCGCACATGCTGCCAGAGCTGGCGGTCGACCAGCCCGGAGTAGACGGCGGTGCCCAGCAGCGCCCCCACGTACAGCATCGCCGCCCGGATCAGCAGCTCGAGCCAGAGCACGGCGGCGGCGAGCACGGCGACCAGCGAGACGATGATCAGGATCAGCGGGCCGCCGCCGAGGTCGCCCTTCTCCAGGGTGTCGGCGAAAGCGCCCAGGTAGGTGCCGGTGTCCGACTTGGTGCCGAGCGCGATGGCCTTGGTGATCCCGTCGGTGGCGGTCACCACGGTGTAGAGGATCAGCGGGGTGAAGGCGGAAGCCAGCACCGTCAGCCAGAGGAAGCCGATCGCCTCGGAGAACGCCTGCTGGATCGGTGCCCCGCGGACGGCGCGCTTCGCCACGGCCAGCAGCCACAGCACCATGGTGAGGATGGTGGAGGCGGCGAAGACCACGGCGTACTGGCGGAGGAACGCCGTGTTGGTGAAGTCGACCTCGGTGGTGGAGTCGATGGCGGTGGAGAGGCGGCGGATGACCCAGGCGGCCGCCTGGGCGCAGCCCTTGGCGAGGGAGCCGAGGGGGTCGGTGACGGTGTTGGCCGTGTCACCCACCGGGTTCGATCCGCCGCACAGGGAGTTGGCGGGGCCGATCAGGCCTCCGCTGCAGCTGCTGGGGGCTGACGGTGCCGGCGACGGGCTCGGCGCCGCCGTGGCCCGCTGGGCCGCCGCGAGCAGGGTGAGCTGGAGGGCGGTGAGTGCCGTGCCGAGCGAGGCCGCGCGGCGGAGCGGGAAGCTAGCGGGCATAGCGGAAGCCTCCGTACTCCTCGGCGGCGGACCTGATCTCGTCGGCGCTCGCCGCCGGCTGGTCGCCGGCGACCGGTGCCG
>NZ_LIQR01000244.1 GCF_001418575.1 Peterkaempfera griseoplana
GTCACCGCCTCCGCCGACGGCGAGGACAGGGCGGTGGAGGCGGCGCTGCGCCCCAGGGACCTGGGGGAGTTCATCGGCCAGGAGCGGGTCCGCGAGCAGCTGTCCCTGGTGCTCCAGGCCGCCCGCAAGCGCGGTGCCACCCCGGACCATGTGCTGCTCAGCGGCCCGCCCGGCCTGGGCAAGACCACCCTGTCCATGATCATCGCCGCGGAGATGAACGCCCCGATCCGGATCACCTCGGGCCCGGCGATCCAGCACGCCGGTGATCTGGCGGCGATCCTCTCCTCCCTCACCGAGGGCGAGGTGCTCTTCCTCGACGAGATCCACCGGATGTCCCGGCCCGCCGAGGAGATGCTCTACATGGCGATGGAGGACTTCCGGGTCGACGTGGTCGTCGGCAAGGGCCCCGGTGCCACCGCCATCCCGCTGGAGCTGCCGCCCTTCACCCTGGTCGGTGCCACCACCAGGGCCGGGCTGCTGCCGCCCCCGCTGCGCGACCGGTTCGGCTTCACCGGCCACATGGAGTTCTACGCCCCCGCCGAGCTGGAGCGGGTCATCCACCGTTCCGCCCGGCTGCTGGACGTCCAGATCGACTCCCGGGGCGCGGCGGAGATCGCCGGCCGCTCCCGCGGCACCCCGCGTATCGCCAACCGGCTGCTGCGCCGGGTCCGCGACTATGCCCAGGTCAGGCATGACGGCCTGGTCACCGCCGAGATCGCCGGGCAGGCGCTGGACGTCTACGAGGTGGACGCGCGCGGTCTGGACCGGCTGGACCGCGCGGTGCTGGACGCACTGCTGCGCCTCTTCGGGGGCGGCCCGGTCGGCCTGTCCACCCTGGCCGTGGCGGTGGGGGAGGAGAGCGAGACCGTCGAGGAGGTCGCCGAGCCCTTCCTGGTCCGCGAGGGACTGCTCGCCCGCACCCCCCGGGGCCGGATCGCGACCGCTGCGGCCTGGCAGCACCTGGGGCTGACACCGCCTCCCGCGCCGCCCGGTCAGCGGACGGCCGGACCCGCCCAGCAGCAGCTCTTCGGGGGGTCCGACGGTCCCCCGACCGAGGGGTGAGCGCATTCCGCACGGCCAGGGACTCGCCACTTGCGGAACCCGGATGCAATGCTTGACGTTGTCCCACCAAGGCGGGTCGCCCTAGACTCCGCCGAGCCACCCCTCCCAGGGCGGCAACCTCTACCACACCGGTCGCCCCCCGCGGCCCCGTAAAGGACCTGTCAAGCTGTGCTTACCACCCTTCTCCCCCTGCTCCTTCTGGTCGGCGTCATGTTCATCATGACCCGCAACGCCAAGAGGAAGCAGCAGCAGGCTCTCGAGATGCGCAACAACATGGGGCCCGGCTCCGGTGTGCGCACCATTGGCGGCATGTACGCCGTGGTGAAGTCCATCAACGACGACACCGTCGAGCTCGAGGCAGCCCCCGGCATCTTCGTGCACTTCGCCAAGAACGCCATCGCGGCGGTCCTGGAGCCGGAGGAGTACGCGGCCATCGTCCACGGAGCCCCGGCGTCCGACGAGGACGTCCCGCCTTTCGTCGAGGACTCCGAGGAGGCAGCTGAGAGCACGGCCGAGCAGGCCGAGGACGCTCCCAAGCCGCTGAACCTCGAGAAGTCCGCGGCCGACAAGGCCGACGCCAAGGTCGTCGAGGGCACGGAAGGCGAGGGTTCGGCGGCCAAGTAGGCCCCGGCGTGCTTCGCCGACCGGACGGCACCTCCGCCGTCCGGTCCTCAGGACAGGGGCCGCCGTGCCCGCCACCCCGCAGGCCGTAGCAGGCGCGGGGCGGCACCGGCGCAGGGCCGCATGGACAGGGAGAATCGAGAAGGTGGCAACACCCAAGTCGCGTCCTCGCGACGGACATCCAGGGCGCGCACTGGCGTTCATCCTGGCCGTCACGATCGGACTGGTCGGCCTGATGTTCGGCAAGGGCCTGACCACACCCCGCCTGGGCATCGACCTCGCCGGCGGCACCAGCGTCACGCTGACCGCCTCGTCGAAGGACCCGAAGGCGATCAACCCGACCAATATGAACACCGCCTCGGCGATCATGCTGAAGCGTGTCAACGGTATGGGTGTGTCCGAGGCCGAGACGCAGATCCAGGGCAGCAAGAACATTGTCGTCAACATCCCCCGCGGCAAGGGGAAGGACGACACCCGGGAAGCCGTCGCCCAGATCGGCACCACGGCCAAGCTGTACTTCCGGCCCGTCCTGGCCACCGGTATCTCGGTGCCGGCCGGCGCCGTCAAGCCCAGCGCCAGCCCGTCCACCCCGGCGACCGGCGGCTCCTCGGCGAGCCCCAAGCCGTCCGCGGGCAGCACGGCCAAGGCCGCCGGCTCCGGCACCAGCACGCCCAAGGCCAGCCCGACCGCGAGCAGCACCACGGCCGGCCGCGCGGTGAGCCAGGCCCTCGAGGCCGGTGCCACCCCGACGGCCACGGCCAAGGGCGGCGCCTCCGCCGCGGCCACCCCCAAGCCGTCGGCCGGCGCCTCGGCCCCGTCCGCTGCCACCTCGGCCACCACCGGGGGCACCGTGCCGGCCGACCTGGCCAGCAAGTTCGCCGCGCTGGACTGCACCGACAAGGCGCAGCGCAGCAAGAACTACCAGACCTCCACCACCGCCAACGCGGTCGCCTGCGACCAGGAGGCGTCGGCCAACCCGTCGTTCCCCAAGGGCACCTATGAGAAGTACGCCCTGGGCCCGGTCGCGGTGAACGGCGTCAACGTCTCCAACGCCAGCGCGGTGTTCGACACCCAGCGGTCCATGTGGATCGTGCAGCTGAAGTTCGACGGCACCGGTGCCAAGGCCTTCACCAAGACCACCGGTGAGCTGGCGGCCAAGACCGCCCCGCAGAACCAGTTCGCCATCGTGCTGGACGGCCAGAACGTCTCCGCCCCCTCGGTGAGCCAGGCCATCCCCGGCAACTCCGCCGAGATCAGCGGCAGCTTCACCCAGAAGGAGGCGGAGGACCTCGCCAACGTCCTCGCCTTCGGCGCCCTGCCGCTGGACTTCACCACCCAGTCGGTGTCCACGGTCTCCCCGCAGCTCGGCGGTGAGCAGCTGCACGCCGGTCTGATCGCCGGTGCGATCGGCCTGGCCCTGGTGGTCCTCTACTCCCTGGTCTACTACCGGGGCCTGGGCCTGGTCAGCATCGCCGGCCTGGTCGTCTCCGCGGTGCTCACCTACTCGATCATGTGTCTGCTGGGCAAGGCCATCGGCTTCGCCCTCAACCTGCCCGCGGTCTGCGGTGCCATCGTGGCGATCGGTATCACAGCCGACTCCTTCATCGTGTACTTCGAGCGCATCCGCGACGAGGTCCGCGAGGGCAGCCAGCTGCGCACCGCGGTGCAGCGTGCCTGGCCGCGTGCCCGGCGCACCATCCTGGTGTCGGACTTCGTGTCCTTCCTGGCCGCCGCGGTGCTGTACGCGGTCTCGGTGAGCAAGGTGCAGGGCTTCGCCTTCACGCTGGGCCTCACGACCCTGCTCGACATCGTGGTGATCTTCCTCTTCACCAAGCCGCTGATCACCATCCTGGCCCGCACCAAGTTCTTCGGCGGCGGCCACCCCTGGTCGGGGCTCGACCCCAAGCGGCTCGGTGCCCGTCCGCCCATCCGTGGCGGCCGCCGCCGCACCGGTCGTCCCGGCGTCACCAAGGAGGCCTGATGTCCAAGCTCGGCAGTCTCGGCCATCGCCTCTACCAGGGCGAGGTCAGCTTCGACTTCGTGGGGCGGCGCAAGCTCTGGTACAGCATCTCCGCGCTGATCCTGCTCGCCGCCGTCGTGGGCCTGGGGGTGAACGGGCTCAAGCTGGGCATCGAGTTCACCGGCGGTTCGGTCTACACGGTGACCAAGCCCGGCGTCTCGGTCGAGCAGGCCAGGTCGGCCGCGGACAAGGTGGTGGAGCACACCGCCCCCATCGTCCAGTCGGTGGGCAACGACAAGGTCACCATCCAGATCAGCAAGGACGAGACCAAGTCCGCCACCCAGGTCACCGATGAGCTCTCCAAGAGCCTGGGCGTCAAGGCCGACACCATCAACGCCGATGTGATCGGCCCCAGCTGGGGCAAGGAGATCTCCAAGCAGGCCCTCACCGGTCTGGTCATCTTCATGATCCTGGTGACGATCTATCTGGCGATCGCCTTCGAATGGCGGATGGCGGTCGCCGCCCTGGTCGCGCTGATGCACGACCTGGTGATCACCATCGGTGTCTACGCGCTGGTGGGCTTCGAGGTCACCCCGGGTACCGTGATCGGCTTCCTGACCATCCTCGGTTACTCGCTCTACGACACGGTCGTCGTCTTCGACACCGTGAAGGAGAACACCCGGACCCTGTCCAAGCAGAACCGGCTCAGCTACAGCGAGGCCGCCAACCACGCCCTCAACCAGACCCTGGTGCGTTCCATCAACACCACGGTCCTGGCGCTGCTCCCGGTCGCCGCGCTGCTGTTCATCGGCGGCGGTCTGCTCGGGGCCGGCACGCTCAACGACATCTCGCTGGCGCTGTTCATCGGCCTGGCGGCCGGTGCCTACTCCTCGATCTGCGTCGCCACGCCGCTGCTGGCGCAGCTCAAGGAGGAGCAGCCGGAGATGAAGGCCCTGGCCAAGCGGGTCGCCCAGCGCCGCGCTGCGGACGCCAGGGCCGCGGCCGAGAAGCCGCAGTCGGAGGACGGCGAGGGTGAGGGCGACTCCGAGGACGAGGCCGTCCCGGCCGGTGTCGTCGGCCAGCGCAACCAGCCCGTGGGCCGCCGGGGCAAGGGCCGGCCGTCCGGCAAGCGCCACTGACCGTAGCGCCCGCACCACCCCGGGCCCGCCCTGACGGGCCCCTCGCTCCACCCCACCGCCGTTCGGCAGGGGAAGCCACCGTCGACCGACGGGGCGACCCCGCCGAACGGCGGTTCTCGTTGCCCCGCTCCACGCGTTCGGCCCTTCCGCAGGTTCATCTCGGGGAAGCGGAAGGCGGTTCTCCCGCGTCCGGACACCACGGGCCGGGCGGACCGCCGACAGCGACTGCGAGGCACCTCACTCCTCCCGGCCCGGGCCACGCCGGTATCGTCGGTCAACGGCACCCGTCGGCCACCGAGAAGAGGAACCACGTTGACCGCCCATACGGCCGCCGCTGACAGCCTTGCGGAGCTGCTGCTCTCCAGGATCCGGAACGTCCCGGACTACCCCCAGCCGGGTGTGATGTTCAAGGACATCGCCCCGCTGCTCGCCGACGCCACCGCCTTCGCGGCGATGGTCGGCGCGCTCGCGGCCCGCGCCACGGAGCTGGGGGCGACCAAGGTGGTGGGCCTGGAGGCGCGCGGCTTCGTCCTGGCCGCCCCCGCCGCCCACGCGGCAGGGATCGGCTTTGTGCCGATCCGCAAGCAGGGCAAACTGCCCGGCCCGGTGCACAGCTGCAGCTACGACCTGGAGTACGGCTCCGCCGTGGTGGAGGTGCAGCACGACGCCTTCGTCCCCGGTGAGCGGGTTCTGGTGGTGGACGACGTGCTGGCCACCGGAGGGACCGTCTCCGCGGCGCTGGACCTGCTGCGGCAGGCCGGGGCCGAGCTGGCCGGTGTGGTGGTGCTGATGGAGCTGGGCTTCCTGGACGGCCGAGGCCGGCTGGCCGGGCACCTCGGCGAGGCCCCGCTGGAGGCGCTGATCACGGTCTGAGCGCCCCGGCGCCGGATCCCCGGGGGGCCGGTCCGGCCCCGGCGGCCGGGTCTCGTGTACGACCAGCCCGCCCGTACCCGCACTCCCGCGCGGGTGCGGGTACGGCCGCGCGGGGTCCCGGTGATCTTCGTCCGTACCCGCCGGAGAACGGACCACCGGCCGCATGGGTACCATGAAGGTTCCACCTTCTGCTCCTGCGTCGGACGGAAGGAACCGCTCGCCAGAGGAGCGCCCTTTGCCGGAAGAGGTTGTGCCCAAGGCCGCGGCTGTCCAGGACAGCGCCCCCGCCGAGCGGGGAGCGCCTGCCCCCGCAGCCGGGCCCGCCGCGCGCGGGACCGAGGAGGCCAGGCCCGGAGCCGCCCCCACCGCGGCCGGGTCGGGCAGCTCACGTGCCGTGGCGCCGGCCGGCGGCTCCTCCGCCGTACGGCCGCCCACCTCCTCCTCCAGCGGCCGGGTACGGGCCCGCCTCGCCCGGCTCGGCGGCCAGCGCACCAGCACCTTCAACCCGGTGCTGGAGCCGCTGTTCCGGATAGTCCGCGGCAACGACCCCAAGGCCGACCTGCGGGACATCGAGCGCGCCTACACCGTCGCGGACCGCTGGCACCGGGGCCAGAAGCGCAAGAGCGGCGACCCGTACATCACCCACCCGCTCGCGGTGACCACCATCCTCGCCGAGCTGGGGATGGACGCCCCGACCCTGATGGCCGGGCTGCTCCACGACACCGTGGAGGACACCGAGTACGGTCTGGACACCCTGCGGCGCGACTTCGGCGACACCGTGGCGATGCTGGTCGACGGCGTCACCAAGCTGGACAAGGTCAAGTTCGGCGAGGCGGCCCAGGCCGAGACGGTCCGCAAGATGGTCGTCGCCATGGCCAAGGACCCCCGCGTCCTGGTGATCAAGCTCGCGGACCGCCTGCACAACATGCGCACCATGCGCTACCTCAAGCGGGAGAAGCAGGAGAAGAAGGCCCGCGAGACCCTGGAGATCTACGCCCCGCTGGCCCACCGGCTGGGGATGAACACCATCAAGTGGGAGCTGGAGGACCTCGCCTTCGCGATCCTCTACCCCAAGATGTACGACGAGATCGTCCGGCTGGTGGCCGAGCGCGCCCCCAAGCGCGACGAGTACCTGGCCACCGTGATCGACCAGGTGCAGGGCGACCTCCGGGCCGCCCGGATCAAGGCCACCGTCACCGGCCGCCCCAAGCACTACTACTCGGTCTACCAGAAGATGATCGTGCGGGGCCGCGACTTCGCCGAGATCTACGACCTGGTGGGCATCCGGGTGCTGGTCGACACCGTCCGGGACTGCTACGCGGCCCTGGGGACCATCCATGCGCGATGGAACCCGGTGCCCGGGCGGTTCAAGGACTACATCGCCATGCCCAAGTTCAACATGTACCAGTCGCTGCACACGACGGTCATCGGGCCCGGCGGCAAGCCGGTCGAGCTGCAGATCCGCACCTTCGACATGCACCGCCGCGCCGAGTACGGCATCGCCGCGCACTGGAAGTACAAGCAGCGCGCCGTCGCCGGCGCCTCCAAGGTCCGCACCGACGCGCCCGCCGCGCCCCGCAAGGCCGGCGACAAGGGCGACCTCAACGAGATGGCCTGGCTGCGGCAGCTGGTCGACTGGCAGAAGGAGACCGAGGACCCGGGCGAGTTCCTGGAGTCGCTGCGGTTCGACCTCTCCAGCAACGAGGTCTTCGTCTTCACGCCCAAGGGCGACGTGATAGCGCTGCCGGCCAAGTCCACCCCGGTGGACTTCGCCTTCGCGGTGCACACCGAGGTCGGCTACCGGTGCATCGGCGCCCGGGTCAACGGCCGCCTGGTGCCGCTGGAGTCCACCCTGGACAACGGCGACCTGGTGGAGGTCTTCACCTCCAAGGCCGCCGGCGCCGGTCCCTCCCGCGACTGGCTGGGCTTCGTCAAGTCACCGCGCGCCCGCAACAAGATCCGCGCCTGGTTCTCCAAGGAGCGCCGCGAGGAGGCCATCGAGCAGGGCAAGGACGCCATCGCCCGCGCCATGCGCAAGCAGGGCCTGCCGATCCAGCGGATACTGACCGGCGACTCCCTGGTCACCCTGGCGCACGAGATGCGCTACCCCGACATCTCCTCCCTCTACGCCGCCATCGGCGAGGGCCATGTCGCGGCGCAGTCCATCGTGCAGAAGCTGGTCCAGGCGCTCGGCGGCGAGGAGGGCGCCACCGAGGACATCGCGGAGATCACCACCCCGTCGCCCGAGCACGCCCGGCGCCGCCGGCCCAAGGGCGACCCCGGGGTGATCGTCAAGGGCGTCGAGGACGTCTGGGTGAAGCTCTCCCGCTGCTGCACCCCGGTACCCGGAGACCCCATCGTGGGCTTTGTCACCCGCGGCAACGGCGTCTCCGTCCACCGGGCCGACTGCGTCAACGTGGAGTCGCTCTCCCAGCAGCCCGAGCGCATGATCGACGTGGAGTGGGCCCCCACCCAGTCCTCGGTCTTCCTGGTGGCCATCCAGGTCGAGGCGCTGGACCGCTCCAGGCTGCTCTCGGACGTCACCCGGGTGCTGTCCGACCAGCATGTGAACATCCTGTCCGCGGCGGTGCAGACCTCCCGCGACCGGGTGGCCATGAGCCGGTTCACCTTCGAGATGGGCGACCCCAAGCATCTGGGACATGTGCTCAAGGCGGTCCGCGGTGTGGAGGGCGTCTATGACGTCTACCGCGTCACCTCCGCCCGTCAGCAGCGCTGACCACCGGCGTCCGTACCCGGCCCCGCACGGGGTCGGGTACGCGGCGGTGCCGCGGGTCCGGTGAGAGGACCCGCTCCACCGCCCGCTGTGCGGCCGCCGCCAGCTCCCGCCGGTCGGCTGCGGCGCCGGGCGGTATCGCCGGCAGCAGCACCAGCTCCGCCACCAGCCCGCGGACGGCGACCACCCGTCGCAGCGAGGCCACCAGGTCGTCGTCGCCGACGAAGGCGGGCACCGTCGCCGGCCGCCCCCCGGCCAGCCGATAGCGCACCGCCATCGGCCGCACCGGGGCGCCGGCGTCCAGCGCGGCCTGGAAGAACGCCGCCCGGAAGGGCCCCGTACGCGCCCCGCACCAGGTGGTGCCCTCGGGGAAGACCACCGCCGGCCCACCGCCGCGCAGCACCCCCGCCACCTCGGCGACCGCCCCCGGCAGCGCCCTGGGCCGCTCCCGGTCCAGGAAGACGGTGCCCCAGCGGCCCGCCGCGCGGCCCACCACCGGCCAGTGCGCCACCTCGGCCTTGGCGAGCATCCGGCCCGGCCGCACCGCCTGCACCAGCAGGACGTCCAGCCAGGACACATGGTTGGCGACCAGCAGCTCCGGCCCGTCCGCAGCCGCCGCCCGTCCCGACAGGTCCAGCACCCGGATCCTGACGCCCAGCGCGGCGGCGCCCAGCCGCACCCAGACCCGCAGCAGCGGCACCGCCCGCGCCCCGGCCCACCGCCGGACCGGCGGTGCCAGCAGCAGACCGGCCATGACCACCGCCAGACACCCGGCCAGCCGCAGAACTCTGCGCGGCACCCCGGCCGACCGGTCCGGCGAACCGACGCATTCGCGGGTCGTACAGGGCCCGGACGGCCGCCAGACGCTCACCGGGAGGCCCCGAGCGCCATGAAGTGACGCAGATAGCGGGGATCGGTGCGCTCCAGCGAGAGCAGGACGAACAGGTCCGCCACGCCGAAGTCCGGGTCGTACGCGGGCTCCCCGCACACCCAGGCGCCCAGCCGCAGATAGCCGCGGAGCAGCGCCGGCAGCGCACCGCGCGACGGCCGGGCGATCCCCTCGGGGCTCCACGGGGTGCGCGGCCGCACCCGGAACTCCTCGGGGGACAGGTTGCGGTCGCTGACCCGGTCCCAGACCGAGGCGGCAGACCCGCCGCCGTCGGCCAGCCCCAGCGAGCAGCAGCCGGCGATCCAGTCGCAGCCGGTCTCCTGGAGGTAGTGCAGCAGACCGCCCCACAGCAGGCCGATCACCGCGCCGTCGCGGTGGCCGGGGTGCACACAGGAGCGGCCCACCTCCACCATCCGCGGGCGGAGGTCCGCCAGTGCGGCCAGCTCGAACTCGCCCTCCGAGTAGAGCCGCCCGGCGCGCAGCGCGGCCGCGGGACGCAGCATCCGGTAGGTGCCCACCACCGTGCCGGTGGCCCGCTCGCGGACCAGCAGATGGTCGCAGAAGTCGTCGAACCCGTCGATGTCCAGGCCGGGGACGGGGGAGTGCAGGGTGGCGCCGAGCTCTTGGGCGAAGACCTGGTGACGCAGCCGCTGCACCGCCCGTACGTCGGCCTCGTCGGCCGCGAGGGAGACGGTGTACTCGGCGGGTCCGGTCGCGGCGGGGCTGGTCGCCGCGAAGCCGGTCTCGGCGGGTCCGGTCGCGGCCGGTTCGGTCCCGGCCGGGACGGCGGGACGGGGAACGGACGGACCGGCGGGACGGGGAGCGGGCGAGGCAGGGGTCAGCAGTGGGGCAGCGGTCACGGCGGACGCTCCGGGGACGAGGGCGGCGAGGCCACTGAGGGCGTGGCACCTGTATGTGTGCCCGACCCCGCCGACCCCGGAATGACCGCCCGGGGTAGCGCAGATGTGCGGCAATTGAAGGACCGGCGCCGCCCGGAAAGCCCGGCGGCCGGGACCCGTTCACACAGGTCCCGGCCGCCGCCGTACGTCGCAGCGGGCTCACCGACCTCAGCCGCTGAACTCCTCCAGCGACTTCTGCGCCTGCTCCAGCAGCTCGCGGCGACCCGCCAGCTCGGCCTCCAGCTTGGCGGCCTTGGAGCTGTTGCCCGCGGTACGGGCCCGCGCCAGCTCGGCCTCCAGCTTGTCCACCGCGGCCTGCAGCAGCCCCGTCATGCCCTGGGCGCGCGCCCGGGCCTCCGGGTTGGTGCGGCGCCACTCGGCCTCCTCGGCCTCCCTGATCGCCCGCTCCACGGTGTGCAGCCGCGCCTCCAGCTTCGGCCGGGCGTCCCGCGGCACATGGCCGATGGCCTCCCAGCGCTCGCCGATCCCGCGGTAGGCAGCCTTGGCGGCCTTGAGGTCGCCGATCGGCAGCAGCGCCTCGGCCTCGACCAGCAGCGCCTCCTTCAGCGTCTGGTTCTCCCGCTGCTCGGCGTCCCGCTCGGAGAAGACCGCCGAACGGGCCTGGAAGAAGACGTCCTGGGCACCGCGGAAGCGGGCCCACAGCTCGTCCTCGGTGTCCCGCTGGGCGCGGCCCGCCGCCTTCCACTCCGTCATCAGCTGACGGTAGCGGGCGGCGGTGTCACCCCAGTCGGTGGAGTCGGAGAGCGCCTCCGCCTCCTGCACCAGGCGCTCCTTGCGTGCCCGCGCCTCGTCCCGCTGCTGGTCCAGCGTGGCGAAGTGCGCCTTGCGCCGCTTGGAGAACGCGGAGCGGGCGTGCGAGAAGCGGTGCCACAGCTCGTCGTCGCTCTTGCGGTCGAGCCGGGGCAGGCCCTTCCAGATGTCCACCAGGGCGCGCAGCCGGTCCCCGGCCTCCCGCCACTGGGTGGACTCGGCCAGCTGCTCCGCCTCGGCGACCAGCTGATCCTTGGCGGTACGGGCCTCGTCCTGGGCCTTGGCCCGGGCGGCCTTGCGTTCCTCACGGCGGGACTCGACCTCCGCGGTGAGCGCGTCCAGCCGCTTCGCCAGGGCCGCCAGATCTCCCACCGCGTGGCCCTCGACGACCTGGGCCCGCAGATGCTCCACCGCGGTCAGGGCGTCCTTGGGCGCCAGGTCGGTGGTGCGCACCCGGCGCTCGAGGAGGCCGATCTCCACGGCGAGTCCCTCGTACTTGCGCTCGAAGTACGCGAGCGCCTCCTCGGGGGAGCCTGCCTGCCAGGAGCCGACGACGTGCTCTCCTTCGGCCGTCCGTACGTAGACGGTCCCCTGCTCGTCGACACGGCCCCACGGGTCGCTGGTCACAGCGCCTCCTCCACATGACATCCGGGCCCGGCGGCGCAGGGCCGCCGGTGCGCGGACGTCGTCCACAGTTGATGTACGGCCGCCCGGCTGACGGTCCGGCCGTCCGACGTGCCGCTCTTGCGATGCGAGGGTCGCAGCCGCCGGGTCAGGGCACCCTACACAACAGCAACATAGGCGACGGGCGCCAGTGCTGTCCGCATCCGGGCCGGGCCTTTTCGCGCGGCGTTCGGACCCCGGTCACTCCTTGACCGCGGTGACCTTCTCCATCTTCACGCCGGCCACCGGCGCACCGTCCTGGCCGCCGCCCACCACACCGCCCGCGGCGATGTTCTTCAGCACGTCCAGGCCCCCGGTGACCTTGCCGAACGGGGTGTAGCTGGGGGGCAGCTGGGTGTCCTGGTAGACCAGGAAGAACTGGCTGCCGTTGGTGCCCGGGCCCGCGTTGGCCATCGCCACGGTGCCGGCCGGGTAGGTGGCGCCCTTGAGGTTCTCGTCCTTGAACTGGTACCCAGGGCCGCCCGACCCCTTGCCCGTCGGGTCGCCGCACTGCAGCACGTAGATGCCGCTGGTGGTCAGCCGGTGGCACGGCACATGGTCGAAGTAGTGCTGGCCGGCCAGGAAGACGAAGGAGTTCACGGTGTGCGGGGCCTTGCCGGGGTCCAGCTCCAGCGTCACCTTGCCGCAGCTGGTGTCCAGCACGGCCTGGTACTTGGCCGAGGTGTCGACGCTGATCGCCGGCTCCTTCTGCCACTGCTTGCCGTTGGGGTTGCCCGCCGAGGGCGCCTTGCAGCCCTTCACCGACGCGGGGTCGGCGTTCGCCACCGGGGAGGCGGGGGCCGACGCGGAGGGGGCCGACGCGGAGG
>NZ_LIQR01000245.1 GCF_001418575.1 Peterkaempfera griseoplana
GACGAAGACCACCAGCCGCTGACGCATCAGCCGCCGCCCGACCGGCGGCGGCTGATGCGTCAGCGGCTGGTGGTCTTCGTCACGGTGACGCTGGGGGTGGCGCTGGCCATCGCCGCCGCACAGGGCTGCCACGACCGCAACCAGAACCAGGGGCAGCACCACCCGCAGGGGGTCCGTACCGGCTACCGGCCGTCGGTGGACGGAGCGGCGCTGCTCTCCCCCACCCCCGCCGCGCCGACGGCCCCGGGGGACAGCTGGCTGTCACCGTCGGCCGAGGCACCGCCCGAGGTCGACTGGGCCAACCGCACCTACCCCGACCCGGGCGACGGGGCGGCGATCGCGCTCCGCAACGGTGTCGCCGCACACGACGGCGCCCAGGTCTCGCTGACCACCGTGCTCTCCGCCCGCTACCGCGGGGCCCCGGCCGCGGTGGTGGTGCTCAACCGCACCGAGGGCGCGGTCCCCGTCGACCTGGTGGAGGTGTTCGGCTTCTCCGGATCCGACCCCGTGCTGCTGGCCGCCCGGACCTCGGCTGCCGACCCGGGGGCGACGGCGGAGTGGCGGATCGTGCGCGGGTCGCTGCTGCGGGAGGAGAAGGTCCCCGGCCAGGAGTCCGTCACCGCCACCCGCTACACCGTCCGGGGCGACGGCACCCTGGAGGAGGCCTGGCCGGGCGCCGGCGCTTCCGGCAACTAAACCGGCAGGTACCGCCTCCGGCAGGCCTCCACCGGCCTGGCCCCCGCGACCGCCGGTGCACATCCCCGCCCGGCCTGTCGGGAAGCCCGGTCACGGCCTTCCCGGCCGCCTCGCGGCACCGAACGCCCCGGACCCCGCACGCCGCGCCCGGGGCGTCGGCCGGGGGCCCGGTTCCGCCCCCTCACCGTCCGCACCGGCAGGTCACCCGAACTGGCCGGGCTGGTAGTCGCCGGCGGGCTGCTGGACGACGACGTTCAGGCGGTTGTAGGCGTTGATGACGGCGATCAGGGACACCAGGGCGGTGAGCTGGTCCTCGTCGTAGTGCTTGGCGGCGTTCGCCCAGACCTCGTCCGGGACGCCTCCGGCGGCGTCGGCGATCCGGGTGCCCTGCTCGGTGAGCTCCAGGGCCGCGCGCTCGGCGTCGGTGAAGACCGTGGCCTCCCTCCAGGTCGCGACCAGGTTGAGGCGGACCGCGGTCTCCCCGGCGTGTGCCGCGTCCTTGGTGTGCATGTCGGTGCAGAAGGCGCAGCCGTTGATCTGGCTGGCGCGGATCTTCACCAGCTCCTGCGTCGCGGCCGGCAGCCCCGAGTCCGTGACCGCCTTGCCCGCCGAGGCGAGGTACTTGAGGACCTTGGCCCCGACCGGGTTGCCGAAGAGGTTCAGTCGTGCGTCCATGATGGGCTCCTACGCCGTTGTCCGTGGGTACACAGCTCTGACGGCGCAGCCCTGCCCGATGTGACGGATGGCGGATGTGACGTGGCTCTCCCCCCGTCACGCCGTCCCGGACCGCCCGGGTACGGAGCTCTCCCCACGGACCCGGGAGAACCGGGCCGCCCGGTGGAGCTCATCAGGCCCCGGCCGCGCCGGTGAGCGCGGTCAGGTGCTCCACCACGTCCTGGAACCGGCCGCGGCGGGCGAAGGCCGTCCGCTGCTGCGCCGCTCCCCCGCCGGAGTGCTGGAGCCGGCGCAGCAGGTCGGCCACGGTGGCGTGGTCGCCCGCCTCCTCCAGGCCCGGCCCGGCGTACCGGACCAGCTGCTGCAGCAGTTCACCGGCGGGGAGCAGCCGGCCGCTGAACAGGTCCAGGCCCTGCCCCTCCAGGCCGTCGCGGGCGGCCCGCCAGTGCGCCGCGCGCAGCAGGGAGTCGCCGACCGGCGGGAAGGACCGCCCGGCCCGGATCTCGGCGAGCAGCGTCCCGCAGAGGCCGCGCACCAGCGCAGCGAAGAGCAGCACCGTGTCCAGGTCGGCGTTGACGTCGGCGACCCTGATCTCCAGCGTCGGGTAGTGCTCGGACAGCCGGGCGTGCCAGTAGACCATCTTGCGGTCCAGCAGCATCCCGGAGTCGACCAGCGCGTCGACCAGGTCGTCGTAGGCCTTGGCCGAGGTGAAGTGGGGGGTCGGGCCGGCGGTGGGCCAGCGCGACCAGATGAGGATCCGGGTGCTGGCGTAACCGGTGTCCCGCCCGTGGTGGTACGGCGAGTTGGCGGCCAGCGCCTCCAGGGTGGGCAGCCAGGGGCGCAGCGCGTTGGCGACCTGGACGGCCTCCTCGCGGTCGGCGATGCCGACGTGGACGTGGCAGCCGCAGACCCCCTCGGCCTGTGCCTCGGCGATGGGGCGGAAGTGGTCGGCGAGTCTGCGGTAGCGGGGGGTGTCGGTGACCGGCACCTCGGTTGCGGCCGGGAGCACGGCGGTGCCGCCCGCCATCGGCAGGCAGCCCGCGGCGCGGGCGTGGCGGGCGATGCCCTGCCGCAGCAGCCGCAGGTCGGCGCGGAGGTCGGCGAGCGAGGTACAGGGCCGGCTGGCGGTCTCGATCTGGGTGGGGAAGAGCTCGGCCTGGATGCGTTCGGCGCCGAACTCCTCGGCGGCCCGTGACACCACCGCGGGTGCGTAGGGCACAGCGGCCCCGGTGGTCCGGTCGACCAGCAGGAACTCCTCCTCGACACCGAGGGTGAGAACGCCGCCGCCGGGGCCCGTCGTCTGGTGGGATGCACTGCTGCTGCTCAGGGTCGCTCCGTCCGCAGATGGAGCAGGGTCCGCTCCACCGCTCCGGATAGGGAGCATGCCCCCGGTGCCGGGGTGCCACTCCGGGTGGGCCGCCCTGCCGTCCCGTTGGCCCATGGCCGGCAGCGGGGTCCGGGGCCTCAGGGGGCGGTCGCGTGGAAGGCCACCGCTGAGGCGGCCGCGACATTGAGCGAGTCCACTCCCCCGCCCATGGGGATGGTCACCGAGAGGTCGGCGGCCGCGACGGTACGGCGGCGCAGCCCGTCCCCCTCGGTGCCGAAGACCAGCGCGAGCCGGGGGTAGCGGCGGGCGGCGAGCTCCCGGAGGTCGACGGAGTCCTTCGCCAGGGTCAGCGCGGCGGTGACGAAGCCCGCGGCCCGCAGGGTCTCGATGCCCTGGGGCCAGGGGTCGACACGGGTCCAGGGGACCTGGAGGACCGCCCCCATGGAGACCTTGACCGAGCGGCGGTAGAGCGGGTCGGCGCAGCGCGGGGTGAGCAGGACGGCGTCGATGCCGAGCGCGGCTGCGTTGCGGAAGGCGGCGCCGATGTTGGCGTGGTCGACGATGTCCTCGAAGACGGCGACCCGGCGGGCGTCCGCGATCACTTCGGCGGTGTCCGGGAGGGGCTTGCGCTGCATGGCGGCCAGGGCCCCGCGGTGGACGTGGTAGCCGGTGACGGCCTCGGCGAGTTCCGGGGTGACGCGGTAGACGGGCGCTTCGGACGCCTCGATGACATCGCGCATCACCTCCGTCCACTTGGCGGTGAGCATCATGGACCGCATGCGGTAGCCCGCGGCGAGGGCGCGTCTGATGACCTTCTCCCCCTCGGCCATGAAGAGCCCCTCGGCGGGTTCGCGGCGCCGCCGCAGCTCCACGTCGGTCAGGGCGGTGTAGTCGCCGAGACGGGGGTCGGCGGGGTCCTCGACGGTGTTGATCTCTGCCACCCCACGATCCTGCACGCAGAGGGGCGGCGACGCCAAAACCGGTGCCGGGCCGGGCCCGGCACCGGTGCCGCCGGGTCAGCCCCCGAAGACGGTGACCACATCGCCGACGACGACCACGGCGGGCGGCCGGACGTCCTCGGCGACCACGGTCTCGGCGACGGTGGCGAGGGTGGCGTCGATCCGGCGCTGGGCCGCGGTGGTGCCCTCCTGGACCACGGCGACGGGGGTGTCCGCGGCCCGTCCGTGGGCGATCAGGGTGGCGGCGATGGCCTCGATCCGCTCCACGGCCATCAGCAGGACCAGGGTGCCGCGCATCCGTGCGGCGGCCTCCCAGTCGACCAGCGAACGCGGGTCGCCGGGGGCGACATGGCCGGAGATCACGGTGAACTCATGGGTGACCCCGCGGTGGGTGACCGGGATGCCGGCGGCGGCCGGGACGCTGATGGAGCTGGAGATGCCGGGGACGACGGTGACCGGGACGCCGGCCTCCGCGCAGGCGATGACCTCCTCCATGCCGCGGCCGAAGACATAGGGATCGCCGCCCTTGAGCCGGACCACGAACTTCCCGGCCCTGGCGTGCTCCAGCAGCGTGCGGTTGATGGCCTCCTGGGCCATCGCCCTGCCGTAGGGGATCTTGGCGGCGTCGATCACCTCGACGTGCGGGGGCAGTTCGGCGAGCAGCTCCCGCGGGGCCAGCCGGTCGGCGACCACCACATCGGCGTCGGCGAGTAGCCGCCGGCCGCGCACGGTGATCAGGTCGGGGTCGCCGGGGCCGCCGCCGACCAGGGCCACCCCGGGGGTGCGCTCGCGGTGGTGGCGGGCGGTCACCGTACCGTCGCGCAGGCCCTCGACGAAGGAGTTGCGCAGTGCGGCGGAGCGGCGGGGGTCGCCGGAGAGGACCGCGACGGTGACGGAGCCGTCGCGGCCGGTGGCCGGCGTCCAGGCGGTGGCGGCCGAGGCGTCGTCGCTGCGGGCGCAGAACACCCGGCGCTCCTCGGCCTCGGCGCTGACCGCCGCGTTGACCTCCGGGTCGTCGGTGGCGACCAGGGCGTACCAGGCGCCCTCCAGGTCGCCCGGGAGGTAACCGCGGGGGTGCCAGCTGATCTCACCGGCGTCGGCCATGGCCTGCACGGCCGGGGTGGTGGCCGGGGAGACCAGGTCGATCCTGGCCCCGGCGGCGATCAGCGCGGGCAGCCGCCGCTGGGCCACCTGGCCGCCGCCGACGACCAGGACCCGGCGTCCGTCGAGACGCAGGCCCACCGGGTAGGGGGTCGCGTCGGGGCTGGGGATGGGCGCGGCCATGGCGGGACTCCTGTGCGTGAGGCGGAACGGGGTCGGTGGCAATACGGGTGCGGCCCCGCAGCCGGTGCGCCCTCGGACCGGCTGCGGAGCGGTGTGCCGCGGTGGGCGGGGTCAGTGCTTCTCGGTCACCCCGGCGGAGTCGAACGTGGCCACATCGTGCATCGCCCGGGCGGCGGACTGCACCACCGGGAGGGCCAGCAGTGCGCCGGTGCCCTCGCCGAGCCGCAGGTCCAGGTCGACCAGCGGACGCAGTCCCAGCTTGGCGAGCGCGATCTTGTGGCCCGGCTCGGCGGAGCGGTGCCCGGCGATGCAGGCGGCGAGCACCTCGGGGGCGATCGCCTTGGCCGCGAGCGCGGCGGAGCCCGCGATGACACCGTCCAGGATCACGGGGGTGCGCAGCGAGGCGGCGCCGAGCAGCAGGCCGGCGATGGCGGCGTGCTCCAGGCCGCCGACGGCTGCCAGCACGCCGATCGGGTCCGCCGGGTCGGGCTTGTGCAGTTCCAGGGCGCGCCGGATGACCTCGACCTTGCGGGCGTGGGTCTCGTCGTCGATCCCGGTGCCGCGGCCGGTGACCTCGGCCGGGTCGGCTCCGGTGAAGACCGAGATCAGCGCCGCGGCCGGGGTGGTGTTGGCGATGCCCATGTCACCGGTGATGATCACCTTGTTGCCGGCCGCGACCAGGTCGCGGGCGGTCTCCACACCGATCTCCAGGGCGCGCAGCGCCTCCTCCCGGCTCATCGCCGGGCCCTGGGTCATGTCGGCGGTGCCGGGGCGGACCTTGCGCGGCAGCAGCCCGGTGGTACGGCCCTCCTGGACCGGCGCCGGCAGCTCCGCGGCGACGCCCACGTCGACCACGCAGACCTCCGCGCCCACCTGGGCGGCGAAGGCGTTCACCACCGCGCCCCCGGCGAGGAAGTTGCCCACCATCTGGGCGGTGACCTCCTGCGGCCACGGGGTGACGCCCTGGTCGTGCACACCGTGGTCGCCCGCGAAGATCGCCACACAGGCGGGCTCCGGGATCGGCGGCGGGCACTTGCGGGAGAGCCCGCAGAGCTGGGCGGAGATTATCTCCAGCATGCCCAGCGAGCCGGCCGGCTTGGTCATCCGCTTCTGCCGGTCCCAGGCCTCGCCCAGCGCCTTGGCGTCCAGCGGGCGGATGCCGCGCAGGGTGTCCTCCAGGACGCTGCGCCGCTCCTCGCCGGGCAGTGCCCGGTTGCCGTACTGCTCCTCGTGGACCACCCAGGAGAGCGGGCGCTTCTTGGCCCAGCCGGCCTGCTGGAGCTCCGGCTCGTCGGGGAAGGCGTCCACGTACCCGACGCAGAGGTAGGCCACCACGTCGAGGTGCTCGGGCAGGCCGAGTTCACGGACCATCTCGCGCTCGTCGAAGAAGGAGACCCAGCCGACGCCCAGCCCCTCGGCGCGGGCGGCCAGCCAGAGGTTCTCCACGGCCAGGGCCGCGGAGTACGGGGCCATCTGCGGCTGGGTGTGGCGGCCGAGGGTGTGGCGGCCGCCGCGGGTGCGGTCGGCCGTGACCACGATGTTGACCGGGGTCTCCAGGATCGCCTCGATCTTGAGGGCCTTGAACTGCTTGGCCCGGCCCTTGGGCAGCGAGGCCGCATAGGCGTCGCGCTGCCGCTCGGCCAGTTCGTGCATCCGCTTGCGGGTCTTCGCGGAGCGGATCACCACGAAGTCCCAGGGCTGGGAGTAGCCGACGCTGGGGGCGGTGTGAGCGGCCTCCAGGACCCGGATCAGCACCTCGTGCGGGATGGGGTCGCGGCGGAAGCCGTTGCGGATGTCGCGGCGCTCGCGCATCACCCGGTGCACGGCCTCGCGCATCGACTCCTCGTAGCCGGCGGCGGCCGGTCCCTGCGGCTCCTCGGGCTCGGGCTGCGGCTCCTGGGCCTCGGGCTCGGGCTCGGGCTCGGGCTCGGGCTGCGGCTCAGACTCGGCCTCGGGGCCGGTCGGCAGTTCGGCCTCCGGCTCGGTCCCGGGCTGCACCTCGGCCTCGGGCTGCACCTCGGGCCCGGGCTGCACCTCGGCCTGGGGCTGCACCTCGGCCTGGGGGTCCGCGGGAGCCTGGGGCTCCGCGGGGGCCTCGGGCGCCACGGGCGCCAACGGGGCGGCGTCGGCCGGCTGCTCCGCTGCTGCGGGCGTCAGGTCCGGCTCGGGTTCGAGGGTGGTGACGGTGCCGTCGGCGGCCACCG
>NZ_LIQR01000246.1 GCF_001418575.1 Peterkaempfera griseoplana
CCGGCGGCCGCCGGTCCTCCTGACCGGCCGCACCCACTTCGCCCACGGAGGATCCCTCGTGTCCCTATGGCTCGCCCTCACCCTCGCCATGGCGGCCTCCTGCGCCGTGGTCATCGGCGTGGTGACGCTGCGTCAGCGGCGCATCCCGGACGACGACGACCCCTCGGAGACGCCCGATGTGATCGAGTACATGACGATGATGATCGGCGTGGTCTATGCCATCGTGCTGGGCCTGGCCATCGCCGGGGTCTGGGAGGGGCGCAGCGGCGCCCAGGCCGGCACCCTCCAGGAGGCCCAGGCACTGCACGAGGTCGCCGCCCGGGTCCAGGTGTACCCGGCCGCCGTCCGCGACCGCACCCGCGCCGACATCGACGCCTATGTCTCCTATGTGGTGCACACCGAGTGGCCCTACATGGCCCGGAACGGCGCCCTCACCGACCGCAGCGCCGACCTGCTGGAGCGGGTCCGCCGCGATGTCACCGACCACTCCCCCAAGACCGATCTGGAGAGCCAGGCATACCAGCCGCTGGTCGACCAGGTGGCCCTGGCCGACCAGGCCCGCACCACCCGGGGGCAGAACGCCGGGGAGACCATGCCGCCGCTCGTCTGGTTCGGCCTGATCGCGGGAGCGCTGGTCACGGTGGGGCTGATCTTCACGCTCCAGATCCGCCGCTCGGCCCGGGAGCTGCTGCTGGCGGGCCTGTTCAGTGCCCTGATCGCCTTTCTGCTCTTTCTGATCTGGGACTTCGACGCCCCGTTCGCCCGGGGTCTGTCGGTCACCGCGGGCCCCTTCCTGGACCTCTTCCCCAAGGCCGCCGGCTGACCTGCCGCCCGCTCCGGGTCCCGCGGGGCCCGCCGCCGTCCGTCCCGTGCCACCGTTGACAGCCGGCCCCGCTCGGATGAATGCTGAGCAAGCGCTTATTCATTCGATGGAAGGGAACGGGCATGCGCCTCTTCAACGGGCTCGACGAGCTCGCCGCCGCCAAGGGCGAGCACCTCGGTCACAGCGACTGGCACACCGTCACCCAGCGCCAGGTCGACCTCTTCGCCGAGGCCACGGGCGACCATCAGTGGATCCATGTGGACCCGGAGCGGGCCGCGACCGGCCCCTTCGGCGGCACCATCGCCCACGGCTACCTCACCCTGTCCCTGATCCCCCTGCTGTCGTCCCAGATCTTCCGCGTCGAGGGCCTGACCATGGGCGTCAACTACGGCACCGAGAAGGTCCGCTTCCCCTCCCCCGTCCGGGTCGGCTCCCGGGTGCGGTCCGGGGCGGAGCTGATCGACCTGCGCGAGGCCTCGATGGGCCGGCAGGCCGTGGTCCGGCACACCATCGAGATCGAGGGCGGCAGCAAGCCGGCCTGTGTGGCCGACACCGTCTCCCTGCTGGTCCCGTGAGCGCCGCCGTGGAGGTGCGCGAGCGCGTACGCGAGCTGCTGGCCGCTCACGACCCGGCCACCACCGACCGTCTGGACTTCCTGCGGGCCCGGTTCGACGCGGGCCTGGCCTGGGTGCACTTCCCCGAGGGCCTCGGCGGCCTCGGCGCCCCCCGGTCGCTCCAGGCGGCCGTGGACGCCGAGCTGGCCGCCGCCGGGGCCCCGGACAACAACCCCCGGGCCAACGGCATCGGCCTCGGCATGGCCGCCCCCACCATCCTCCGCTACGGGACCCCCGAGCAGCAGGCCCGCTTCCTGCGCCCGCTGTGGACCGGCGAGGAGACCTGGTGCCAGCTCTTCAGCGAGCCCGGCGCCGGCTCCGACCTCGCCGCGCTCGGCACCCGGGCCGTCCCGGACGGCGACACCTGGACCGTCGACGGCCAGAAGGTGTGGACCTCCGGCGCCCACACCGCCCGCTGGGCCATCCTGATCGCCCGTACCGACCCCGGCCTGCCCAAGCACCGCGGCATCACCTATTTCATCTGCGACATGACCGACCCGGGCGTCGAGGTCCGCCCGCTGCGTCAGATCACCGGCGAGGCGGAGTTCAACGAGGTCTTCCTGAGCGGCGTCCGGATCCCCGACGCACACCGGCTCGGCGAGGTCGGGGAGGGCTGGCGGGTGGCCCAGACCACCCTCAACAACGAGCGGGTCGCCATCGGCGGCCAGCGGACGCCCCGCGAGGGCGGCATGATCGGCATCGTCGCCGCCACCTGGCGCGACCGCCCCGAGCTGCGCACCCACGACCTCCACCAGCGGCTGCTGCGCGGCTGGCTGCAGGCCGAGGTGGTCCGTCTCACCGGCGAGCGCCTCCGCCAGCAGCTGGCCCTCGGCCAGCCCGGCCCCGAGGGCGCCGCCATGAAGCTGGCGTTCGCCCGCCTCGCCCAGGAGCTCAGCGGGCTGGAGGTCGAACTGCTCGCCGAGGACGGCCTCGGCTACGGCGACTGGACCATGGTCCGCCCCGACCAGGTCGACTTCCTGGGCCGCGACGCCGGGTACCGCTACCTGCGTGCCAAGGGCAACTCCATCGAGGGCGGCACCTCCGAGATCCTGCGCAACATCATCGCCGAACGCGTCCTCGGGCTCCCCGCCGAGCCGCGCACCGACAAGGACGTGCCCTGGAAGGACCTGGCCCGATGAGCGACCTCCTCTACTCCTCCGTCGAGGAGGACCTCCGGGCCGCCGTCCGCGCCGTCCTCACCGACCACTGCCCGCCCTCCGCCGTCCTCGCCCGCTGCGAGACCCCGGCCCCGTACGACCCCCGGCTCTGGCGCACCCTCGCCCGCGAGCTCGGCGCCGCCGGCCTGCAGATCCCCGAGGAGCACGGCGGCGCAGGCGCCGGTCTGCGGGAGACCGCGGTGGTACTGGAGGAGCTGGGCCGCGCCGCCGCCCCCACCCCCTATCTGGGCAGCGCCGTGCTGGCCACCACCGTCCTGCTCGGCTGCGGCGCGGCCGACCTGCTCGCCCCGCTGGCCGCGGGCGAGCAGAGCGCGGCACTGGCGGTCCCGCTGACCGCCGACCCCTGGGCCGACTTCCCGGCGGGCGTCAGGGCCGACGCCGCCGGCACCCTGAGCGGCACCGTCACCTCCGTCCCCGACCTGGCCGGCGCGGCCACCGTCCTGGTGCCCGCTCTCGGTCAGGACGGGCCCGCGCTGTACGCGGTGGAGTCGACCGCCGCCGGACTCGCCCGCACCCCGCGCACCTCCCTGGACCTCACCCGCCCGCTCGCCGACCTCACCCTGCACGGCGCCCCCGCCCGCCGGCTGGCCGGACCGG
The DNA here is from genome assembly GCF_001418575.1 of Peterkaempfera griseoplana. Lineage (GTDB taxonomy): Bacteria > Actinomycetota > Actinomycetes > Streptomycetales > Streptomycetaceae > Peterkaempfera > Peterkaempfera griseoplana. Next base: position 3,213 of record NZ_LIQR01000246.1, read on the forward strand.
ACACCGCCCCCGGGATCCTGCGGCGGGCCCTGCTCACCGGGGCGGGACTGCTGGCCTCCGAGCAGCTGGGTGTCGCGGAGTGGTGTCTGGCCACCACCGTCGACCATCTGAAGCAGCGTCACCAGTTCGGCCGGCCGGTGGGCTCCTTCCAGGCCGTCAAGCACCGCCTGGCTGACCTCTGGCTGGACATCGCGGGCGCCCGCGCGGCCGCCCGCAACGCCGCCGACGCGCTGGCCTCCGGCGACGACGGCCCCGAGACCGTCCTGGCGGTGGCCGTCGCCCAGGCGTACTGCGGCGACACCGCGGTCCGCGCCGCGGAGGAGTGCGTCCAGTTGCACGGCGGCATCGGCATGACCTGGGAGCACCCCGCCCATCTCTACCTCAAGCGGGCCAAGGCCGATCAGCTGGCGCTGGGCACGCCGGGGCGGCACCGGGCCGCACTCGCCGGCCTCGCCGATCTGCCCGCCCCCGCCTGACCGGGCCGGGCCGGGCCGGGCCGGGCCGGGATCACCTGCCGGCGCCCGGCCCGGCGGGGTGGGGCGGGCCGTGAGCGGCGTCACCACGAACATCATCACTGTCAGCCGGAGAAGCCCGGCAGCAGCTTGCGGTACTCCGCCGCCGTGGCGTCCAGCCCGGCCCGGGTGCTCGCCGCGCCGCCGAGGATCCGGTTGTAGTTGCTGGTCAGCGGGGCGAAGAGCAGGCTGTACTCGGGCAGTTCGGGCCGGGGCTGGGCGGTGGAGAGGACCCCCTGGTAGCCGGCGATGCCCGGGTCGTCCATCACGGCCTCGGTGTAGGCCGAGAAGCGGGTCGGCAGTGTGCCGTTCTTCAGCGCGATCCGGGTCTGGACGGTGGCCGAGGTCATGAAGCCGATGAACTTCTCGGCCGCGGCCCGGTGGGCGGCGTCGGAGCCGGCGTAGGCGACCAGGTTGTGGCCGCCCGTGGGGGACCCGGACCGGCCGGCGGAGCCGGCCGGGACCGGGGCGATGCCCAGGTTCGTGGGGTCGGCGAAGGCCGTGCCGCGGAAGACGTTGGTCAGCTCCCAGGGCCCCTGGACGATCATCGCCACCCGGCCGTCGTCGAAGGCGTCCTGCATGTGGGCGTAGCCGTCGGCGGTGGTGTCCAGCTTGGTGACCCCCGGGGAGTCCAGCAGCTCCCTGGCGGTGTCCACCGCCCTGACGGCCGCCGCGGAGTCGACGGTGATCCGCCTGTCCGCCGCGTCCACCAGGTTGGTCCCCTCCCCGTAGAAGAACGGCAGCGCGTAGTAGGAGTCGGCTCGCAGGGTGAACCCCGCCATGCCGGACGTCCGCTGGATGCGGCCCGCGTCGGCGCGGAGCTCCTTCCAGGTCGCGGGGGGCCTGGTGATCCCGGCCCGGCCAAGGGCGGACTTGTTGTAAAGCAGCGCGAGGGTGTCGGTGACCAGCGGCGCCCCATAGGTCCGGTCGCCGTACTTGGCCTGGGCCAGCAGGCTGGGGCGGAAGTCCGCGCGGTCGTCGAGGGCCGGGGTTCCGTCGAGCGGCACCAGCATCCCGGCCCTGGCGAACTCCGCCGTCCAGCCGACCTCGCAGCGCAGCACGTCGGGGGCGCCCTTGCCGTGCGCCGCGGCTCTGAACCTGCTCTGCGCCTGGTCGAAGGGGACGTTGACATACCGGACCCCGATGCCGGGGTTGGCCGCCTCGAAGTCCTTGACCAGCGCCTGGTAGGTGGGCGCCTCATTGCCGGCGTTGGAGGTGTCCCACCAGGTGATGGTGACCGCCCGGGCGCCGCCGGCGGCCGGGGAGCCCGCCCCGCACGCCGCGGTCGGGAGGACGAGGGCCAGCGCCAGCGCGGAGAGGGCGAGAGCACGCCGCATGGGGACTCCTGGAGGGGGTGGGTGCCGCCGGCACGGCGAGTCGTGGGAGGGCGGGGCAGCCGGAACCGGACAGACGATGTCGTCTCACCGCGAGCACCGTCAATACTCGCGGCAAGGAATTCCGGTAACTTTCCGCAAACGCTTGCACATCGTGCGCCCAGGGGGGCGGGCCCGCGTTCCGCCCTGGCGCGCCTGCCTTGCCGAGGTCAAGCTGGGGGTACGACACCTCCGAGGAGCGGACCCCGAGCGGGTACGAGACCCGAGGAGCGGACCCGAGTGCACCTGATCACCGACTGGCTGAACCAGCTGGGCGGCGCCCCCGCCTACGGCGCCGTGGCCCTGCTGGTCTTCTGCGAGGTGGCGGTGCCCTTCGGCTTCCTGCTGCCGGGAGAGACCTCGGTGGTGCTGGGCGGTGTGCTGGCGCAGCGCGACCACGTCTCCGTCGTCCTGGTCGCCGCGGTGGCGGTGGCGGCGGCGGTGGCGGGCGACTCCACGGCCTATCTCGTCGGGCGGCTCACCGCCGACCGGATCCGCAGCGCCCGTCCGGCCGGGCGGAGCGCGCAGCGGCTGCGCCGGGCCACGGAACTGATGGACCGCCATGGGGTCGCCGCCGTGTTCTTCGGACGGTTCATCCCCTTCGTGAGGTCGGCGATGCCCGTGCTGGCCGGCAGCGGCCGGATGCCGTATCTCCGCTTTCTGCTCGTCGACGCGCTCGCCGCGCTGCTGTGGGGGACCGGCTCGGCCCTCCTCGGGTACGCCGTGGGTGCCGCCTGGAACCAGGCGGCCCACGCGCTGGGCGGCTCACTGCTGGCGCTGGCCGCGGCGGTCGCCGCGGC
>NZ_LIQR01000247.1 GCF_001418575.1 Peterkaempfera griseoplana
CGTGCCGACTCAACAGAAGGGCCGGTCGGCGGCGATGCGGTCGATCGGCAGCAGGGTGCCGTCCAGGATCACGAACGCCTTGGCCGCCGCAGTGGCCATCGCCTCGGCGAGGTCGGGCGCGAGCGCAGCCAGAACCTCCACGGCCTCGGTGACGTAGCGGTGGGCCGTGGCCACACCGACGCCGAACCCCGCGGCGAGCTGCGCGAACGTGTGGCCGCAACGCAGGTGGGCCAGGCTCATCAGCGCCTGGCGGCCGCAGGTCAACCGCCGCCAACGGGTCCCGATCCGGCGGCGCCGGACGGACAACTCTCGCTGCAGCAGCCGCAGCGCGGAAGTGGACAGATCCAGCCCGGACGGGTAAACAAGCACGCGAAGCTCCTGGCGGAGAAGGTTGCTCTTGGTCGACAACCCATCTACCAGGAGCTTCGTCGTTCCGTCACCCCAACAGCCCTGCCAGCGCGGCAGGTTGGAAAACCCTCATCGTCTTGCGTGACGCGAGTGCAACTGACCCACGTGGAGTGGGAGTTCATCGGGCCGTATCTGCCGATCGGCGAGTACGGCCCGTACCCTGAGCGGCTGCGGCAGCAGTTCGAGGGCGTGATCTGGCGGTTCAAGACGGGTGGGCAGTGGCGGGAGATGCCGGCGGAGTTCGGCGCCAAGGAGGTTCGACGCGCGCCTCGTGGTGCCCACCGGGCTTCTCGCGTCTGCCTCCTCCTTGTGCGTGCGCTGCCAGTTCCGGGGGCGTCCGGGAACTGCTGGACCCTGACTCGGGCTGTCGGACACGATCCCCCCACCGTCTTCAGCACCGGTTGTCCGGGGCGGTGCAAGAAGAGGACGCCGTGCGCGACATGGTGCGCACCTTCGTCGCCCGCTACTGATCACGTGTCAGTGCCCACCCCTAGGCTGTGCGCATGACTGATCAACTCATAGCAGGAACGCTGAGCCGGTTTCGGGCCAAGGCGGCGGAAGCAGGCGTGTCATCGCGCGACGTGGAGCTGTTGATCAGCTCCTTCCTGCCAGCGGTCTATCCGCAGATAGGCGGCGACGGACCGGTTGTCGTCCACCTCGGTGGCAACAACCCAATGCTGCCGGTCGGCGCGGACAAGCCGAGCGAGCCATTCCTCTGCAGCATCGACTGCGCGCAGATACCGCCGAACTCGACCGGCCTCCCCCTTCCGGCCGACGGGCACCTGCTGCTCTTCGGCGACGCCGAGAAGCTCCGTCAGGGCCCGGGGCCCGGCTACGTGGTGTACGTACCCGCCGGGACGCCCACGACGGAGGCCCCCGCCCCGGAGCCCGTTCGCGGCTCGTACGAGGAGCGGGACTACCGCTCGGTCCGCGTGGGGCCGTCATGGCCCTCGTCCGGTCCCGACGGGTTCGCAGACCCTTCCGACGACGAGTCCGAGATGACCGTCGAAGACTACGAACTCATGGACCAGCTGAGCGACATCTGGAGGGAGGCCGGCGGCAACTATTTCGGATCCGACCTGTACCTCGGCGGCCATGCGGACTTCTGGAACGACGATCCCGTCGAACTGGCGAACGAGTACGAGTACGTGGACGGTAACGACTGGTGTCTGCTCGCCAACTGGTACTGCGACGACGACGTCGCGCTTCCCTTTCCCCGCATGCACTGGTTGATCCGCCGCCAGGACCTCGCCGACCTGCGCTTCGACCGGGTGATGATCTCCGTCGACATGCATGGTTAGCTCTCCCCGGTCCGCGCGCGCAACGGAACGACGACGGCCCGCCACCCCGACTGCGGATAACGCCGGTCAGTTCGCGGTCTCGCGTCTGCCCGCCCCAGCCTTCCGTGCCGCTACGGGGTGTGCGGGCCGCGCAGGTCATCGAGGCCGCCGGCGTTCTGGCCCAGGCCCTTTTCGATGGTGCGCGGGCGGGCGGAGAGTGCGCTTCCTGCGCCTTCCGCGATGTCCCGCCGAGTGGTGTAGCCGATCAAGCTGACGGAATCTCCAGGTCGTGGCCCGAGTCGCCCTCGCCGGAGGCCCTGTTGAGGCTCGCCGGGCCGGGACCGGCGCTGATCGCACGACGGCTGGTAGCCGCACGTGCCGGACGGGTCCGAAGTGGAGGCGACGGACCGTGATCGGCTACACCACGACGTGGGACACGACCCCTTCCGCAGCGCGGCGTGCGGCAGGTCAATGAGTACCTCGCGCCGCGTTCGCCCGCACATCGCGGCCACGCCCGCCGATCAGCGCAGCGCCCTCGCCGGCTCGCTCACTGCGTTCACGGAGGCCGGTAGCGAACCGCCAGAACACCTCCGGTCGCGCCTGACCGGCATTAGGGCGTGTATTCGATTGTGATCAACGGGCGGCCCGCGTGAGATCTTTGATCCAGATCATCGAGGCGCGAAGGTGGAGACCGGCGAGGTAGCTTCCCGGCGTCTTGTCGTAGCGCGTGGCGATGCCTCGCCAGGCCTTCAGCTTGTTGATCAGGCGCTCTACGGTGTTCCGCTCTTTGTAGAGGTCGGCGTCGTGGCTCACGGGGCGGCCGCCCCTGCCGCCCTTCTTCTTCCGGTTTGCAGCCTGGTCCTTCTTCTCCGAGATGATGGCCTTGATGCCACGTTTCCGTAGGTGGGTGCGGTTGCCGCGGGACGAATACGCCTTGTCCCCGGCCACCGCGTCGGGGCGGGTGCGGGGGCGGCCGACAGGCCCCTTGACTCGTACCTTCTCGAGTACGGGGATGAACTACGGGCTGTCTGCGGCCTGCCCCGCGGTCAGGACGAAGGCCAGTGGCCGGCACTTGCGGTCGGCGGCCAGATGAACCTTGCTGGTCTGCCCGCCTCTCGAGCGCCCGAGCAGGGCTGCCTTCAACCGGAGCCTGCGCCGGCGCCGGATACGGCGTCGCTCTTCCCGCTCGGGGTCGTTTCCGGCATCCTGCCCGTCCTGCCCGTCCTGTTCACTTCCTTTTGCCGCGCCTTCTCCTCCTCCACGGCGGCCTTCTCCAAAGCGGTGAGCACGTCCTCACCAAGGTGCATACCGGCAGCGTCATGGTGGGCCCGGGCAGTAGTCGAGTCCACACTGACTAGGGACAAGTCCACCTCACCCCGCTTCGCGGCCTCCGCGAGCAGGCCCTCCAGCAGGGCCTCGAACACGCCTGCGTCACGCCACTGCCGGAACCGGTTGGAGACGGTCGACCAGGCGCCGAACTCCGCCGGCATCTCCCGCCACTGCCCACCCGCCTTGAACCGCCAGATCACGCCCTCGAACTGCTGCCGCAGCCCCTCAGGGTACGGGCCGTACTCGCCGATCGGCAGATACGGCCCGATGAACTCCCACTCCACGTCGGTCAGTTGCACTCGCGTCACGCAAGACGATCTACCGGACCACGCCTCGACGCGAGGGCAACACCCGAAGACTGATCGCGACTCGATACGCGCCCTAGTAGCTGTCGTGGCTGGGCTTACCGTTCGGCCGATAGACGCCGACGATGGTGCCGCCCTTCGTCGTCGAGACGCTGATCGGCTCCAGCGCAGTGGGGATCGCTCCGTCATCGAACAGCCGCTTGCCGGTGCCGATGATGACCGGATGGATGGTCAGCCGGTACTCGTCGACGAGGCCGTGCCGCATGAGGGTCTGGGCGAGGTCGCCGCTGCCCACGACGTTGATGTTGCCGCCGTCGGACGTTTTCAGCTTGCGTACGGCATGGACGATGTCGCCCTCGAGCAGCGTGGAGTTCTGCCACTCGACGGATGTCAGGGTTCGAGACGCCACGTACTTGTGCATGCTGTTCATCCGACTGGTGAACGGGTTGTCGGGATCGGCGGTCGGCCAGTACGACGCGAAGATCTCGTACGTCTTGCGGCCGAGCAGCATCGCGTCGGAGGACTCGTACCAACCGGCGATGGCCGCGCCGACCTCCTCGTCGGTCACCGGCTTCTGCCAGCCGCCGTGCTCGAATCCGCTCTGAGTGTCCTCGTCCGGACCGCCCGGCGCCTGCATGACGCCGTCAAGCGTCAGGAACGTGCAAACGATGATCTTGCGCATGGTGCGCTCCCTTCGTCGACGGGTAGACCGCACAACCGCCTGGAACTCATCGGCGGAACTTCGGCGGCGCCGCACCAGGCCCTTCGCCCGGACCAGCCCGGCTGCGAAGTGCGGTACCTCTTGGCCGACGCGTTGGGGTCTGCTGGTCCGCTGATGCGCAGCAGACCCCGCGCCGCCGAGTTGATCCAAACGACAGGCCCTAGTTGTTCTGACCCGTGAGGTTGGGGACGCGGCTGGTGGGTGGTTTGCCTGCCAGTGCGGTGTGTCCGCGGTGGTGATTGTAGGTGTGGAGCCATGCGGGGTAGGCGTCGCGTCGTTCCTGTTCGGTTCGATAGGGCCTGGCGTAGGCCCATTCGTCGAGCAGGGTGCGGTTGAAGCGTTCGACCTTGCCGTTGCTCTGCGGCCGGTAGGGGCGGGTGCGCTTGTGGGCGATTCCGGCCTGGGCCAGCACGTCGCGCCAGGGGTGGGACTTGTAGCAGGCGCCGTTGTCGGTCATGACGCGCCGAACCGTGATCCCGGCCCGGGTGAAGAACTCGTTCGCCCGGGTCCAGAACGCTGCGGCGGTCTCCTTGCGCTCGTCGGGCAGGATCTCGCTGTAGGCCAGGCGGGAGTGGTCGTCGACGGCGTTGTGCAGGTAGCTGTAGCCGACTTTGGAGCGGGTCTTGCGGCCGGCTTGGCGGCCGAGCGCGTGGTGGCCGCCGCCGTCGGGGATGTTGCCGAGCTTCTTGATGTCGACGTGGACCAACTCGCCTGGGGCGCTGTGTTCGTAGCGTCGGATCGACCGGCTGGTGGCGCGGTCGAGGTGCGCGAGACGGGCGAGCTTGTAGCGGGTCAGGACGCGGTGCACGGTGGCCGGGTTGAGTCGCAGGAGGTAGGCGATGCGGGCCGGTCCCCAGCGTCGCACGGCGCGGACCTTGATGATCCGTCGCTCGGTGCGGGTCGGGTCCGGGGCGGGCTGCGGTGCGGCCGACTCGAAAGGTCGCTCATGCCGGCCTCCCCGAATGCGCGGTAGCGGTCGGCCCAGCGCTTGGCCGTGGTCGGCGAGACCTGGAAGCGCTCGGCGCCCCGGCACAACGGCCAGCCGTCCTCGACCACACAGCGGGCCAGGCGCAGGCGTCCAGTCTCGGTCAGGGGTGCGTTACGGTGGGGCATGAGGGCCTTTCTGGGAGCCGGTGCAGATGTCGCAATCCACACCGAGTCAGAAGGCCCTCACTCATTGCAAGATCACCGTGCCGTGATCCCCGTCACCAACCTCCGTGGTCAGAACACCTAGGCGTCTAACAGCGCCTCCGACTGGCAGCGGGAGTTGCATCGGCCCGGAACGGACATGGCCGGGCCTGCTCGGCCAAACGCCAGCAGTTCTTCCGCTCGACGCCCGACAGCAGAGCGAGCACGAAGGCGCGGGCGGTCGCCCGTGGCTCCACCCGCTTGAACCGGCCCGCGATCCGTGCCATCGCCTGGTCGAACGTCGCCCGCCAGCGAGCGGCATCTACGCTGTGACCCGTGGCCACCGCACGATCCTCAGGAGTCCACACAACCCCTGATGATCACGCGGTGGCCGTTGCCGTTCTCACCCGGCCCCAGTGCAAAGTCGCGAAGTCACACTGGAGTACTACTGCCGTATCAGGCAACGTTTGCCCTGCTGCGTTGCGCTGGGCTGGGCTGGGCTGGGCAATGCCATACTCAGCGTTTATGGGGAGAGCTTTGAGTCGCACCCGTTCGTGGATGCCGGATGATCTGACCGGCGGGCCGGTCGATCAAGTCTTCAGTCAGGTGCGTCGCGCTGTACCTGGGCTGGTCATCGAACGTCTGGCGGTCACCCACGCCGGTGACGACGACAACGTGTACTTCCTGGGTGACGAGGGGATCCGGGATCGCGTTCAACTCGATACCGGGCCGGCCGGTCAGCCGCCGTTCCTTGTCGAGGCTGATTCTCGGATGGTGACCTCGGAGGTCGCCGAGGCTGTCGCGACCGTTGTCGCGTGGCTGGGTTCAGACGTTGGCCCTGGCGACGATCTCGCGTAGGCGCTTGTCCTGGGCACGCTTGTTCCGCCAGATGATGTAACGGCGGATCATGCTGCCTTGCTCTTTGTGGCTGGCGTGGTCGGTGCCGTCGAGGGTGAAGTAGCACAGAGCGGTGGACTGCGCCTCGATCCGGTTCAGTCAGGAGGAGTTCGTCGGAGTGTAGGCAAGCTCCACGTTGTTCGCGCCTGCCCACGTCGCTGAGTGCGGCGGCGGTGATTCTCCCTCTGATCGTCATGGCCGCGGAGGGAGCGATAAGGCCCCTGGTCGAAGCGTTTACCTTCATTAGGCCGCTTTCCGAGAGTCATCGACCTCCACCGCGTCGCTGGCCGACGCGCACGGCCGGTGGATCCGCGACGCCATCGACACCTGAGGCGACCAGCTCGGCATCCAGCTGCGCCCAGGCAGCAAGGCCGCGAACCGCTTCGACCTCGCCGGACACGACGGCGGCCCGGCCGCATCCGGCATCGGACCAGGGGTTGTCGGACTTGCACGCTACGTTGAGCGCATGACCTACGTAGAGAGCAAGACGGAGCGCATCAGGCCGCAGCAGTTCCACGAATCCGTGGGCGTGGAGGACTGGCGCGTCGTGGGCGAGGGGGCGTGTGCGTACTTCCGTACGGGGTCGTTCGCGGTCGGCGCCCAGTTCGTGCAGGCGATCAGTGAGACGCCAGGAGGAGGCGACGATCACCCGGACGTCGACGTGAGGCAGGAGGGCGTGACCGTTCGGCTGATTACGGTCACGGACGACTACTACGGGCTGACCGAACGGCACATCGAGCTGGCCCGGCAGATCTCGGCCGTGGCCCGCACGCTGGACATACCAGCTGACCCGTCCGCCGTGCAGACCGTCCAGGTCACCATCGATGCCCTCTCCGGTCCCGACGTGGTGGCGTTCTGGCGTGCCCTGCTCGGCTACCAGGCCCGCGCGAACAGCAGCGAAGACTTGATCGACCCGCACCGCCGCGGGGCACCGTTCTACTTCCAGCAGATGGATGCACCGCGCCCGCAGCGCAACAGGGTCCACGTTGATGTGTGGGTGCCGTACGACCAGGCCGAGGCTCGGATAGCCGCAGCACTTGCAGCCGGCGGACGTCTGGTGAACGACTCCGACGCCCCGTCGAACTGGGTGCTGGCCGACCCCGAGGGCAACGAGGCGTGTATCGGCGTGGCCGGCCCGCCCGGGCCGGCCACTGACCGGACGTGAATGTCCCTGCACCACGAGACCGTGTCACCGGTTGAGTTCTGGACACCGTCCGTGACGGTCAGTGATCGAACGTGGTCACTGACCGTAGGACGGGGGCGCCGGTCTGGCGGTTGTGCCAGATCGCCGCGGCGATGGGGACCTTGAGCCGTTCGAAGGCCTGCGCGGAGAGGCGGCGCGGGTTGTAGTCGGCCGGCCGCAGCTCGGCCAGGGGTACGCCTCGTGGAAGGTCGTGGTGGGGATGCTGACGCTCACTGGCCGTCCTCCTTGTGCGCCTCCTGCGGCAGGTGCCAGCCAACCCGAGGTCGGAGTTGTCGGCGTCGACGTATGCGTTGAGGAGGCGGTTCAGGGTCTCGAGCTCTTCGGCGGTGATCCGGCACGCGGGTGGAGGACCACTGCAGGTACTCCACCTGGGCGCTCTCGCCGGTGACCTGCCCATCGGAGGGCAACGCGCTTGAGATCCTCGACCGAATCCTCATCTACGACGACGCCGACGCCCACGCAGTGTTCACCGCCTACATCGGGCACTACAACGAGCACCGCCCTGACCAGTCCCTACAGCAATTACCCCCGGACAGCACCGATCCACCCGCCCCGGCCACCGTCACCGACCTCCAAGCCCACCGCATCCGGCGACAACCCGTCCTCAACGGCCTGATCAACCAGTACCGCCACGCTGCCTGACCACACCGCATCACCACAGCTCACAAGGCCCGAGTCGTATTTCCGAGCGGCACAGGTTCCGCAGGATCCACTGACAGGAGCTGCGCGGCGCACGGCAGGACCAGGCTGGGGCGCCCCTGCTCTGCTGTCGCGGATCGCATACGGAGGTGAGGAGACTGCCCGTCTCGCCATCGACGATCCGGGGAACCTGATCTGCGAACCGGGGTTCGTTGTCGGCGAGGCTAGGGCCCCGGCAGTTCCGTTCCTCCTGGAACTGCCGGGGCCCCGCACATGCCCTGCAGACCGAGCAGTGGCGCTCCGTGCCGCAGCGGCGAGGGGCGGCATGTACGCCACGGACTACCAGAGGCAACCCCGCTGGGAGGCGGCCGCCAGTGCAGCGGTGCACGTCGGCCGGACAGTCATCGACGGTCCTGCCTCGTCCCTGTGCCCCGAGGAGCCGCACCCGCACACAGGCTGCGGCGGGTGACGGACGAGGTGCCACGCTTGCCGAGCCACCTCTGACCGGTCACTGCGAGACAAGCCTCAGCCGAGGGTCCACTGCTGGTTGCTGCCGCCGTTGCAGGTCCACAGTTCGGCGAGCGTGCCGTTGGCGGTTCCCGCCCCGGTCACGTCCAGGCACAGACCCGACGATGCGCTGGTGACGGTGCCGTTGGAGTTGACGTTCCACTGCTGGTTCGTCTGGCCGTTGCAGGACCAGATGATGACCTTGGTGCCGGGGCTGGTGCCCTGGTTGCTGGCGTCCAGGCACATCTGGCTGCTGCCGCTGTAGACGCTCAGCTGGTTCGACGAGGAGTGCGTGAACACCTGGTTGGCGTTCCCGTTGCAGTCCCAGATCTGGAGCTGCGTGCCCCCCGTGGTGGACGCGTTCGGCACGTCCAGGCACTTGCCGGCGCCCACCGCGTGCAGTTCGCCGCTGGTTGCTCCGCCCGTCGATCCGGCCGGGGTCAGGTAGACGGCGAAGGCGTCGTGCGCGGACTGGAAGGTGACAGGCACCGTGAGGGAACCGCCCGAGGCGCTCACGTTCTGGTTCGAGACCACCTGCGGGGCGCTGAGCGGCGCCTGGTCCGGGATCCGCTTGACGGTCACGTTGACGCTGCCGTTGCCGGTCAGCCAGGGCACCGAGGACAGTCCGTTGAAGGTGACGGACGCGGTGCCGGTGTAGCCGTTGCTGTCGCCGATGACGGCGACGGCACGCTTGTTCGTGCTGTCCTCGGCCGCGGATATCGCGGTGCTGCCGACCTGGCCCGAGGTGGCGACCAGCGTGCCCGTCATGTCGGCATAGGTACGCATGGCCCACCAGTTGCCGGTGGGCTGCCAGGTTCCCCCGGACTGCGTCAGGACACCGGTGAGGTTGGGGGTCATGCAGCAGACCCAGTTGCCGCGCATCGCGTTGGTGTACCCGGACTGGGCGAAGCGGGCCAGGTACCAGGCGGTGACTCCGGCGGTCTGCCGGTCGGCGGGCTGGTACTCGTTCGCCGACAGCGGCCGGGACGACACCCCTGCTGCCGACAGGGCGTTGTTGATGGACTGGGACACCGTCACCGGGTCGTCGACGTCGCCCTCGTCATGGTTGGTGATCATGTCGGGGACGGTTCCCGCGGCCTTGACGTGGGCGAGCCAGGTGTTCCACTCGCCGGGGTTGGACTGCGGGGTGAAGGCGAGGGACGGGCCGACGATCTTCGCGTTGGGGGCGACACGGCGGATCTCACGGTAGGCGGTGTCCCACATCTGGAAGTACTGGGCGCTGTTCATGCCCCGGGTCCAGAACACCGAGATGTCCGGCTCGTTGTAGATGTCGTACGCGAAGGGCAGGCCGGAGGCCTGGAGGGCGCCCACGGTGGAGTCGATGAAGCTGCTCCAGTTCGAGCAGTCCCCGTTGTCGCACGGGTAGGTCTCGTTCGAGGGCTGACCGCCGTTGTTGCCCCAGAGGTCGCTGAGGATGACCTGGTACTGGGCGTGGTACGGCGGCTGGGTGAGCCGCGTGGCCTGCGCGACGATCGAGGCGATGTCGGCCTTGGTCGCCGAGCCGTAGGTGTAGTTGTCCTTGATCCAGCCGCCGGAGAACCATCCGCCGCCGCGGAACGCGTTGATACCCAGCGGCTGCAGGTACTGGTCGGCCGGCTGTGTGCCGTCCTGGCTGACGCCGTAGAGGAACCCCTCGCCGACGCCGGTGGCCGGGCCCCGCGTCGCCGACAGGTCCACGCTCAGGGTCTCGGTCGCGGCCGATGCCTCATGGGTCGGTACTACGAGCATGAACGCGGCGGTGAGCAAGGTGGCCGCCGCGGCGGCCAGGCGGCCGCGTATGGATGTCGTCCTCATCGAATCTCCTGGTGTCGGCGCGCTGCCGACGCTCCGGTCGGGGCGCGCCGGTGGGTGGAGGAGGCGGAGCGATGGCGCTCAGCACTGTCCGTACGGCCGGCCAATGGGCGGAGCGGGCCGGAATACCCTCGTGATCAACGCCCTCGTGATCGCACAGAGCGGTGATCGCACAGAGTGCGGTGCTGCGTTGGTCGAATGAGTCGAACCGATTCGCAATTGGGCTCGACGGGATGCTACGGCGTTGCCGAGGCGAGGGTCAACGAGTGTGCAGAAGTCGCTCCTCACCGGGGTGACAAGGCACGGGCAACGGAAGGTCGTCGCTCGGCGAACCGATTACGTCACATGCCGCTTCAGGCGAACCTCCGTCTCCCCACGGCCACCAACCGCCCTCCGCGCCGGCGGGCACGCCCGTCCGCCGGCAGCAGGGTTGAGCTCCCCGTCGAGGTGTGGGCGCGGTCGCGCGGCCCCTCCCTGGTGCGGGCGTTGAGGTTCCCGGCGAAGCCGGACTGCTCGCAGTCCGGAGACGGCAGCTGATCCGTCGGCGAGGCCGGTGTGGCCGGTCGGGGGCAGGCCGTCCTCCCGTCCTCGGAGAGCACGGTGGACGGGGACCGGATCCGGCCGCGCCGGCGGCCGTCGGACCCGAGGATCCGCATCGGGTTCAGCCCACTTCCCAGCTCCGCACGGGGCGACGGAGCCCCGCAGGGGGTGATCCGATAGCGGAGGCCTGTCCCGTACGAGAGATGGAGCGGGAGGAACCGTCGACGGGGGTCGGCAGAAGAGGGGCCCGACACGAATCGGTTCGACGGCGGACCCACGGCTGAATGCCCGTCAAGCCGCAGGTCTCCGCCATCGTCGCCAGTTGCGCGCCGTAGCGTCGCCGACCTCGCAGATTGCTCAGGACCATCTCGTGGGCACACGGCGAATCGATTCGCGGAAGGTATCATTGCCGCCCGCCAGAAGTGCTGAGGAGTCGGATGAACATCGGCGAGATCGCGCGGCGGGCAGGGGTGTCGCGCAGCACGGTGTCGTACACCCTCAGTGGGAAAAGGCCCGTGGCGCCCGGCACTCGCAAACGCATCCAGGACGTGATCGACGAGCTGGGCTACCGCCCGAACGCGACCGCCAGGGCCCTCAAGGAGGGCAGGACCCGGACGATCGGTCTGGTCATCCCCCCGGCCGGCAGCCGGCTGACCCACATGCAGCTCGAGTTCGTCGCCGGCATGGCCGACGCCGCCGGCCGTGCGGACCTCGACGTGCTGCTCTCCCCGTCCGGCGGCGATCACGACCGGTCCTTCGAGCGGCTGGTGTCCGGGAGCCGGGTCGACGGGGTCATCCTGATGGAGATCAGGCTTGAGGACCCCCGCGTGGGCAGGCTTCAGCAGGCCGGCCTGCCCTTCGTCGGCATCGGGCACACCGCCGGCGACCGGCAGATGTGCTGGATCGACATCGACTACGCAGGGCTGATCGCGCACACCGTCCGCCACCTGGCCGACCTAGGGCACCGCAAGGTGGCCCTGGTCAACCGCTCACCGGAGCTCGTCGCTTCGGGCTACGGGCCCGCACACAGGGCCCGGGAGGGGTTCGCCGCCGCGCTCGCCGAGCGAGGGCTGGACGGCATCGAGGTTCCGTGCGGCGACGACGCCCGCTCCGGCCAGGAATGCCTGCGGACGCTCCTGCGCGCCCACCCTGACCTGACCGCCGTCACCACGATCAACGAGGCCGCGCTGCCCGGCATCCAGCAGGCGCTGGACGACGTCGGCCTGACCGTGCCGTCCGACTTCTCGGTGACCGGGGTCGCGGCCCTGCCCTGGGCCGAGGACTTCCGCCCGCCGCTCACCGCGGCGGACGTCCCCGCTCTGGACATGGCCGGAAAGGCGGTCTCCCTGCTGGTCGAACGCATCGCCGCGCCGCTCACGCCTCCCCGCCACATCCTTCTCGCCCCACCGATCTCGCTGCGCTCCAGCACGGGCGCGGCCCCGACGCACCGCCTCGCGCGGGCATCCGGCCAGGTCCGCGACGGGCGCTGAGCCCAGCGGTGCCGCAGGGGGCGGTCCGGCAGGGAGGCGGCTGAGGCCGGTGGTGTTCGCCGTACTTGCCGACGACGACGTCCTTGGGGGTAATGCGGGGGACCCTGGTGATCAGCCCTTCGCCGTGGAGCATCCGGATGACGCGTGGACTCCACGGTCGCGGGGGCGCATCGACATGCGGCGGGTGCTCGTAAAAGGGGGACCTGCAGCGCGACAAACCAGACGGAGTCGCAGTCGAGCCCGCCGACCACGGGCTCGGACGCCCACGCGGTGGAACTGACGACGGAGGTGCACCGGGCGGCCAGAAACCACTTTCCTTCCCGGTCACCGCCGGTCAACGGCGCGACAGTCCCCAGTTCCAGCCCGTCCTGGAGCGCATCCCGGTGCCCCGGGTAGGCGTTGGCAGGCCGCACCAGCGACCGGGTCGGGTACAGGCAGACAAGACACCCATGCAGCTACGGGTCACGCGGGGATGCGAGTCTGGTCGGTGGGGTGATGCGATGGGGTCGTCGTATTGCTGTCGGCTGGTCAGGCCGTAGTGGAGCTGGCCGATCATGCGGTCGAGGATGTGGCGGAGGGCCGCGCGGCAGCGGTCCACGGTCTCATGTCTGCGGCTGTAGTGGGCGCCGGGTGACGCGGTCAGGGCTGCGAAATGCCCAGTGCCGGCCTATGGCGGCGAGCCGACTGTTCTTCTTGATCCGGCGGTGGCTGACGTAACAGCTGCGGCCTCTTGCGGGCAGGTCCAAGTCCTGCCCGAGTTGCCGACCAGCGTACGGCTCCTGGCCACGCTCGATTCCCGGCCCAGGGAGGCCACCGGCCAAAGATCGCCTCAACACCCGTGCGGTAGCGTGTTGCGGTCTCGCAGGGGGAGGGGACTATGAGTGCAGGGCGTGAGGCCGAGGACCCTGTAAATGCGGCATGGGACTCCCGGGCGTGTGCGGCTGAGAAGTGGGACGAACGGTCCCGAGCCTCTACCACGACGTGGGTTCCGCCCATCATGGCTGCCCTTGTTGAAAGAGCGCGGAAGGGCACGCTGGGCCGTTTCTATCCCTTCACCAGCCATGCGGCACTCTGCTTCAGAACCGGCCCGCGTCACTGGCTGGGCGGGGACATGGTTATCCCGGTCTCCGTTGCGCTCGCTCCCGGAGGGCTGTATGACGTGCGCGTCCGGGAGCGTGGCACCGTGCTGGAAACGGTCAGCGCTGATGAGGCAGTGACCATGGCGGAACAGCTGGTCGATGAGTACTTCAGCGACGGTGCCCAGAGTCCACCTCGGGCCGTCTCTGGGCCGTCCGACGGCGACCAGCGCTGACAGATAGCGGCCACTGCTGAGCCCTCCCTTGTGGGAAGCAGGCTCTCCCCCGGCATCTGCGACGCTGGAACCACCGTGCCAGCATCCGGAGATGGCCTCCGACCTCGGTCTCACGTCCGAGCAGCAATGTGCCCCCCACGCCACTGCTCCACCCTGACGATGAGACTCCTGACCGAGAGGCGTTCATCGCCTTCCTGCGGGAACTGCACGACGACTTGGTTGCATCCGGGGTGACGGCCTGGCGCTTGGCGACCTCGCCGACGAGCGCTTCGCGCCCTTGCCGAATGCCACCACCGACGGGGTGGTGCGCGCGCCGTCGGTGTTCGTGATGACGGCCGGCTCGCCGCCCTCCAGCACGCAGACCACCGAGTTCGTCGTTCCGAGATCGATACCGACTGCGCGAGTAATCTCCGGCCTCCTCCATCACTTTCACGCACAGGACTTCCTTTTGTCGACACATAAAACTTGAGTCGCCTAATGTCAAGGCTGTGTTTCGGGGCCGTCCGTCCGCCGGTGCGGCGCCATGGGAAGGCGGGCAGGTTGCGGCACAACGCGGTGGCTGGGATCGAGGAATTCTGTAGCGTGGAGTTGAGGTTTCGTGAGCGGCGAGGTGAGATCGTGGTGCTGCCGATCGACGACCCGGATGCGGCGCTCTACGCGGTGGGGCAGGTCGCCGCCATGCTGGATGTCCAGGTGGCGTTCCTGCGCCGGCTGGACGAGCAGGGCGTGGTGGTGCCGGTGCGTTCGGCGGGCGGCCAGCGCAGGTACTCGCGCCGGGAGATCGACAGGGTCGCGGCCCTGGTGAAGCTGATCGGTGAGGGGCTGACCCTGGAAGGCGCGCGCCGGGTGCTCGATCTCCAGGCCCGGGTGGAGGAACTGGAGGCCGACCTGCACCGGGCCCACGGCGATTGACGCGTATCCGCGCAGCACAGACCGGCGCCGCCGCCTGAGTCCCGCCCGGGCGGGACT
>NZ_LIQR01000248.1 GCF_001418575.1 Peterkaempfera griseoplana
CCCGGGAGGCCTCCGCCAGCGCCCCCTCCCGCAGTTCCCGTACCCGCCCGGCGGCGGCCAGCGCCGTCAGACGGGTCCCGCCCAGATAGGCGCAGCCCAGCTCCCGTACGGTCAGCGCCAGATCGGCGGGGTCCCCGGTGCGCTCGCAGCAGGCGCCCTTGCCGTCGCCGGAGAGGTGCCACCGCCCGGTGTTCCAGGGGCAGGAGGCGTCCTGTACGTCCAGCACCACGTCCACCGGCGAGGAGTACTGCCGGGACTCCAGCGCCCGGCCGACGTCCACCGGCCGTACGAAGACCCCGTCCCGCAGCTCGGCCCCGCAGCGGCGCACATCCGTCACCAGGTGCAGCAGCGGGTCGTCCGGCGGCCGGGAGTCGGCGATCACGGTGTCGGTCAGGTCGAGGTCCGTCAGAAAGCCCCAGAGCGCACCGTGGGCGGCCGGCACGACGGCCTCCAGGTCCCGCAGCAGCACCGAGCCCTTGGGGCCGGCGCCGTCCCAGTCGGGCCGCACCGCGTAGCGGGCGTAGCCCACCAGCCGGCCGGAGTCACGGTCCTCAGCCAGCAGGCACTGCAGCGGTGAGGCGCCGCCCCGGTCGGCGGGCGGGTCCAGCAGCGGCAGCCGCTCCCAGCCCGGTCCGCGCTGCAGCATGCCGGGGCGCAGTGGCACCCGGGCGGCGTACAGCCGCTCACAGGCCGGTGCGGCCTGTTCCGGGTCGGCCAGGCGCAGCCGTATCCGTTCGGCGCCGGGCGGTGCGGCGACGGAGACCCGGTGCCGGGGGATCGCCAGCCGCAGCCGCTGGGAGGCCAGCCCGAAGCCGAACCGGCCGTAGATGGCGGGTTCGGAGGCGGTGAGGGCGGCCAGCGGCTCGCCGCGCTCCCGGGCGTCCGCCAGCAGGCGGCCCATCAGTGCGGTGAGCAGTCCGCGCCTGCGGTGGGTCGGCAGCACCCCCACCATGGTCACCCCGGCCACCGGCACCACGGACTCCCCGGGCACCGCCATCCGCAGCGAGAAGGCACCGGCCGTACCGACCACCTCGCCGCCGTCGAAGACCCCGAGGGACCGGTCCTGCTCGGCGAGGTCCCGCCACAGTCCCCGGGTCTCGGCGGGCTCGTCCGGACCGGCCTGGCCGAAGGCGCGGAGCAGGGTGTCGTACCAGTCGTCCCACTCGTCGGCCGTGCGGTGGCGGATGTGCACATCGTTGTCGTTCATACACCAGTGGTAGCAGTGTGGCATGCCCATGGCGACCCGCTTCCGGGACGGGCCGGATGCACGACGCCCGGCGCGCACTGCCGCCGTGCACCCCCGCGTGCGCCCTCGCGCCCCACGGGTGCGCGCACCTCCACCGGGCCTGAAACGGCTGAACTCCGGCACCCGGATCCGCCGGAACGTCGACGCCCGGACCACGGCTGGATAAGGTCGGAGCCCATGGCACGCAGCAGGCCGGGCGCCGCACCCCGGACCACCGCGACGGCCCGGGTGCACAAGGCGCTCCTGAGGGCCTACCGCAGGCTGCGCCGGACCGGGGTCGACTACTTCCGGGGCGACGCCTCGGACTGGCCGGCGTTCGTCGCCCTCTTCCTTCTCTGCCCACTGCTGGTCTTCCTCAACATCCGCCAGCCCGTCTGGTGCCCGCCCACCGCCCTGGTGCTCCCGATCCTGGCCGGGGCGTTCCTGCTGCGCCCCAGCAGCCTGGTCCTGCTGTACGCGGCCTCCGCGGGCGGTCTGTCGGTGGAGTCGCTGGTGCACGCCGCCGAGCGCAGCAACGCCGTGCAGGGAGCGGCGGGCTACCAGGCCGGCGTCACTCCGGGCGCCGCGCTGGTGGTCGGCGCGGTCGGCATCGCCGGACTGCTGCTCGCCCAGTTCCGCAGCCGGGTCGGGGTCCCCTGGCGGCGGGGCGGCTCCATGCTCTTCGACCTGCGTGAGCGGCTGCGGGTGCAGAGCCAGATCCCGTACCTGCCGCCCGGCTGGCACGCCGAGATGGCCCTGCGGCCGGCCGGCGGCCAGTCCTTCTCCGGCGACTTCGTGGTGGCCGCCCGCACCGGCTCGGGCAACTCCGTGCTGGAGGCCGTGGTCGCCGATGTCTCCGGCAAGGGCATGGACGCCGGCTCCCGGGCCCTGCTGCTCTCCGGCGCCTTCGGCGGACTGCTGGGCTCGCTGCCCCCGCACGACTTCCTGCCCGCCGCCAACGGCTATCTGCTGCGCCAGGAGTGGGAGGAGGGCTTCGCCACCGCTGTCCATCTCGCCCTCGACCTGGAGACCGGCGACTACGAACTGCTCTCCGCCGGGCACCTGCCGGGCATGCAGATGTGCGCCGGGGCCGGGCGCTGGGAGGTCAAGGAGGCGGAGGGGCCGCTGCTGGGCATCTACGACGGCGCCAAGTTCGAGGGCGTCCGCGGCCGGCTGGACCGCGGCGACGTCCTGCTGCTCTGCACCGACGGCATGGTGGAGGCGCCCGGCCGGGACCTCTCCGAGGGCATGGACCGCCTGATGGGCGAGGCGGACCGGCTGGTCGCGGGCGGATTCCGGGGCGCCGCCTGGCGGTTGATCGAGACGGTGGCCAAGGACGTCAACGACGACCGCGCCCTGCTGCTGATCTGGCGCGAATAGCCGGGATGTCAAACCCTCCAAGCGATCTTCGGACAATCCGCGGGGCCGCCGGTCACCGTGCGGAGCCGGATCCTCCGTGCACCGCCGCGCCGCCGCAGCCGATCACGACCATGCCCTGATCGGCGCATTTTCGCCGTGGCGGACGCTGTGTGAGGTGATGTGTGCGGTGGGTCCTTTACGGAGCGCGTACGGAAGACCAGACTGAGTATCGGGCGGGACCGGTCCGGCACTCGGGGAGAGGGGGGTCGCATGCAAGCCAGCAGGCGGCTTCCTGAAAGAGCGTCACCGGTCGTCCCTGCCCGGGGCCGTCAGCTCCGGCCCTTGAGCAGTCACGACCGAGGAAGTGAATCCGGGTGATCTTCTCCGTCTCCGCGTTGGTCCTGTTCGCCATCATCCTGATCATTCTGGTCAGGAACAAGACGATGAAGTTGGGGCACGCGATACTGGGCGCGCTCTTCGGCTTCTTCCTGGCCCAGTCGTCGGCGGCCTCGCCGATCCAGAACTTCCTGAGCGAGCTCGCCAAGACGCTCAACAACCTGACAAGCTGACCGTTCGTCAGCTCTGCGGCCCCCGGTGAGGGAAGGGCGGCCTACCGGCCGGCCCGCCGTGCTCCCCACCATCGCCGAAGCGACCCGCCGGGGCGGGCCGCGGTCTGCTGCTGCCCGGGCTCCGGTGCTCCGGCCCGTACCGCCGCGGCCGACTGCTCCACGGCCGCCGCCCCCGACTCGGCCCGCCGTACGGCTTCCGCGTCCGACCCGCCGGCCAGCAGCAGCACACAGAGCCTGGCCCACGCGAGGCGTTCGCCGCGCGGCCAGTCCATGGCGCGCAGGGCGGCCGAGGCGGGCTCCGACACCTCGCCGTTGACCCGTACCTCGGCGACGTCGTCACCGGCCCGTCCGCCCAGGAACAGCTTCACCCCGTTGAGCAGCGGATGGTCCAGCTCCGCTGCCAGCCGCGGGGCGAGGGCCGGCAGCACGTGGTTGCCGCCCAGCCACTCCGCCAGCGCCTGGTTGCCGAACCCGAAGACGCACGCGGGACCCTGCACCGCATGCCAGCCCGGCACCCCGCCGGGCCGGTCGGGCGCGTAGTGGTCGCCGTGCTCCCCGCGGGCGTCCAGCAGCTCCACCACCGTGGCCGCCGTGGTGGTCGCCCACATCCGCACCGCGTTGTCGAGCTTCTCCTCCTCGGTCTTGCCGAGGCCCGCGGTGCAGTCCCACAGCACCGGCGTGTCGGCGCGGCCGAGGTGCAGCACATAGCCCAGGTCGACATGGCCGCCGCCGGTGTCGGGGTGCTCGCGCACCGCCACCGCGGTCGTACCCGGGCCGCGCGCCACCGCGCCGTCGACGGTGAACCGGCGCCCGTACCGGGCCATCTCCCGGACCACGCTGCGCTGGATCACCTCCAGCCGCTCCTCGGGACGCACGACACGCTCCTCAGGCCTTCGGCGGGCCGCTAGGGGACGACTGCACAGCACGACTGGACGGCACCCGTGCACGATCCGGGACAGGACGACGCGACGACGCGACTGGACGGCGCGACTGGACGGCGCGACGGGGCTGCAGACCATTCGAACACCCGTGAGGCTAGCGGCGTGGCCGCTCCCGGTGGAAACCTGCGCCCCGCAGCCGCGCCGAGAGGCCGCGGACATGCGACAGGCCCCGGGTCCGCGACCGTCTGTCGCGAAGCCGGGGCCTGCCGTCGGAGCGGGCGACGGGAATCGAACCCGCGTAGCCAGTTTGGAAGACTGGGGCTCTACCATTGAGCTACGCCCGCGTGCACGGATGCCGAAGCGCGTGCAGCCCCCGCGTCACTTTCCGAAGCCGGGGCGAGCACAGCCTACCGGGTCGGCTCGCCCGGTTGCACACCCCCCGTGGTTCGGCCTGTCGATATTCCCACGGAATCCTCCAGGTGAGCATGTACGCTACGTGTCGTCGCAGCGGGGTGTGGCGCAGGTTGGTAGCGCGTCCGCTTTGGGAGCGGAAGGTCGTCGGTTCAAATCCGGTCACCCCGACGCTGTGCGGGCCCCTCGTCCTCCGGGCGGGGGGCCTTGCCGTGCGCCAGGAAACGGTCACCCTGCGCAGCGGCGGTCGTCGCGTCCCTCCTGGTTTGTGGTACCGGTA
Source organism: Peterkaempfera griseoplana (assembly GCF_001418575.1). Taxonomy (GTDB): domain Bacteria; phylum Actinomycetota; class Actinomycetes; order Streptomycetales; family Streptomycetaceae; genus Peterkaempfera; species Peterkaempfera griseoplana. The sequence goes on from NZ_LIQR01000248.1 coordinate 4,726, forward strand.
GGATGGATCGCTGGAGACCGTATGTGTGGCATGCTCACCGTTCGGCCGTCCGAGGGCGAGGAGCACGCTCACCGTCCACTCGCGGGAGATGCCGCTCCGTGTGGCCCATCACCCGTCTCGCCGGCCGCCCAGCCACTACAGGCCCCGCCGGCGGACAAACCGACCGCAAAGCCCCAAGGAGACCCAACCGTGAAGAGCGCCGTGGAGACTCTGAACCCGACCCGGGTTCGACTCACCGTCGAGGTGCCCTTCGAGGAGCTCAAGCCCAGCCTCGACGCGGCGTACAAGAAGATCAACCAGCAGGTCACGGTTCCGGGTTTCCGCAAGGGCAAGATCCCGGCTCGCGTCATCGACCAGCGCTTCGGCCGTGCCGCGGTGCTGGAGGAGGCCGTCAACGACGCCCTGCCGCGCTTCTACACGCAGGCCGTCGACGAGGGCAAGATCGAGGTCCTCGGCCAGCCCGAGATCACCGACATCGCCGGGGTGGAGAACCTCGGTGACGGCGGCGACCTGAAGTTCACCGCCGAGGTGGACATCCGCCCCGAGATCACCCTCCCCGAGTTCGGTGAGATCGAGGTCACCGTCGACCCCGTCGAGGTCACCGACGAGGACATCGACAAGTCGCTGGAGCAGCTCCGTGAGCGCTTCGGCTCGGTCAAGGACGTCGAGCGCCCCGCCGCCGCCGGCGACGTGGTGATCGTCGACCTGGAGGCCAAGGTTGACGGCGAGGTGCCGGAGGACGGCACCGCCACCGCCGTCTCCTACGAGATCGGCTCCGGCCGTCTGCTGGACGGCGTCGACGAGGCCGTGACCGGCCTGGAGGCCGGCGGCACCGCCACCTTCACCACCGAGCTCAAGGGTGGCACCCAGGCGGGCAAGGAGGCGGAGGTCACGGTCACCGTCACCACCGTCCAGGAGAAGGAGCTCCCCGCTCTGGACGACGAGTTCGCCCAGCTGGCGAGCGAGTTCGACACCCTGGAGGAGCTGCGCGAGGACTCGCGCAAGCGGCTCGCCCGGATGAAGGAGTTCGACCAGGCCACCCAGGCTCAGGAGCGCGTCCTCGACGCCCTGCTGGAGAAGGTCGAGATGCCCTTCCCGGAGAAGCTGCTCGCGGACGAGATCGAGACCCGCAAGCACAACCTCGAGCACCACCAGCTCGCCCAGATGGGCCTGGACCTCGAGACCTGGCTGAAGACCCAGGACAAGTCCGTCGAGGACTTCGAGAAGGAGACCGAGGAGCAGGCGAAGAAGGGCATCAAGACCCAGTTCGTCCTGGACCAGATCGCCTCCGACGAGGAGCTGTCCGTCAGCCAGGAGGAGCTCACCGAGCACCTCATCCGCCGCGCCGCCGGCTCCGGTCTCACCCCGGACCAGTTCGCGCAGCAGGTCGTCCAGGGCGGCCAGGTGCCGCTGCTGGTCGGCGAGGTCGTCCGTGGAAAGGCGCTGGCGCTGGTCGTCGAGGCCGCCAAGGTCGTCGACACCGAGGGCAACGTCGTCGACTTCGAGGACGACGAGGACGAGGCCGAGGCCGCCACCGAGGTCGTGGAGGCCGCCGAGGGCAAGGCCGACGAGGCCACCGAGGCCTGATCACCCCGGTAACCCCGGACCACCCGCGGAGCCCGGGTGCGGCAGCAGATGCCGCACCCGGGCTCCGCGCCGTTCCGGGCGCCGGCCCGGAGCGCCGAGCCGTGGACCCAGCCGCCCGCCCAGGTGCTCGCTGCCCGCAGCAGCACCCGCCGGTTGAGCCCCCCGGCCGCGGAACGGAGCGGCCGCGCGCCCCTGGGCCGTACGCGGCCCTTTCCGCGCCCGTCACAGCCCGTACAGCCTGCGCTCACAGCGAACAGTTCTGCGTGGGGGATGGCCCGGCACTGGCCGCGCGTTAGGGTCCATGAGAAGGAACAATCAGCACGGCAGACGCGCGGCGGCCGGCCAGCCGGTCGCCCGATTCAACTGAGCAGGTGGCTACGTGACGACTCCCCAGATCGCGACCCCGGGCCTCATGGCGCCCCGCGCCGCCGGTGACATCCCCGGCGTCGGCCTCGGCGACCAGGTGTACAACCGTCTGCTCGGCGAGCGCATCATCTTCCTGGGCCAGGCGGTGGACGACGACATCGCCAACAAGATCACCGCCCAGCTGCTTCTCCTGGCCGCTGACCCGGAGAAGGACATCTACCTCTACATCAACAGCCCCGGCGGCTCGGTCACCGCAGGCATGGCGATCTACGACACCATGCAGTACATCAAGAACGACGTGGTGACCATCGCCATGGGCCTGGCGGCCTCCATGGGGCAGTTCCTGCTGACGGCCGGCGCCAAGGGCAAGCGGTTCGCGCTGCCCAACGCCGAGATCCTGATGCACCAGCCCTCGGCGGGCCTGGGCGGTTCGGCGACCGACATCCGCATCCAGGCCGAGCAGCTGCTGCGCACCAAGCACCGGATGGCGGAGCTGATCGCCTACCACAGCGGTCAGTCCCTCGAGCAGATCACCAAGGACTCCGACCGCGACCGCTGGTTCTCCGCGGAGGCGGCGAAGGACTACGGCCTCATCGACGAGGTCATGCACCACGCCGCGGACGTCCCCGGCGGCGGTGGCACGGGCGCCTGAACCGCCCGGTAGCCGTTCCACGACGACAGTCCGCACACACGGAGGCCCAGAAACCATGAACATCCCCAGCCTGATGGGCGAGGCCCAGGAGCGCCTGCGCGCCGAGGGCCGCTACATCGTCCCCCGCTTCGTCGAGCGCACCTCGCAGGGCATCCGGGAGTACGACCCGTACGCCAAGCTCTTCGAGGAGCGGGTCATCTTCCTCGGCTCGCAGATCGACGACGTCTCGGCCAACGACATCATGGCCCAGCTGCTCTGCCTGGAGTCCATGGACCCGGACCGCGACATCTCCGTCTACATCAACTCGCCTGGCGGCTCCTTCACCGCGCTCACGGCGATCTACGACACCATGCAGTTCGTCAAGCCGGACATCTCCACCGTCTGCATGGGCCAGGCGGCCTCCGCCGCGGCCGTGCTGCTGGCGGCCGGCACCCCCGGCAAGCGGATGGCGCTGCCCAACGCCCGGGTGCTGATCCACCAGCCGTACACCGAGACCGGCCGCGGCCAGGTCTCCGACCTGGAGATCCAGGCCAGGGAGATTCTCCGGATGCGTGAGCAGCTGGAGACCCTGCTGGCCAAGCACTCCAAGAAGGAGATCGAGGAGATCCGCGAGGACATCGAGCGGGACAAGATCCTCACGGCCGAGGAGACCCTGGAGTACGGTCTCGTCGACCAGATCGTCTCCACCCGCAAGAGCTCCCTCATCGGCTGAGCGGAGCGGTGCCGCGGGGCTGCGGCCCCACCCCCGTCTTCCGGGGGCGGGGCGCGGCCTGGCACCATCTGAGACCATGGGCGGTGCGCTGTGCATCCGCCCGGTGGCATCCGCCGTCCCCGGTTCCCCCGATCCCGGATTCGCCCAGGGCGTACGGCCAAGCTGCCGAAGACGGCCGATCGGCGGGCCCGACGGAGTACCGTCGGATACCAAGCACCAGGCTCCCGACCCCCGCGGGGCCTTTGGCGAAGGGGAAGCACCTCGTGGCACGCATCGGAGACGGTGGCGACCTGCTCAAGTGCTCGTTCTGCGGCAAGTCCCAGAAGCAGGTGAAGAAGCTCATCGCCGGTCCCGGCGTATACATCTGCGACGAGTGCATCGACCTCTGCAACGAGATCATCGAGGAGGAGCTCGCCGAGACCTCCGAGGTGCGTTTCGAGGAACTGCCGAAGCCGCGCGAGATCTACGAGTTCCTGGACCAGTACGTGGTCGGCCAGGACATCGCCAAGAAGTCGCTCTCGGTGGCCGTCTACAACCACTACAAGCGGGTGCAGGCGGGTGAGAACGGCCGCAGCGCCGGTCGCGACCACGACGGCATCGAGCTGGCGAAGTCCAACATCCTGCTGCTGGGCCCCACCGGCTCCGGCAAGACGCTGCTGGCGCAGACACTGGCCCGGATGCTCAACGTGCCGTTCGCGATCGCGGACGCCACCGCGCTCACCGAGGCCGGCTATGTGGGCGAGGACGTCGAGAACATCCTGCTGAAGCTGATCCAGGCGGCGGACTACGACGTCAAGAAGGCCGAGACCGGGATCATCTACATCGACGAGATCGACAAGGTCGCCCGTAAGAGCGAGAACCCGTCGATCACCCGTGACGTCTCCGGCGAGGGCGTGCAGCAGGCGCTGCTGAAGATCCTGGAGGGGACCACCGCCTCGGTGCCCCCGCAGGGCGGCCGCAAGCACCCGCACCAGGAGTTCATCCAGATCGACACCACCAACGTGCTCTTCATCGTCGGCGGTGCCTTCGCCGGCCTGGAGCGGATCATCGAGGGCCGGGCCGGCAAGAAGGGCATCGGCTTCGGCGCCACCATCCGCTCCAAGCACGAGATCGACTCCAGTGACCTCTTCCGCGAGGTCATGCCGGAGGACCTGGTGAAGTTCGGGATGATCCCCGAGTTCATCGGCCGCCTCCCGGTGATCACCTCGGTGCACAACCTGGACCGCGACGCCCTGCTGCAGATCCTCACCGAGCCCAAGAACGCGCTGGTGAAGCAGTACCGCCGGCTCTTCGAACTCGACGGTGTGGAGCTGGAGTTCTCCCGTGACGCCCTGGAGGCCATCGCCGACCAGGCCATCATGCGGGGCACCGGCGCCCGCGGCCTGCGCGCGATCATGGAGGAGGTGCTGATGTCGGTGATGTACGAGGTGCCCTCCCGCAAGGACGTGGCCCGGGTGGTCGTCACCGGCGACGTCGTCTCCAAGCACGCCATCCCCACCCTGGTGCCGCGCGACATGATCAAGCGGGAGCGCCGCGAGAAGAGCGCCTGACCGCACGGACAGCACGAGGGGCCCCGCACCGATCGGTGCGGGGCCCCTCGCATGCCGTCCGGAGCTATTCGGCGATCTCGGTCAGGGACCGGTAGGCGCGTATCCGCTCAGCCGTTGCCTCCAGGTCTCCGCCGTCCGGCCCGCTGGCGTCCAGCACCATCACCACCGTGCTGCTGTCCGACCAGGCGCAGATCCCCACCGTGCGGGTCTGCACCTCCACGGGTGCGCACTTCAGAGTGCCGCCCAGCGGACCGGGATCCATGGTCCGGCGGGTGCCCAGCAGCACGCCGCCTCTGGCGGCGGCGTCGAGTCCCTGGTCCGGGCCCTCAGCGGAGCCCGCGATCCGGCCGCTGCCGCCCCAGACGGTGAACTGCCGCGGGGCCGTGCCGTACACCGCCGCCATCGGGGTGAACTTCCCCCTGGTGTCCCGGTTCTGCTCCCACTGCTTGGCCAGAGCGTCCTTCAGCACCTGCTCATGCTGCTCGTTGCCGCTGCGGCTCAGCCCCTGGAACTCAGCCGGCGGCAGCAGTCGGTACGAGCCCGCGCCGGAGACCTTGTCGTACGCCCAGTAGGCGAAGGACCCGCCGCCCGCCAGCACCAGGGCGAGCCCCACCGCACCGCCGATGATCCACGGCGCGCGGGAGCGGCGCGGCGGCGCCGGTGGACCCCAGACCGGCGGATACCCCTGCGGGACTCCGTACGGCGGCGGGGGAGCGGCGGCGCCGGGACCGGGCGGGAAGCCGTATCCCTGAGGCGGCGCCGGGGGCGGGTACGGCGCCGGCTGCTCCGACGGTTGCGGTGGTGCCCATGGGCCGGTCGGCCCGGGGGGCTGCGACACGATGGCGATTCCTTCGTCTCAGCGGTGCTTGACCATTCCGTCGCGGATGGTGCGGGTCTGCTCCGCCGCCTGGTCCACACTCAGCACCTGGGTGTGACCGCCGTCAGGGGCCGCCACCGGGGTGAAGACCAGCGCCGCCAGGGTGGCGTGGTTGACCCAGTAGCAGATCGGCACATCGCCCTTGGAGGTGTTCAGCATCCCGCAGCGCAGCACCGCTCCGTCGTCGTGGGGGTCCTTCGCCGGGAAGTCCTGCAGCGGCTTGCTGTAGCGGGTCTTCTTCTGCGCCATCGCGGCCTCGTACTGCTTCCCGGCGGCCGCCGGGTCGGAGATCTTCCCGTAGGCGCCGAGCAGCGCCAGCAGGGTGCGGGGGGTGCCGCCCAGGTAGCTGTCGACGACCCCGGTCATCTCCTTGCCGTAGGCGCCGGCCTGGCTCTGGTCGACCGGCTGCTCGCTGTGGCTGGTGGCGACATAGCCGCCGGGGAGGCTGGCCGCGGTGGCGATCCGGTAGTTGCCCGCCATGGCGCCGCCGTCGCTGCCGCCGCCGGAGAGCAGCGCGGCGACCCCGCCGCCCACCGCGACCACCGCCACGACGATCCCGATGATCAGACCGGTGCGGCGCTTCCCGGACGGCCCCGGCTGCGCCGGCGCGGTCGGCGGGGGGTAGCCGGGGCCGCCGTACTGCTGCTGGGGCTGCTGGGGGTAGCCCGGCTGCGGGGGATAGCCCTGCGGCTGCCCATAGGGGCCGGGCTGCCCGTAGGCGGGCGGCGGAGGCTGCGGAGCCCCGTAGGGCGGCTGCTGCTGCGGCTGCTGCGGCGGCTGTCCGTACGGCGACGGAGGAGGCTGCGGCGCACCGTAGGGCTGCTGCGGCTGCGGCGCGCCGTAGGGCTGCTGAGGGGGCGGAGGGTAGCCGGGGGACCCTCCGTACGGCTGCTGCGGCGGCTGCCCCGGGGTCTGCGGATACTGCTGTCCCTGCCCGTACATCGGCTGTCTCCCCCGGCCTTCCGAACGGCCTGTCCCGGCACTCTGTCGTGGCGGCACGCTATCCCACCGCCGTCCTCCGCGTCGCGTGGCACCTGCGGTGCGTAACAGGCCGCCATACATCCGTAAACTATGGGTCGTGACCGACATGACGAACCAGCGCCCCGAGGCCGACCAGGCCGGGGACCATTCCCCTGCCTTCGGCGGGGAGACCCCTAGCGCCGCCGCCACCCTGCCGACCCAGTACGCACCGGCCGAGGTAGAGGGGAAGCTGTACGAGCGCTGGGTAGCCGCCGGTTACTTCGAGGCGGACGCGAAGAGCGAGAAGCCCCCGTACACCATCGTCATCCCGCCGCCCAACGTCACCGGTTCGCTCCACCTGGGCCACGCCTTCCAGCACACGCTGATGGACGCCCTCACCCGCCGCAAGCGGATGCAGGGCTACGCCGCGCTGTGGCTGCCCGGCATGGACCACGCCGGCATCGCCACCCAGAACAAGGTCGAGCAGCAGCTCGCCGAGGAGGGCCTCTCCCGGCACGACCTGGGCCGTGAGGCCTTCGTGGAGCGGGTGTGGCAGTGGAAGGAGGAGTACGGCGGCCGGATCCTCGGTCAGATGCGCCGTCTCGGCGACGGTGTGGACTGGAGCCGTGAGCGCTTCACCATGGACGAGGGCCTCTCCAAGGCCGTCCAGACCATCTTCAAGCGGCTCTTCGACGACGGCCTGATCTACCGGGCCGAGCGCATCATCAACTGGTGCCCGCGCTGCCTCACCGCGCTCTCCGACATCGAGGTCGAGCACGAGGAGAGCGCCGGCGAGCTGGTCTCCATCCGCTACGGCGACGGCGACGAGTCCATCGTGGTGGCCACCACCCGGGCCGAGACCATGCTCGGTGACACCGCCGTCGCGGTCCACCCGGACGACGAGCGCTACGCCCACCTGGTGGGCAGGACCATCCCGCTGCCGCTGACGGACCGCCGGATCCCGGTGGTGGCGGACGCCCATGTCGACCCGGAGTTCGGCACCGGCGCGGTCAAGGTCACCCCGGCCCACGACCCCAACGACTTCGAGATCGGCCGCCGCCACGACCTGCCCGCCGTCACCATGATGGACGAGAACGCCAGGGTCACCGTGCACGGCCCGTTCCTCGGGCTGGACCGCTACGAGGCCCGGGACGCGGTGGTGGGCACCCTGCGCGAGCAGGGCCGCATCGTCGCCGAGAAGCGCCCGTACATGCACGCCGTCGGCCACTGCTCCCGCTGCAGGACCACCGTGGAGCCGCGGCTCTCCATGCAGTGGTGGGTCAAGGTCGGCCCGCTGGCGCAGGCGGCGGGCGACGCGGTGCGCGACGGCCGGGTGCGCATCCACCCCGAGGAGATGTCCAAGCGGTACTTCGACTGGGTGGACAACATGTACGACTGGTGCATCTCGCGCCAGTTGTGGTGGGGCCACCGCATCCCCGTCTGGTACGGCCCGGACGGCGAGGTGGTCTGCGTCGGACCCGACGAGCAGCCGCCGTCCGGTGAGGGCTGGCGTCAGGACCCCGACGTCCTGGACACCTGGTTCTCCTCCGGCCTGTGGCCGTTCTCCACCCTGGGCTGGCCGGAGGCCACCCCGGACCTGGCGAAGTTCTACCCCACCGACGTGCTGCTGACCGGCCACGACATCATCTTCTTCTGGGTCGCCCGGATGATGATGTTCGGTCTGTACGCCATGGACGGGGTGGCGCCGTTCCACACCATCGCCCTCACCGGCCTGGTCCGCGACCAGTTCGGCAAGAAGATGTCCAAGTCCTTCGGCAATGTGGTGGACCCGCTGGACTGGATGGACGCCTACGGCTCCGACGCGGTGCGCTTCACCCTGGCCCGCGGTGCCAACCCGGGCACCGATGTGCCGATCGGTGAGGACTGGGTGCAGGGTTCCCGGAACTTCTGCAACAAGATCTGGAACGCCACCCGCTTCGCCCTGATGAACGGCGCCACCGTGGAGGGCCCGCTGCCGGAGCTGGAGGACCTCTCCGCCGCCGACCGCTGGATCCTCTCCCGGCTCAACGTCACCGTCGCCGAGGCGGACGGCTACTACGACGACTACCAGTTCGCCAAGCTCTCCGACACCCTCTTCCACTTCGCCTGGGACGAGGTCTTCGACTGGTACGTCGAGCTGTCCAAGACCACCCTGGCCAAGGGCGGCCCCGCGGCCGACGCCTCCCGCCGGGTGCTGGGCGAGGTGCTCGATGTGACGCTGCGGCTGCTGCACCCCGTGGTGCCGTTCGTCACCGACACCCTGTGGACGACCCTCACCGGCCGCGAGTCCGTGGTGGTCGCCGAGTGGCCGTCCGACCGGGGCTTCCGCGACCCGTCCGCGGAGGCGGAGATCGCCACCCTGCAGCAGCTGGTCACCGAGGTCCGCCGGTTCCGCGCCGACCAGGGCCTCAAGCCCGGACAGCGGGTCCCGGCCCGGCTGGAGCTGGCGGGCACCCCGCTGCCCGTCCACGAGGACGCCATCCGGGCGCTGCTGCGCCTCCAGCCGGCCGGTGACGGCTTCCACGCCACCGCCTCGCTGCCGGTCGCGGGCGCGACCGTGTCGCTGGACCTCTCCGGTGCCATCGACGTGGCCGCCGAGCGCAAGCGGCTGCAGAAGGACCTCTCTGTGGCGGAGAAGGAGGAGAAGCAGACGCAGGCCAAGCTGGGCAACGAGGGCTTCCTCGCCAAGGCGCCCGACGAGGTCGTGGCCAAGATCCGGGTGCGCCTGGAGGCCGCACAGGCCGACATCGCCCGGATCACCGCGCAGCTGGACCGGCTCCCGCAGGCCTGATCCACGGGCCTGATCCCCAGGGCTGATCGCGGGCCCCGCGGGCGCGGGCACCGACCGGAGGCCGCCCCGTCCGCGGGGCGGCCTCCGGCGCGCCCGGGGGCGGCACGGTGCGGCCGCTGCGGCTCCGTAGACTGGAGGGGTGAGCGACAAGTCCCGCAAGACCCCCGACCGCCCCTCCGCAGACGACGCCCTGGCCGCGCTCCGGGAGGTGGAGGCCGAGCTGCTGAACCGCTGGCCGGAGAACAAGCTGGAGCCCTCGCTCACCCGCATCGCCCGGCTGGTGGACATCCTCGGCCACCCGCAGCGCTCGTACCCGGCGATCCACATCACCGGAACCAACGGCAAGACCTCCACCGCCCGGATGGTGGAGCAGCTGCTGCTCGCCTTCGAGCTGCGCACCGGCCGCTACACCAGCCCGCACGTGGAGTCGATCACCGAGCGCATCAGCCTGGACGGCGCGCCGATCTCCCCCGAGCGCTTCGTGGAGACCTACCGCGACATCGCCCCGTACGTCGGCATGGTCGACGAGACGCAGCCGATCGCGCTCTCCTTCTTCGAGGTGATCACCGCCATGGCGTACGCGGCCTTCGCCGACGCCCCGGTGGACGCCGCCGTGGTCGAGGTGGGCATGGGCGGCGCCTGGGACGCGACCAACGTGGTGGACGCCGTGGTCGCGGTGATCACCCCGATCGCCCTGGACCACACCGACAAGCTGGGCACCACACCGGGCGAGATCGCGGTGGAGAAGTCCGGGATCATCAAGAAGGGCACCCTCGCGGTCGTCTCCCAGCAGCCGCTGGACGCCGCCGAGACCATCCTGCGGCGCGCGGTGGAGGTGGACGCCACCGTGGCCCGGGAGGGCATGGAGTTCGGCGTGCTCCACCGCGACCTGGCGGTCGGGGGGCAGCTGGTGACCCTGCGCGGCCTGGGCGGCCACACCTACGAGGACGTCTTCCTGCCGCTGCACGGCGCCCACCAGGCGCAGAACGCCGCGCTGGCGCTGGCCGCCGTGGAGGCGTTCTTCGGCGTGGGCAGTACGCACAGCGAGCCGCTGGACATCGACAAGGTGCGCCGGGCCTTCGCCGGCACCACCTCGCCGGGCCGGCTGGAGGTGGTCCGCCGCAGCCCCACCGTGCTGCTGGACGCCGCCCACAACCCGGCCGGAGCCCAGGCCACGGTGGAGGCGATCAGCGAGTCCTTCGGCTTCACCCGGCTGGTCGGGGTGATCGGCACCAGCGGCGACAAGGACGTCCGCGGGGTGCTGGAGGCCTTCGAGCCGATCCTCGCCGAGGTCGTGGTGACCCGGAACTCCACCCGCCGGGCCATGCCGGTGGACGAACTCGCCGCCCTGGCCGTCGAGGTGTTCGGCGCCGACCGGGTGCAGGTGGAGCCGCGGCTGGACGACGCCGTGGACGCCGCCGTGGCGCTCGCCGAGGAGGAGGGGGACCTGGGCGGGGCCGGGGTGCTGGTCACCGGCTCGGTCATCACCGTGGGCGAGGCCCGCATCCTCCTCGGCCGCAACCGGAACTGAGAGGCCGTCAACCGTGCGCACCCTGTGCTCCTCCACCCTCATCGGCGAGGCCCTGGTCATCCTCTTCGCCGCCCTGGTCGCGATGCGGCTGTCCGACGTCCCGCACGGCTCCCTGTGGGCTGTCAGCGGCGTCGCCATGGTGCTCTGCGTGCTGCTCTGCGGCATGCTGGGCCGCCGGGGCGGGGTGGCCCTCGGCTGGGCGCTCCAGCTCGGCCTGGTCGCCTCGGGCGTCGTGGTCCCCGCCATGTACGGGCTGGGCGCGGTCTTCGCGGGCCTGTGGTGGTGCTCGGTGCACTACGGGCGGAAGATCGACGCGATCAAGGCCGCCCGTGCTCAGGCGCTCACCCCGGCCGGGTAACCTTCGCTGAAGCCTTCCTGACACCCGTTTTTCCCTGGAGCCGTCCCGTGTCGCAGCGCACCCTTGTCCTCCTCAAGCCCGACTGTGTCCGCCGTGGTCTGATCGGTGAACTCGTCAGCCGCATCGAGCGGAAGGCGGACTGGGTCATCACCGCGCTGGAGCTGCGCACCTTCGACCGGGCCACGCTGGAGCAGCACTACGCCGAGCACGTGGGCCGGCCGTTCTACGAGCCGCTGCTGGAGTTCATGGCCTCCGGGCCGTCCGTCGCCATGATCGTCGAGGGCGAGCGGGTGATCGAGGGCATCCGCGCGCTGGCCGGGGCGACCGACCCCATCGCGGCCGGACCGGGCACCATCCGCGGCGACTTCGCCACCATCACCCGGGAGAACCTGATCCACGCCTCGGACTCCGAGGCCTCCGCCGAGCGCGAGATCAAGATTTTCTTCCCCGCCCAGGCCTGATCCCGCGCAAGCCGGGTAGCCGCGTATCACCAGGGGCGCGGGGGAACCGCGCGACCGACCGTGCACCTCCTCGGGTGGCCGGCCGCGCGGTTCCCCGTGCCCCTGGCCGGCCCGTCCCCGAGCCGGACCCATGATCCGTCGGAACGATCGTCCTACCTGGAACTACGGGCACCGACACGGCGTCCAATCCCATGAGAAGGCTCCTCACACACCGACAATGGGTGGACCGGTGTGCGTAGACGCCCCCGATGCGGGCGTGGCTACGATGGGGGACGGCTCGCGAGCTGCCCGCCCGGTGCGGCGACGCCGGTGACGCAGCATGTCGGCACGGCTGTCCAGCACCGCCTGCCACCCCCACCCTCGAGTTCGGGAAGGCCCCCTGATCCCATGGCGAACAACATGTCGTTCATCGGCCGTGACATGGCTGTCGACCTCGGCACTGCCAACACGCTGGTGTACGTCAGGGGCCGGGGCATCGTCCTCAACGAACCCTCGGTCGTGGCGGTGAACACCAACACCGGCGGCATCCTCGCGGTGGGTGCCGAGGCCAAGAAGATGATCGGCCGGACCCCCGGCAACATCGTGGCCATCCGTCCGCTGAAGGATGGGGTGATCGCCGACTTCGAGATCACCGAGCGGATGCTCCGCTACTTCATCCTCAAGATCCACCGCCGCCGCTACCTGGCCCGCCCGCGGGTCGTGGTCTGCGTCCCCAGCGGCATCACCGGTGTCGAGCGCCGCGCCGTCATCGAGGCCTCCTCGCAGGCCGGTGCGCGCCAGGTGCACATCATCGAGGAGCCGATGGCCGCGGCGATCGGCGCCGGACTGCCGGTCCACGAGGCCACCGGCAACATGGTGGTCGACATCGGCGGCGGCACCACCGAGGTCGCCGTGATCTCGCTGGGCGGCATCGTCACCGCGCAGTCCATCCGGGTCGCCGGCGACGAGCTGGACAACGCCATCGTCCAGCACATCAAGAAGGAGTACTCGCTGCTGCTGGGCGAGCGCAGCGCCGAGCAGATCAAGATGTCCATCGGCTCCGCCTACGGCAGCGAGCTGGAGAAGGAAGAGCACGCCGAGATCCGCGGCCGCGACCTGGTCAGCGGACTCCCCAAGACCGTGGTCATCTCCGCGGCCGAGGTCAGGACAGCCATCGACGAGCCGGTGAACTCGATCATCGACGCGGTGAAGACCACCCTCGACCAGTGCCCGCCCGAGCTGGCCGGCGACATCATGGACCGCGGCATCGTCCTCACCGGCGGCGGCGCCCTGCTGCGCGGCCTGGACGAGCGGCTGCGCCGGGAGACCGGCATGCCGATCCACATCGCGGAGAACCCGCTGGACTCGGTGGCGCTCGGCTCCGGCAAGTGCGTCGAGGAGTTCGAGGCACTGCAGCAGGTCCTGGACTCGCAGCCGCGTCGTTAGCCCAAACCGGTGGTGACCGCCGGCCGGGCCGCAGGGCCCCGGCGGCGCCCCGGGCCGACCCGAGAGACGAAGGGCTCGTCCGAGCACCGTGAGGGACACACGAGAGAGCCGGCTGCTGCTCATCCTGCTGGTGGCCATCGCCTTCGCCCTGATCACCGTCGACATCCGGGGCGGTGACGACTCGCCGCTGAACGGCGCCCGCGACGCCGCCTCGACCGTGCTCGGCCCGGTCGAGAAGGCCGTGGCCTCCGCCGTCAACCCGGTGGCCGACGGCGTCAGGGCGATCCGCGACGCGGGTTCCCACCAGAACCGCATCCACGCTCTGGAGCGTCAGAACGCCGTCCTCAAGCAGCGGCTGGCCTCCTCCGACATGGCCGGCAGCCGCGTCAAGCAGCTGGACAGCCTGCTGAAGACGGCCGGCTCCGGCCAGTACGCCATCAAGGCCGCCCAGGTCATCGCCATAGGAGCGGCCCAGGGCTTCTCCTGGACCATCACCATCGACGCCGGCAGCGACGACGGCGTCGCCCGCGACATGACCGTCATCAACGGCGACGGCCTGGTCGGGCGGGTCACCACCGTCGGCCACACCACCGCGACCGTGCTGCTCGCCTCGGACCCCGACTTCACCGTCGGCACCCGTCTGGAGGGCAGCGACGAGATCGGCTTCGCCACCGGTCAGGGCACCCGCCAGATGAAGGTCCAGCTGCTCAACGGCCGGGCCCAGGTCAAGCGCGGCGACCGGCTGGTGACGTTCGGCTCGCAGAAGGGCCGCCCCTTCGTCCCCGGCGTTCCGGTCGGCACCGTCTCCTACGTGGAGCCCACCCCGGGCGAACTCACCAAGACCGTCATGGTGCAGCCCTTCGTCTCCTTCACCAAACTGGATCTGGTCGGCGTGGTGGTCGAGGAGCCCCGCACCGACCCCCGTGACACGGTGCTGCCGCCCAAGCCCAGGACCGCCCCGGCGACGCCCCCGGCGACCAAGCCCAAGTCCGTCGCCACCACGAAGAAGAAGGGCTGACGATGCGCCTCACCCGCGTACTGCTCCCCGCGGTCCTCATCGTGGTGGCTCTGGTCCTCCAGGTCAGCGTGCTGGCCCGGCTGCAGCTCCCCGGCGCCGTCCCCGACCTGATGCTGCTGGTGGTGCTCGGCCTCGGACTGGTCTACGGCCCCGTCGGCGGCTGCATCGTCGGCTTCGCCGCCGGCCTGCTCGCCGACCTGGCACCGCCCTCCGACCACGCCATCGGCCGCTACGCCCTGGTGCTCTGCATCCTCGGCTACGCCGCCGGACTGGCCCGCCCGGAGAGCCGCCGCCTGAAGTCGGTCACCGGCCCGCTGCTGGTCGTCGCCGTCGCCGCGGTCGCCTCCACCCTGCTGTACGCGGCCGTGGGCGCCCTGGTGGGGGACACCGCCGCCCGCCACGTCGGCCTGGTCGGACTGATCCTCACCGCCCTGGTGTACGACGTGCTGCTGGCGCCCTTCGTGGTGCCCGGGGTGATGGCGCTGGCCCGCCGCGGCGACCCGGACCAGGTGGTCACCACCGGCAGCGGGGTCGGCGGCTCGGCGCTGGGCACCGTGTCCGGCTACGCCCGTTCCGCCGCGTACGGCAAACGGAAGAACCGGTCGCCCGGCCTCGTCAAGCGCCCGTGAACGCCACCGCCGCAAACCTCCGCACCCACCCACAGGAGCGTTGAGTGTCCAACATCCCGGAGACCGGCCGCACCCGGCGGGTGACGATCCGCCTGGTGGTGCTCCAGGTCCTGGTGCTGTCCCTGCTGGCGACCCTCGGGGGCCGCCTCTGGTACCTGCAGATCCGCAACGGCCAGGAGTACACCGCGGCCGCCTCGCAGAACCACATCCGCGAGGTGGTCGAGCCGGCGGTCCGCGGCGAGATCCTGGACGCCGACGGACGGGTGCTGGCCGGCAACACCACCAAACTCGTGGTCTCCGTCAGCCGCACCGCGCTGCTGCAGCAGAAGGACGGCGGCAAGGCGGTGCTGGCCCGGCTCGCCGGAGTGCTCGGCATGTCGGCGCAGGACGTCCACGACAAGGTGCGGCTGTGCAACGCGCAGACCCCCAAGCCCTGCTGGAACGGCTCCCCGTACCAGCCCATCCCGGTCACCACGGACGCCACCACGCAGCAGGCCATGCAGATAATGGAACGCCGCGAGGACTTCCCCGGAGTCACCGCCCAGCCCACCGCACTGCGCCAGTACCCCGCCCCGTCGGGCGCCAACGCCGCCCAGGTCCTCGGCTACCTCTCGCCGGTCACCGACGAGGAGGTCAAGAACTCCCAGAACAGGACCGGCCGGGAGAAGTACCAGCCCGCCGACCAGATCGGCCGGGCCGGCCTGGAGTCCGTCTACGACGACGACCTGCGCGGCACCACCGGCGTCAACCGGCTGGAGGTCGACAACCTCGGCCGGGTGATCGGCAGCGCCGGCACCACCCCGGCCGTCCCCGGCAACAACGTGGTGACCAGCATCGACTCCAGGGTGCAGAGCCTGGTGGAGAAGCAGCTGCTGGGCGCCATGAAGGACGCCCGCAAGGTCTGGGACACCAACAGCCACAGCTTCTACAAGGCCGACTCCGGCGCCGCGGTCGTCATGGACGTGCACACCGGCCGGATCATCGCCATGGCCAGCGCGCCCAGCTACGACCCCAACCTCTGGGTCGGCGGCATCTCGGCCAAGGACTACCGCAACCTCACCGAGAAGAAGTCCAACTACCCCCTGCTCAACCGGGCCATCCAGGGCCTGTCGGCCCCCGGCTCGACCTTCAAGGTGGTCTCCACCTCGGCGGCGGTCCAGGCCGGCTACTCGCTGAACGGGCACTACCTCTGCTCGCCCGCCATGGTCATCGGCGGCCGCACCTTCAAGAACTTCGAGGGTGAGAGCTTCGGCCCCATCACCCTGGAGAAGGCGCTCGAGGTCTCGTGCGACACCGTCTTCTACGGCATCTCCTACGACCAGTGGCTGAAGGACGGCGGCATCAAGCCCAAGCACCCCAAGGACTGGTTCTACAAGACGGCCCACCAGTTCGGCCTCGGCGCCAAGACCGGCATCGACCTGCCCAGCGAGGTCGCCGGGCGCATCCCGGACCGCAAGTGGAAGCAGGACTACTACAACGCCAACCACGACGCCTGGTGCGCCCTCAAGAACAGCCCCAAGACCGACCTGGCCACCCAGATCGCCAAGGAGAACTGCGTCGACGGCTATGTGATGCGCGCCGGTGACTCCGTCAACTACGCCATCGGACAGGGCGACACCCTGGTCACCCCCATCCAGATGGCCCGCGTCTACTCGGCGCTCGCCAACGGCGGCACCCTCTACCAGCCCGCCCTCGCCAAGGCCGTCCTCGGACCCGACGGCAAGCTGGTACGCGACATCAAGCCCGTCGTCAACGGCAGGCTCCCGGACAGCAAGCAGACCCTGGCGTACATCAACCAGGCCACCGCGGGCGTGATCACCGAGGGCACCGCCGCCTGGAAGTTCACCAGCGCCGGCTGGCCGCAGGACAAGATCCAGCTGCACGCCAAGACCGGTACCGCGGAGGTCGCCGGCAAGCAGACCACCTCCTGGCTGGACACCTACAGCGACGACTACGCGGTCGTCATGACCATCTCCCAGGGCGGCACCGGCTCCGGCGGTTCGGGTGACGCCATCCGCAAGATCTACGAGGGCCTGTACGGCGTCAAGGACGGCAAGGTCGACCCCAAGCTCGCCCTGCTGCCCAAGCCCCAGTCCTCGCTGCCCAAGTTCAACCCCGACGGCAGCGCCGTGGTGAAGACCGCGTACACCACCCCCGCCGACACCTTCGCCTCCCCGGCGGGCGGCGCCCTCGGCGGAGGCTTCGCCGGAGCCGCGGCCCTGCCCCCCTACCGCAACGAACTGTGGGCCGACCCCCGGCAGCCCAGGAGCCTCGCATGAGCGGCCTCTCCTCGTCCTACCGCGCCGTCAGGCTCGCCCCCCGGCGCAACACCGTCCAGCGGCTGCTCCACCGGGACTCCCCGCTGCGGCGGATGGACTGGGTGCTGCTGCTCTGCGCCCTGGCGCTCTCCCTGGGCAGCTCGCTGCTCGTCTGGTCGGCGACCCGCAACCGCACCGACCTCAACCACGGCGACCCCGAGTACTTCCTGCTGCGCCACCTGGTCAACCTGCTGATCGGTCTGGCCCTCTTCGGAGCGGTGATCGCGATAGGGCATCTGCGGCTGCGGACGGCCGTGCCGTTCCTCTATGTGCTGTCGCTGCTGGTGCTGCTCTCGGTGCTGACCCCGCTCGGCGCCACCATCAACGGCAACCGCAACTGGATTGTGCTGGGCGGAGGCTTCTCCATCCAGCCGTCGGAGTTCGCCAAGGTCACCATCATCCTCGGCATGGCGGTGCTGCTGTCCGCCCGGGTGGACGCGGGGGAGCGGGAGACCCCCGACCACCGCACCGTGCTCCAGGCGCTGATCCTGGCCGCCATCCCGATGGGCATCATCATGATGATGCCCGACCTGGGCTCGGTGATGGTGATGGTGGTCATCGTGCTCGGCGTCCTGCTCGCCTCCGGGGCACCCAACCGCTGGGTGGTCGGGCTGATCTCGGCCGGGGTCGGCGGAGCGGTGGCGGTCTGGCGGCTCAAACTGCTGAGCCAGTACCAGATCGACCGCTTCGCCGCCTTCGCCAACCCCGCACTGGACCCGGCGGGGGTGGGCTACAACACCAACCAGGCCAGGATCGCCATCGGCTCCGGGGGCCTGCTGGGCAAGGGACTCTTCCACGGCACCCAGACCACCGGCCAGTTCGTGCCCGAGCAGCAGACCGACTTCATCTTCACCGTCGCCGGCGAGGAGCTGGGCTTCGTCGGGGCCGGGCTGATCCTGCTGCTGCTCGGCGTCGTGATGTGGCGGGCCTGCCGCATCGCCCGGCAGGCCGGCGACCTCTACGGGACCGTGGTGGCCGCCGGGGTGGTCTCCTGGTTCGCCTTCCAGGCCTTCGAGAACGTGGGAATGACCCTCGGCATCATGCCGGTGGCCGGACTGCCGCTGCCGTTCGTCAGCTACGGCGGCTCATCGATGTTCGCCGTCTGGATCGGCATCGGGCTGCTCCAGTCGGTACGGATGCAACGCCCCCTCTCCGCCTGACCCGCCCCAGCTGCCCCGTACGTCCCTCGGGTCCCAGCGGCCCCGTCGCCGCCCGCCCGCCGGCGCACCCACCCGTGCCCGGCGGAAAGCCGGAGGTGGCATCCGCCCCCAGGCGGGGCAGGCGCTGGGCATGGCTGACACGGTGCGAGAGACCGAGCGCAAGTACGAGGCCGCCGACGGGACCGTGGGACTGCCCCCGCTGGACGGCATCAGAGGCGTGGCCGCGGTCACCCCCCACGGCACCGCCACCCTGGACGCCACCTACTACGACACCGCGGACCTGAGCCTGGTCGCCCAGGGCGTCACCCTGCGCCGCCGCACCGGCGGAGCGGACGCCGGCTGGCATCTCAAGCTGCCCTTGGGCCCCGACACCCGGGAGGAGCTGCGGCTGCCGCTGGGCGAGGGCACCGCCGTGCCCGAGGAGCTCGCCTCCCTGGTCCGCGCCCGCACCAGGGGCCGGGAGCTGCAGCCGGTGGTACGCCTGGTCAGCGTCCGCGACGTGTGCACCCTCGACGACGCCGACGGCCGTCCGCTGGCCGAGGTCTCCCACGACCAGGTCGAAGCCCACCGGCTGGGCCCCGCAGCCCCCGCCGAGGCAGCGGTACTGGAGTGGTCCGAGGTGGAGGTGGAACTCGCCGCGGGTTCCCCCGACCTGCTGGACACCGTGGAGCGCCGACTGGCCGGCGCAGGACTGCGGCGCAGCGGATCGTCCTCCAAACTCGCCCGCGCCCTCGGCACAGGCTCCACCGGACAGCGCCCCGGCCACCCTCCGCAGGAGGCCGACGGGCCCACCGCGGGCGACGCCGTGCTCGCCCACCTCGCCGAGCACATCGGCCGGCTGGTCGCCCTGGACGCCGCCGTCCGCCGCGACCAGCCCGACTCGGTGCACCAGATGCGGGTCGCCACCCGCCGGCTGCGCAGCGCCCTCAGGTCCTTCCGCAAGGTGCTGGACCGCCGCGCCACCGACCCCGTCGCCGACGAGCTGAAGTGGCTGGGCGCCGAACTGGGCGCCGACCGGGACCGCGAGGTGCTCACCGAGCGGCTGCACGACCGGGTCGCCGACCTGCCCGTGACCCTGCTGGTGGGTCCCGTCACGGCCAGGCTGCAGACCTGGGCGGCCCGCAGCGCCGCCCGCACCC